>JBCCOI010000224.1:0-10886 GCA_039025515.1 Planctomycetota bacterium
AAAGTATTTACAACGAGAAGAACGAGCCTCAATACTCCGACTTCGCCCCAGATCTGGATCGCTTCTTTTTCGAGTTCACGGGCGTCGTGATCAAGTCTGGTCGAGAAACGATACAGATAGTTGACAGCTCAGCCGTTAAGCCAGTCGATTGGGGCGAGGTTCCCGAAAAACTTGGTGAAAGTCGTGGCCCTGGTGGTAAAACGTGGTTTCATCTTGCGGATCTCAGCGATGGCAGAATTCTGCTCGTCAATCTGGATCGCAATTGTCACGACCCGCGTCGAGCTGAAAAAGGATTTGAATATGATCGATTGCTCGGACCGATTTGTGTTAGCAGCACGGAGCTGGCGGGCATTCCTAATCGAAACCCGGTCATTGCTTACACATTCAGTGATTGGCTGGAAAAGACGCTAGACTGGGCCGAACATGCCGCGAACAACGGTGACCATCCTGACTTTTACTGGGACAAAGAAGACTTCCAAAGTTTTGGTGATGCGATGGCGTTTACGCGAATTGATGCCCGATTTTAGTCTCGGCGAGTTATGCATTCACAACTCAGCTTGAGCTCTTTTTCCGCTTGATGAAGCTCCTTTCAGTTTGCCATGACCGGTGATGTTTTTTCCGAGTTCCTGAAGCCGTTCGAGCAGTACGTGGCATTGCGTGATCGGGTGAAGAAGGTCCTAGAGCACTTGCCCACACCCGTCGTCGATGACTTCTTGCGCGACGAAAGCTTTCACATCGCTCTCGACAACTATGTTCCCGGTCACGGTTGGTCGCTCTGGATGGCGATGCCGGGCACGAATCGAAATGGCAGCCGTGCCGTCGTGCTCCGGAAGCGACTGAATGATTGCAACGAAGGCTTCGCCTTGTACATCATCGCCCACGAGTTCGCTCACGCGCACCTCTACAACGGCGGATGGGGCGACATCACCGATCCGGAAGAGGCTGCCGATGCCTTGGCGGAGTCATGGGGATTTCCAAAAATCCCTCGAACGATCCATGGGTTGTCTTGATCTTCATTTGAGAGTCCCCACTGGAGAAGCTGCTTCCTTGATTTTGATCCGAAGCAGCGTTTCGCCTTCAAAGAGTTTTTGACCGACCGTCGAGGATTCCAAAACGTCGATCACACCATCGACAGGACTCACGATATTGAGTTTCTCGTTCTCATTTAAGCTCTGACGTATCGCATCCGATTGCCGCTTGGCAGTTTCTAACTCAGCCTCCGTTTCAACCACGCCAGTGTTTGTCTTCGCCACTTCCGATTCCGCCGCGTTTTGGTGAGCGATGGCGTCCTGGATTTTCGATTCCGCTTCCTGAAGTTTTGATTGTTCGGCAGCTCGGCTTTCTGCTATCCGCTTTGCGTTCTGCAGGTCTCGTCTTGCGACATCAACCGCTTTCTTGGCGAGGGCGACTTTAGCGGATGCGTTTACCAATTCGATCCCATCAGCGAAAACTTCCTTTTTCGTTTCCAAGCTTTGTTCGGCGGCTTCGAGTTCGTCCTCGCGTGCCTTCAGTTTGAGTTTCGCGGCCTCCATCTGCTGAAGACCGGCTTGAGCCTCCGCGATTGCGGCTTTGCTAACTTCTTGCTTGGCAGCACGATAGGCCGAGACACGAACGCGCGCTGCTTGCAGCGACCGTTCCGCGATATCCAGTTCACCGATCTTGGCCGCGAGTAGCTTCTTGAGCATCTTCACTTCTTGGTCCTTTGTATCCAACTGACTTTGCAATTTCGCCGAGTCTTGCTCGGGAGCGAGCGTGGCAAGCAAGTCTCCTTTTCGGACTTGTGCGAGAGTTTCCAGATCCTGTCTGATCCCGGCGAGAATCCCTGATTGCGGCACGCGGATTTCGACGAACCGGTGATCGCGCGATGTCTTTGCCTGGACCTTCGTTTGTCTTTCTTTGCCCTGCTGCCATGAGAAGTCTCTCAACCGCGGTGTTTCCGGGTCAGCGTTTGATTCCGCGTCAAAGCTGATCGCCCCCCTGAGTACTTCGTTTTGGTTTCGAATCGTAATCGGCCCGGACTCATTTCCGCCAACTCGCCATCTACCGTTGTAGCGGCGTTGAAGCCTCGACCATTCGAGGTGCAAGACGCCTCGCTGTCCTCGACCGTCTTCAAAAGTCCCTGAGTACCAACCGGGCGCTTCGGGCGTCGATGAGAATCGCACGTTCTGCCAACGCTCTCCGTGCCATGTTCCCGTCAGTACATCAGGCTCCGTCGCTTCCATAACCATGAAGCCGGCGGCAAAACAAACAACGAGACTCAGCATGAGAAAGGCTCCGATTTTTCGAACGGGCAGTGAACGGGCGATGGGTTTTGCATCTCGGTTCGTCGGCTCGACAACCTGTGCGTCAGCGGTCGAACTCGATGGCGAAGAAAGCGTTGATGCGACGCTCGGCGGAAGATCAATCTGCGTCGGCTGTTGGATGTGAGCGAGACAACTCTCCAGCAAGTCCGCCACTTCCGCAGCCGTTTGAAAACGATCCGAAGGATGCTTGGCCATGAGCCGATCGATCAATCTGCATATCCACTCCGGTATTTCCGAGTTGACTTCTCGAATCGGCCGCGGATCCGTATCCGTGATTCGGCGCAGGACTCCATATGCCGACTCGGCCCGGAACGGAGGCCTACCCGTGCATGCCGTGTAGAGGATGCTGCCCAAACTGAACAAGTCGCTACGCTGGTCGACGTTCTCACCCCGAGCTTGCTCGGGCGACATGTATTGTGGTGTTCCCGCGATGACACCGGTGTTCGTCATCGAAGCGTCGTCCATGGCACGCGCGACGCCAAAGTCGGTGATCCAGAGACGTTCAATGCCCTCGTTGAGCAAAATATTGGCCGGCTTAATGTCCCGATGAACCAAACCTTGTTCGTGAGCGGCTGCCAAACCGGAAGCGATCTGTTTTCCGATGCGAATGACTTCGATGACGCCGAGTGGTCCGCTTTCATCGATTCGTTTTTGCAGAGATGGTCCTCTTGCAAAAGGCATGACCAGAAACGGCAGCCCGTTCGCTTCAGAAACTCCATAGATATCAATCACGTTGTCGTGAGTGATCGCGGCAGCCGCGCGAGCTTCGCGCTGGAAACGCGTTCTCGCGGGTCCGCTTCCTGCCAGGTAAGGTGCCATGACCTTGATCGCAACGACTCGTCGCAACGATTTATCAAACCCCCGAAGGACGGCCCCCATCCCGCCAACTCCGACGATGCCTCCGATCTCGTATTCGCCCAAACGGCCAAGCATCTCCGGATCATCGGTCGGTGCCAGGTGTTTCAGCACACCGAATCCGGGACGCACGGGGCTATCCTCCTCTGACGCATCCGAGGACGGATCGATGCTGCCGTGCGAGTTCGTGCCCAACAAGAGCCTCACGTTTTCCCAGACTTCCGGCTCCGCCGAACGTGACTCGAGCACGTTTCTGCATTTCTCGCAGGTTGAGAGGTGCGACTCAAAATGGCTACTTTCTTCTTCAGAAAGTGTTCCAGCCAGATACTCATCAACGAGCCCGTACTCGCAATCATCAACTTTCTTAATCATGGTTGTTCGATCCGCTTTACGGCGTCGCGGAGCCTTCGCATGACACGACTACGCGCCGCGTAGACACTCCCCGTCGAGATGCCCAACGCATTGGCAACGTGCTCAATGCTTTCCGATTGCAGCATGGTCAGCTCGAAAGCCAACCAAGTGGTTTCTTCGATGTCTCCGCGTACCGCTGATGCTGCACGCGAGTAAACCTCTCGCTGGTATTCCGTTTCGATCAGATCTTCGGTTGCCGCGTTGGTCGACGGGATGGCATCCAGCAGTCCGCATGGCTCCGTTCCGCCCGCCGCTCGATCGCGAGGCGCTCGCGTCAGGGCCTTCAAAATTGCATTTCTCGTGATCCGGCTTAGCCAGTTCCGAAACGGAGGTCCATTTTCCACGCGCTCGTATCGATTGATCGCATTCGAGACAGAAAAGAGAACCTGCTGAACCAAATCCAACGCATCATTGTGTTGGAGTCCGTGACGCTTGGCGATTCGAAAGATCACCGGACGATAGAGTTGCTCAAAACGTTCCCAAGCCTCGCGATCTTCGCGATCGCGCACCTGCAGGATCAGGCTTTCGCTCGTTTCTGGGAACTCTGGCAAAACAATCTCCGTCAGCGTGTTTGCATCGCGGGATCAATCACTGTCGCATTTTCAACGTAGCCATCACGATCCGGCGTGATGAGAGACGCAAAACAACCGGTCAGTTATTGATCCCGCGATGCTTACCGGACCTAATCCGTCCGGCACCCTATTCTGACACGTTTGCCGCAGAAAAATCTGATTTCCGTCGAAACCGGCTAGCTTGCAGTGCAAACGAGCACGAATCCGCGAGCAAAGGACAGTCGCTGACGAACTTCGGCGAACGAAAACAAGCTCGAAGCTGTACGTTGCGCGCGTTTGCAGTGCGATCTGTTCGTCCGAACGAGACCCCGGCGAGAGATCAGGGCGGCCCCAAAGGCCCTCCCTCGTTACGACTCTAGCTCCGTCATCGGAGAATTGCTGTCGGCGAAACGTTCGACGCTTTCATCAAATTGCCGCAGCATCGATAAGTGCAAGTCAGACATGCTCGTGTCACGGCGAAACTTGATCAGTCGTCCCGAATTCACGCTACCGCCGCCTCGGCCGGCTATCAAAATCGGCAGGTTCTTTTCTTCATGCACGTGACCATCCGCAAGGTTCGAACCGTAGACGATTGTCGAATTATCCAGCAACGAGCTTCCGTCGGGTTCGCGAATTTGCTTCAGCCGCCCAAGAAAGTACGCCACCTGTTCATGGTGCCACTGCGTCACCAAGTTGTATTGATGACGTTTTTGGGTGGGCGAATCCCATGAAGTGATTCCATCGTCATCGTCAGTTCGGCCGGACGCATCTTTCCAATGCGATAGCGCGTGCCACGTTCCGCGAACGCCATCAATGAAGTTGAAATATCGATTGCTTTGACCGTGGTCCAGCATAAACGTCGAGACACGCGTTGCATCTGACCAGAACGCGAGCGTCATCATGTCGAACATCAAACGCATGTACTCACGATGATCCGCAGGCACGCCGTCCGCGGGACGAACGAGACTTTTTTGCAATTGATGATCTGAAGATGCACGTTTGGCCTGCCGATCTGAAAACTGGATTCTCTTTTCGATCGCCCGCACCGATTCCAAATACTCATCCAACTTGCGGTGGTCGCTCGTGCCGACGCGACGCCTCAACTCTCTCGCGTCTTCGAGCACGGCATCCAAAACGGACCGATCACGAAATCCATCCTTGGCAACGCGGAACATACGATCAAAGATCACGCGAGGTTCGGTCTCACGCGGCATCGGCGTTGAGCTGTCGGCCCAAGAGATCGTGTTGCGTGGAAGGCTGTTCGAGAAGAAGCCTTCGCCACGCGTCGACAACTCCAGCGAGGGCAACAGCGTCTGATCGCCAACAAGCTTGGCGGCCATTTGATCGACCGAGATTCCACCGGCGTTGATCTCGCGGCCGTCATAGCCATGACCGGTTAGCCAAGTCGCCGTCCCCGAACCGTGTCCATTACCTCGCGGCGTCCATATCTGCTGGGGAATCGTGATGTCCTGCAGAAACGGCTCAAGAGACTTCATGTATCGATTGAGCTTCTGAAGACGACCGTCACGGCCGACTCGTTCGGGTTCCCACGCTCCGTTTGCAACGCCATTGGGAAAATAGAGATAAGCAAGACGGACCTTCTTTTCGACCGTTCCGCTTCCATAACTATTTGCGGTCATCGCCTCCAAGCAAGGCAACGCAAGCGAGACGCCGACGCCACGAAGGAGCGTTCTTCGGGAGAGTGGCTTTGACAGCAGTTTCATGCAGGTACCCTTCAAGTTCCTTCGTGAACGCACGTGATCACGGAATCGCTCTATCTCGAGAATGCCCGCTCAGAATCGATCGATGCAACTTCATCGCTCGCCGTGGGACTTCGTTTGTACCGAAAGGGATAGCTCACGACAATTTCTCGGATCAGTGCCCCCATACGATTCTCCTTCTCACCGATGTTTTTCATAATCTTCCGCACGGCAGGTTCATCGTAATACTCGAGTTGACGTCCGAGAGCGTAAGTCAACATCTTTTGAGTTAACTGTCGAATGAGATCGTCCTGGCGTTGTTGCAAAATCACTTGCTTCAACCCGCTAAATCCCTCGAACTCTGTCCCATTGGGAAGTTTGCCTTTGGAATCGATTCGGCTGCGGCCGCGCCGCGAACGATAACGGCCAAACCAATCGTAGTTCTCAAGACTAAAGCCGAGCGGATCCATTTGGCTGTGGCATGCATAACAGCTCGGGCGATCGCGATGCAGCTCTAGCTTTTCCCGAAACGAAAGTCGCTCGGAATCGAGTTTCTCGGACAACTCACTCACGTCGGGAGGCGGTGGAGGTGGAGGCGTCCCGAGCACCGTGTCCAAAATCCATTTCCCCCGAACAACCGGACTGGTTCGCCCAGGGAAGGAAGTGACGGCGAGCAAGCTGCCATGTCCCAGAATGCCCCCGCGCCGGCCGGTATCGATATTCACGCGACGCATTTGGCTACCGACGACGCCCTCGATCCGATAAAGGTCCGCAAGTTCTTCGTTCAGGTACGTGTAATTCGCACTGACCAATTCGGTGATCGGTCTGTTTTTGCGGACAAGGTGATTGAAGAACATCGACGTCTCCTTTCGCATGGCCGCCATCAACGATTCGGTGCACCATGGATTATCGATCGGATCCAGCCTCACCCGCGTTCCCAAATGCTGCGATCCAAGCCATTGTGCCGCGAACACATCGCCGAGTGAATTCGACTTCGGGTCGGCCAGCATCCTTTCGACCTGACCGGCGATCACCTCCGGCTTTGCGAGCTCGCCTCGCTCGGCGAGATCCAGCAGCAGGTCATCGGGCATCGAGGCCCACAAGAAATATGACAACCTGCTCGCGAGTCCGAATCCTCCGACCTCATAGGCTTGTCCATCCTCGGCGCCCACGCGTTCGGCGAGCAACAGGAAACTGGGCGAAACCAAAACAGTACGCAGCGTTGACTTCACGGACTCGTCGAAGCTCTCGCCGGAAGCAAACGCGCTCTCGATCCGTTTGCCATAACGTTCGACCTCCGCCTCACTGGGCGTCCGGCGGAACGCTCGACGCAAAAACGGACGCATCACCTTTCTTGCAGCGCTAGCCACACTTTCCGCATCACTCGGCCGAGCAACAATCAAACGTTCTGCAGCGTTCTCGTTGTTTTTCCCCGTCGAAGTAATCGGCAACGCCAAGTCGACGACGTACTCCGCCAAGCTGACGTAACGCTCCATCAGCAGAGGCTGCAGGAACAACGAATTCGCGCTGTTTGCAAAACCACTCGTGGCCGTCAGTTCCTGGGGAAAACGATCGGTGACATCAAGTTCAACGCCAAACAAGTCGCGCACGGTGTTGCTGTATTCACGATGAGAAAGACGACGCGCCGACTCGAACCCCGGATCGCTCACCCCGCTGTAGTCAAAATTGAAGATGGCATGGTGCAGACCCAGCGTGATTTTCTCTCGTTCGTCGAACGAAGGCTGCGTGGCGTCCTCGGGAGGCATCACATGATTCTTCGTTTGCTCAATCACATTGATCCACTTTCGCCGATTCTTCACCACCGGTGAAACATCGAGCAACTGTTCGAAGTCCAACTCACCCGAAGAGGAATCGCTGCTATGACACTCGAAACAGTACCGCTTCAGTAACGGCCGAACCTCGCGATCGAGGTCAACATCTGCATAGCGAGAAAGCGATTCCTCGGTCACGAGAATCGGTTGCGGTGGAGGCTGCTGCGGCTTTGAGCGAAATCGGGGAAGTGGTCGCAGGCGTTCCTCCGATTCATCAACTTCGATGCCGAGGTCGAATTCACGTTTCAATTCCGCTAGTTCTTCGCGAAGTTCATCGGCCAAATCCTGTTCATCCGCATCGCGAGCTTTATCGATCTCCGCCAGGAGGTCGATAGCCCGCATCGGAGCATGAACTCGTTCATCGAACACGGACTCCAACTCTTCTTCGATTGAATGAGCAATCGATTCTTTGCCGGCTAAACGCATCTTAAGGAATCTGTTTGCCAGTTCACCGGCTTCCCGGATGCCGCTCTCAAGAGTCTCGGCAAGTCGATGACGATCCTCATCTTCGGCTTCCATCAACTCATCCAGGTATTCACCCACCTCAATCTGATGTAACTGAAGATTGAAAACCCGTTCGCGAGCCTCCAAGACCGAGTTGACTCTGCGAAGCTGAGGAAACAGTCGCCGCAACGTCGATTCGTCATCGCGATCCTCCGCCGATTCAACAGCGGCTTCGAGTTGCTGACGCTGCGAGATCAGCTTCGTCAGCTCGTCAATCGACCGAATGCATGCGCGCAGCTCGGACTTGGCTCCATGTCGCTCTTGCAACTCTGCGGTTAGTTCTCGGCGAATCTCACGCAGCTCGCCGAGATCAAATTCGTCGTGCTCCTCTTCATCTTCAAAGTCAACCTCGTCTTCGTCGTCGAAGTCATCGTCTCCTGGCTCGTCATCCTCAGCTTCTTCGTCAAATTCATCGTCCTCTTGTCCCGCATCGAACCCGTCATCGAATCCGCGGACGTCGTTCTGCGGTTCCTGCGCAGAAACCTGCTCCGAGGAGGTAAACGGCGTCGTCGAGAAAAGAAAAAGTGTCGCGGCAAGCCACCAAAACCTTCGTCCGCGCGGCGAGTCAATGAAGCCAATTCCACGGCCCGTTCGAGCCATGTATCGGCGAAAGAATTCGGCTTGGTGTCTGTACACAGTGCTCATCGTCGTTCCGGGCGGCCCACGCGTCTCCTCCTATGTTTGGACGTAACCGCAAAGTTTCTTACACGAGACTCACGAAATTCTGCGCGCAAACGTGAAAATATCGCCGATCTCCACTGTAGCCGGTCTCTCCGAGGCCGGAACAACCATACCGATATCGGAAGCGGTTCTAACCAGACACCGGTACGTCACTCATTTGTTTCAGGAGGGATGACCAGTTGCCATCGATCACCGGCCTCAAGAACACGCTTCGCATCTTCTCCATGAAGCCACGCCTTCGCTGTCGTGTCGTCTCGCAAATGAGCATCCCAAAACGCCGTCGACAGTGCCAGGATGACACGATGATGATTCGGATTTCGCTTTGTAGTATTTCCACGCAGCTGACCATCTGAGAACGCGGAGTGCTCGGCATCGTCCAAAACGACTTCATAGCGAGCAATCGCTGCGGGAAGTGCTGGGTAGACTGAAAGCCGATCATCCACCGTCGTATCATTGATCGGCGACGTATCCTTGGTACC
Source organism: Planctomycetota bacterium (assembly GCA_039025515.1). GTDB lineage: Bacteria > Planctomycetota > Planctomycetia > Pirellulales > Pirellulaceae > Stieleria. The sequence goes on from JBCCOI010000224.1 coordinate 9,317, forward strand.
GGTCATCAGCATCCACGGAATAGAGACTTGGCCGAACGCAACATTCGGGTTGATTCGCGCCGGACGATTTGGGCTGAACAAGACTGCGGCATCGATTCGCTTATCCGTAAATCTCTTTCCCTGGCCCGGATACGCTTGGCCGCTGACCGCTGATGTCGTCACCGCACCAAACGAATGCCCCGACATCCCCACACGCTGCAAATCCATCCGCCCTGAAAGAGGATGGTCGGGCGTCTGATTCCATTTCTCGAGCCCGTCCAAGACTGCGGCGACGTCCTGGAATCGTGCCAATGCGTTTCGACCATTTGCCGCCTCTTTCAATGCCTGCATCCGCTGGCGCAGCGAAACACTGCGCCAGACTTCCGCGTCGCTCCCCGCATGCTGCATGTAGACGGCAACATAGCCACGCTTCGACCAATGCTGCCCCAGATAACCGCACCCGTCACGTGACCCGCCAAGTCCGTGACTAAACATGACGACAGGAGCTTCCTTTGAGGGCTCATCACTTGCAGGAAGATAGACCTTTAGCGGAATGTCACGCTGCCGCGCCGTGTCACGTAGCTCAAGTTCAATCACTTTAGGAGCTTCTGCTGTCGCGACGTCGTACGGGTCGTAGTCCGCAGCAAACCCGGGCGAAGCAAGCAAGAACAGACATCCAAGTAAGAAAACGAAGTGTCTCATCGAACGATTACCTTGCAGGAGGGGCGGAGTCTCTAAATTCAAACCCAAGCCGCGGGCGAAAGTTTTGCAAAAGGTATGGCAAGCGACCTCGGAGAAGTCGCCGACGATGCGGCCGATCAATCCAGCCCGCCTAAACTGGACCGCGCCACTTTCGTCGAGAGTGCCGCAAAATCCTAACCCGAAGCGTGAGCGAGGCGATTTCCGTAACTCGTTCACTCGCTGACAGCGAGGACTTCAGCTCTTTCCTATCTTGATTTGTGTTTCCTGTTGATCGCGATCTTTTCGGTCTTGAGCGCCGTTGACGTATTTCACCACTCGACTCAATTGAACTTCGTTCCAAACGTATCGGATACTGCCGCGCTCAGCCCACCAATTCAGCCGACCTGGATCGATTTGCTGCTTGAGTCGGCGTGTGCACCAAGCCTTAATGTCAATGCGGATCTTTCTTGGATCAGTATCGTGCGCACCGACGACGATGTGGATGTGGTTCGAGCGGCAATCCACTGCGTACAGTGTCCATTTGCGATATTGGCAGGTTTCATGAACTTGGCCGCAAAAGACATTTCGGGCAGCCCGATCGAGGACGCAGGCGGATTCCTTCATGCGCGATTGCGCGATTAGGACTCGCGGCGGATCGGGGAGTTGCCAGCCGTGTTGGTACTCGACCCAGCCGCGTTGGTCACCGGGGAGCCAAGTTCCATAGGTTGGCCAAGTGAGGAAGAAAGCAATGGGATCGGTTTGCATCTGGTCCTCGCTCACGCGTTTTGAAGTTGCGCTTTTTTCGAGGTCGAGCTGAGATTGATCTTGCAATGAAAGCGGGGCCAGCGGATGAGGAGATCATCGCATTCTCACTCGTCATGCCGAAGGCCCCGCTGATGATCATCGTCTC
>JBCCOI010000225.1:0-10865 GCA_039025515.1 Planctomycetota bacterium
GGCTGAAACGTTAGCGTCGGGTCTGCGATGACTGCGTCGTAGCCCGCCTTCCGTGGGTCGATCTGTTGACGGTGGAGTTTGAGCGCAAGAGCGACATCACCGACTTGCGTTTGCCTGATCTTCTTATCCGGTACCATCGAACGCCAAAGGTGGCTCACGCGTTCGTCGCTGGAGTATTGATTCAGCCAACGATCGATGTCCAGCTCGGGGGCATGTGGAGAGCTTGCGATCAACAGCGCGACGACAATTTGTGGTGCGGAAGTGGACCGGTGATTCAACACGTCATTGCAGAGTTTTCGAATCACGTCCGTGCATCCGAAACGAAGTGCAATCGTTAGGCGGTCAGGTGTATCAAGCCCCGCCGATTCCACGAAACGGGAGACCAGATTCTTTAAAACGAATTTGTGATGACCACGCTTGGGAAGCGGACCTGATGCCTCATGCCGCAAAACTCTCGCCCAACGGAGCAGCTGGGCATCGTTTCTTTTTGCGATCGCATTCGTTCCAAAGCTTTCGGCTCGCTTGCAAGCAACGACCAGTCCGAAGCACCAACGAATCACGTCTTCGCGGGCGATGGTTTCGAGGAGTTCACGATCAGAGCGATTGTCCGGCGCCAGAAAAGCGGACGGTTGGCCGGAGCCGGATTGAAGACGAGAGCAGTCAATACCGCGACGAAGCATCTCCGCGAAGAGCAGTCGGCTTTCACCGGAGTCGCCAGCGTATTGGCTGAACTCTTGCCACCCGGCCAGTTGCCCGGCTTGAAAATCAGGATCGTAGAGAAAGCGGTCTAATCGACTTATCGCATCGCGATGATCTAACTCGGCAAGAATCCGTCGGCCCGCAGCAAGCGTCTCCATCGAAACGGAGTTTTTGATCTCCAACCTCAAAACGGACCGTACGATGTCCGCTGATTGTTCGTCGCGTGTCGCCAATTCGAGCAAGCGGTATCGGGCGAGTCTGCGCGTTGCGTAGGACGCGTCTTCGAGTGCGGCTGACCACTCATGGGCGGCTTTTTCGAGATTTGCGAGACTTTGCGAATCAGATCCAACCTGTGAGAAGCAAAGCGAAAATCCAAACAGAACGAGGACGATCATCATCAAGAATCGTATCGTTCGGTTCATGGATCATCCTTCATTGAAACTCTCAGCTGACAAGCTCGTGCTTCGTCCACGATCGAAGCGTGCCGCCAAAGTGAAACGTGGACAATGCACCCGCCGCTTGTGCAATGTAGTTCGCAAAGGCACGATGAAGATCCACCGCACCTATGAGTCGGTCGCCAAAACGCCGCGTCACGCGAATTTCGATCTGCCACACCGCGTGACCGTTACAACCCGTTGTCTCACCCAACCGAAAAGCGATGAAACTGATTTGCTTCGAAGATCCAGCGGTCCGCCAGTTGGAACCCATCACGTACGCGAGACCCGCATACGCCATTACGTGCGCGAGCTTTCAACTACTCGATTGGCTGCGAGAGCTTTCCGCTGAATTGACGGTCTCCGTCCGTAGCTACCTCGCACCCCTCGAAAACGCCGATCGTGATTTGACCGCGCCGGACTGGTCCGACTTGAACGGTGAAGACGTACTGCTGGTCAATGCAAGGCTGGTGCCCAGGGTGGAACTGCGAAGCCGGCTTCGGCAGCTTTGGGAACAGCCAACGTCCGGCGTCGTGCGGTGTCCGCAAACCGATTCGATTCTCGTTGCCCGCTTTAAAGCCAGTGACTTGGTGCAGCGCGGCCCAGAGGGACAAGGCAACACGAGTCAAGTTTCGGAGGCCGTTTCACCGTTTCAAACCACCAAGCGAAATGCGACGGGTGAACTTCGCCAGCCGAGCGATGAGGGCGTTGTTAAACGCTTGATCGAAATCGCGTCGAATTTTCCCAACGGAACGCTGGCCGCTTCGGCGGAAGAACTGCCGGCATTTCGGTGGCCACATGAAGTGGTCGCGTGGCACATGAAGGAAATGAACGAAGCCATGAACTATCGGATCGCGAGCGGACGCTACCGAGAGACAGAAGACGGTATCTTTGTCGCTGAGGGCGTAAGCATTGGGGATCACGCGGTCGTCGATACTTCGGATGGACCCATCGTTTTTGAGGAGGATGTTTCCGTTGGGCCGTTTTGCTATCTGGCGGGACCCGTGTTCGCCGGCAAGAAGACTCGCGTGATCGAACACGCGGCATTGAAGGATGCTGTCGCGCTAGGTCACACGGTCAAGATTGGTGGTGAGGTCGAAGCATCGGTCATCGAACCCTATTCGAATAAGCAGCACCATGGGTTCTTGGGACACAGCTACCTCGGAAGCTGGATCAACCTCGGAGCCGGAACGTGCAACAGCGATCTCAAAAATACCTACGGAAAGATCAACGTCGAATACGGCGGAGAGAAGATTTCCACCGGCATGCAGTTTTTCGGTTGCGTAATGGGTGACTACAGCAAGACGGCAATCAACACCAGCATCTTCACCGGTAAAGTCATCGGCGTTTGCAGCATGCTCTACGGATTCGCAACCAGCAACGTTCCAAGTTTTGTGAACTACGCCAGACTCTTTGGTCAGCAGTCATTGCTACCGGCCGAAGTGATGGTCAATACTCAACAACGAATGTTCTCTCGTCGAAAGGTCGAACAACGTGAAGCCGACATTCAGCTGATCCACGATATGTATCAACTCTCTGCTGCAGAGCGCGAACAAGGCGATCTGTACTAGACCATCAGATCATGACGCACTTCAGCAATGGAGCGAAGCGAACAACGCAAAGCGGGTTGCGAAATGGTATCCTGCGGCCTGCACTTGGCACCGCACGTTGTTGCAGGCCAAAAAAAAGAGACGCAGACGAAAATAAACGTCTGCGTCTCAAAGATAACGAATTGGCACAAGCAATCGCGAGGCCGGATCGGTTGAACGAGGTGCCGCGAGACAAACCTGTCTCCGTCCATTCGGCGATAATTTCTTCCTCGAACAATCCTTGTGATACTCCAGTAACGACTGCCTGACAAGAGCGGAAGATCGTGACGAAGGAAAGTGAGCCCCCGTTTGGGCCGGATACCCAGCCCCCAGAACTGCTTCGTGTCAGCGATGCGGTCTCGATCTTGCCCGTGATTCACGGCAGTGGCCAGTTTGCCCAAACCGTTCGTCGTTGGATGCTGGAGCACGACTTTGACTGCGTCGCCGTACCGCTGCCGGAGTCGTTTCGTGAACCGGTGGAAGAAGCGATTTTAGATCTTCCCCATCCTTCGATCGTCATCCAGCGACCGGGAATTGATTTTCAACAGACCGAGATCACGGAGTTTCACGACCTGGACGAGGACGACGATGAGTCGGGCGAGTTGATTGAATCGGATCCGGTCAGTTTCGTTCCGATTGACCCGTGTCAGCCGGTCATTATGGCGATTCGAGCCGCGATGGGAGAACACGTTCCGCGCGCCTACATCGACTTGGAAACTGCCCCGTTTCTTCCATTCTCTTCCGTCATGCCGGATCCTTTCGCTGTCCGACAAGTCAGTGCCGAACGATTCGCTGCGGCAGTGTTGCCGAGCTTGCCCCGTCCAGCGGACCGCCAAACGAATCAACGCATTCTTTACATGGCTTCCCAGCTCGCCGCGTTGGAAAAGAAGTTTGAGCGAATACTCTGCGTCACAAGTTTGATGCATTGGCCGTGGATTCGGGAAGCTTACAACGAAATGAGTTCTCATGAATTGCGAACTCGGCACCCCGAGGTCGAGATAGAACTGCCGGACCATGATCTCGTTCAGCCCGCGGAGCGATTCGCGATTGAGCCGAGGACACTGATGTTCGTCTTTGGCGAGTTGCCTTTCATCACCGGGCTCTACGAGAGGGCTCGCGGTGAGCTTGAGAATGACGAGGACTTGCAGATTGATGGGGTGAAAGAGCTGCTCATTGCCGCGCGAGCAAGCTACCGAGCGGAGCTGAAACAGTTCGCGAGAAGGATCACGCCGCTGCACTTATCGAAGTGCCTTCAATACATTCGCAATCTGTCTCTTATGTCAAGAAGGATGACTCCCGACCTGATCACGATTGTCACCGCGGCACAGCAGATCATGGGTGATCAGTATGCGTTGCACGTCGCACAACTTGCCAACGAGTATGGATATGCCGGAGAATCGGATCAAGATGGACCGCTAGCCGACTTACCAGCCGTGCGTCTCGGGATCGACCAAGTCCGTTTCGCCGATGGCGAAGTTGTCGAATCGGTGAATCGCCTTCCCGGGCCACCAATCCTCTGGAAAACGCTCCAGCTAAAGCGAAAACCGTCTCGACCAGAGAGTCATCGATGGAAGTATCAATGGAACCCCTATTCCCAATGTAGTTATCCCCCCGAGGACGAACGGATCGAGAACTTTCGTACGCGTGTTTTTGATCGCGCCCAAGCAATCGTTGGCAACGACCTGGCACGGACTGAAAAATTTACGACAAGTGTCAAGGATGGCATCGACATCCGCGACACGCTTAGACATTGGTATGACCGAGAGATTTATGTCAAAGTCATTCCGCCGAGTCGCGGGACGCTTGACTGCTGCGTCATGCTTTTCGATTCACCTTCGGATCCGCGCGACTACTCTTGGCGCACCACTTGGTTCGCCGAACACAAAGACGAATCGACGCTTGCCTTCTATGCGACCAGCTTCACCGACGAGATGGTGGGACCGGGCATTGGGCTGGCGCGCTATGGCGGAGCACTGTTTCTCTATCCGCCGGTGATGATTCCAGACATTTGGAACGACCCGAGGCTGGACTATGCGGAAACTCTGGAAGAGCGTTTAATCGCTGCCGCTTGTTTACACTCTCGCGGTCGGCAAATTGCTCTGCTGAGTGGATTGCCGCCAGGCGGAGGATGGCGTCGGCTTGCGAGACGATACAAGAAAACGCTCGTTCATGTTCCACTCAGTTCCTTCAGCGACGAACAAGTCCAGCAGCTACGGATGGTACACGTGCTGAACGGTCGTGAAGTTAGATCCTACGCGGAAGAGTTCATTCGGCGGGTATAGGCCCAGCGGAAGAGGTTTATCGCAGCGTATGAGTTGTTCCGCCGAAGCAGAACAATGGTTCCGCAGCTGCACGTTTGAGCTCCCTTGCAAAGAGGATCAGAAGACGAATCTGCTACTCTCTTGAATGTCCAAGATCGAATTGCGAACGAAAGTCCTCCAACCGTCCCGACTTCATTCGCAATCGTCATCTCCAAATGACGACACGACTCCACGTCTTTGGCTCAGAACAAAGTTTTCTCGTCAATCGACGACGGGAAGCGTTAGGTGAGATGGATACGTCTCGGAGAGATGGATTGTATTGTTTGCGATCGGAGACTCTTCGAACGAGTCGACTGGTTCATAAACGTTCGGATGGACTTCGTATTTAGGGCTGTTGCTGCTCGAGAGATGGATCCCGATGCGATGCCCTTTGTTGAAGGCGTAAGCCGTGCTCCACATATCAAGCGACAGCTTGTAGACCTTCCCTTTCTCCATGCGTGACGGCCGGTCGTATCCTGCGTGGAACCGCCCCATGACGATTGAGTCCCGCACAACTGCTTGGTAACCATCGGGGTAAATATCGATAAGTTTTGCGGTGAACGTGGTGTCGTCCACATCTGTGCTGACGAACAGATCGGCCTTGATCTTCCCCGTCACCACGACCGGTGTTTCCAGAACTCGACTGGAAAAACGCAAGATGTCTCTGCGATCGGATAAGACTCGCTGATCTTTGGGCCCCACGCCCTTATGTACAAACACGTCGCCTCCCGCGGAAGGAACGGGATCGCGAGGGTCATATTTGAATGAAAGCGAACCTCCCTGCGTCACAGGCTTCGTGGTGCTGACGGATTGGTCGGCGTGTAAAAAGAAATCTGTCGCCACGCTCTTCACCGGCCATTCGTGCGTGATTTTGAAGCAATTCCCGGGTGCATTTCTATCGGTCGCATCGCCCATCAGGTAATAGACAATGCATGACCGCTTATCCTTCACTCTTGCCGAGTCGTTGAGAATTTCTGGCAGTCTTGGTTGAGTCCAGTTATCGGGTAAAGATCGTTGTGGAAATGGGCGTCCCGCCATCGTGCCGTGGCCGATCGGATCGATTTGAATGAACACTTTGCCGTTGCTGCCGAACTGCCGGAAGTAGTCGAGCGCTGACTCAGAAAAAATGTCGTACCAGCCCGTTCGGGCCACGAACACGGTCGGATTGTCAGCCGAAGCGAATCGAACCTTTTCCGCATAAGCACCACGATCAAACGGCTCAACACCTGGCTTTGGCCAGAGCGTGATTGAGACGTTCCTTTCCGACAGCCAACCGTAATACATTTCTCGTTTGACGCCGTTGTGGTATGTCCAATAGAGGTGTGCATTCCCTCCGCTGATGTTCGTATCACACGCGACCAGATTTGGATGCTTCGACAGGTACGCCATGTAAGCCGCGAAACCGTGTCCGCTCTGTCCGGTCATTCCTACACGGCCGTTGGACCAAGGCTGCTGAATGATCCACTCAATCGTGTCGTATCCGTCTTCAATTTCATTGTCGAAACTGTAGAGATTTGCAGTGCCTTGTCCTTCTGAGTCTCCATCCCCGCGAAGGTCCTGGCAAACCAACACAAGCTCGTGGCCGGCACAGTTTCGAGCTTCAAAGTTGGCCGCCGACCAGATGCCATAGACGGATCGGCAAAGGATGGTTGAGTGTTTACGGCCGGATGTTTCGTAATCCTCGGGAAGGAACACTCCGGTCGCAAGACGCACGCCGTCGCGCATCGGGGTCATGAATTGTTCATAACGGTAACTTCCGCCCAAGGCGTCGATGACTTGTTGTTTCATCGGCGAACTGATCGTATTTGACTTCGAGCCACCCTCTTTTGCGACGAGGCCATTGCTCGAGCCCATCGCGAACAGCAGCATTGCTACACCGACTCGTCCGGCTGATGATGCAAAACAGTTCAAAGCAGAACGTTTGATCGATTTAATCTTGCTGGCCGAGTTGTCGAGGGGTCCGTCAAAAATGTCCCTTGATTTCATCGATGTTGGATCGCGTTCTTTGTGGCGTCGATAAGCAAGGAACGCATTTCGTCCAGCATGCCCTCGAAGTCATCTTGTATACATAAATTGGATTCTTCTCGAGGATCATTCTCGAGGTTGTAAAGCTCCTCGCCCGTGGGCCATGCAACGTAACGAAAGCGTTGTGTCCGTATGGCTCGGCCAAGATGCTCGCCGCGTGAAACAACGGTGTACGCGACCTGTTTTCCCTTCGCGTTCGGATTCTTCAGAAGCCTCTTCAGTGATGATCCTTGGATGTGCGGTGGCTGCGCTAGATTGCACAGCTCGGCGATGGTTGGATACAAGTCGACGAGTTCCACGAGTTCATCGCTTGTCGAACCAGGAGTCGTTGAACCTCCGGCCACCGCAACCGGAACTCTGATGATCAGGGGAACGCGGCTGCATTGCTCGAACAGCATGACCTTTCCCCACATGAATTTCTCGCCGAGCAGGTATCCGTGGTCGGACGTAAGAATGACGATCGTGTCCTCCCAGTGTCCGCTTTGCTTTAACGCGTCAAGAATACGACCGATTTGCGCATCGATAAAGGAAATGCATGCGTGATACGCCTGCACGTAGTCTCGGCGTAAATCGTCATTTTCGACGCCGAACTCGAATCCAAATCCTGTGTACCGTTTCGTCTGAGCGAGCTTGGGAACGGTTTGCCAATAATCAAGCGATGCGGGCCTAATTGTCAGCTCGTTCTTCGGATACATCGCGAAGTACTTGTCTGGGGCGAGAAATGGGACGTGTGGTTTTTGGATACCGCAGGCCATAAAGAAGGGCTTGTCCTTCTCGACATTTCCGAGCAGCCATTCGCAAATCTTCTGTGCATTCCTGCCATCTTTGTGCTGATTGTCATCGAGACCACTCGGACCATAGCCGGGTTGTTGCCCACGCGTTTGCGTCGCAATGGTGGGGTAAAACTCACGCCACTGTCGCCGCGACTTGCCAGAAGTCACCGTTCCATGCTCTTCCTCAAACGCTTTCCGAATAGGGGTCACCATCGGCATCTCGTCGTTCTCGAATCGCAGCACTTGGTCCCACGCAAGATCCCCCGGGTCGATCTTTGCGTTGTGAAAGACCTTACCGACCGATCCCGTCCAGTAGCCCGACTCCTTGAGCAACTGGGGAAGCGACTTCGTACCGGGACGAGTCATTTGGATATCGGACTTGTTATCGAGAACACCCGTTGATTCGGGATAGAGTCCGTGCAGAAGTGAAGCTCGCGATGGGCCGCAAACCGGATATTGGCAATAGGCCCTTCGAAACGTCATTCCCGTACTGGCCACTCGTTCGAAAGCGGGCGTTTTGATGTTCGTAAACCCTGAGGTGGAGACGTTTGTGTTGAGATCATCACAAATAATGAAAAGAACGTTGGGCGATTTCGCGAGAGCCAGTGATGCTTGGAATGCAGTGACACAACCAAAAACGAGAATTGCGTTTGCGAAACGTTGCACTGAATGAATCATTGCAGGTGAATTCCGATTAATTGGACGAGTGCCGAGATGTGTAAGGCCTGTACTTCGGTGCAGGCTTGTAGTTGCCCAGCCCTTTCTCCCAGCGGAAAGTCTCGCCTTCGATTACCAAGTCGCGACGTGCGTTTAGCTTCGGTTCCGCATGAGCAAACTCGACGGGTGCAGCGCTCCGGAGTTCCGCAATCTCGCTTTCGAAATCGTTTCCGATGGCGAGATTATTCCATTCGTTCGGATCGTCTCTCAAGTTGTAGAGCTCTTGCCCGTCATCTCCGTAGCTGATGTACCTCCAGTCACGGTTGAAGACTGCATACTGTCCGGGATTCATGTAGGGCAGGAAAACGGTTCGGTCGGATGCTGAAGCGGGGTCACGAAGCGTGGCGGCAATCGATTGTCCTTCTAGCGATTGATGGGGTTCGGAGAGTTCACAGAGTTCAGCGAGGGTCGGATAAATGTCGATCAGGCTGACCGTGACATCTGTTTTGAGTCCTACTGCAATTCCTGGACCGGCCCAGATGAATGGCACGTTTGACGTTCGTTCCCACAGCGTATGCTTCCCCCACTGTCCTTTTTCGCCGAGGTGGTAGCCGTGATCGCTCCACAGCACGACGATCGTGTTGTCCGCGTACGGACTCTCTGCTAACGCGTCGAGAATCCGGCCGAGCATGGCATCCGCGTAGCTGATACAGGCAAGATATCCGTGTAATGCATCTCGGTAGGCATCCATCTCGACCAGCTTGTCGAAGTGCAACCGCTTTCGATTCTCACGCTGTTTGCGAATCTTTTGCGGCAGATCCGTCAAGTCACCGTCTTCAATGCGCGGTAACTGAATCGAGTCACGGTCGTAGAGATCGAAGTACTTCTTCGGGCAGTAATTGGGGTAATGTGGCGCGTAGAGACCACAAGCGAGAAAGAATGGTTGATCGTGCTGTTGTTCCAGCTGTTTGACAGCCCAATTGATACGAATGGTGTCGGCCATTTCTTCTTCACGGTGATTTGAGATCTCTCCCCATTCCAAGAACAAGCCCGCTTTGAACTTTTTGCCGCGGTTGTAAACGCTGGCGGGGAATGGTTGCGGAACGGGCGTATCACTCGACCAAGAATTCATCGGCCAACCGCTGCGTCTCTGTGATTCATTGCGCAGGAAGAAATGTGTCCATCCGCGTTGATCGATCGCGCCTTCGGGATGGTGATACAGTTTTCCAGCACCGAGCGTCACGTAGCCAGCATTGTTGAAGCTGGTTTGCAATGACTCAATTTCCGGGTGGGTGACAAAATAGTTGGAAGTGGTGTAGCAACCGGTCGTCGTCGCATATTGCCCTGAGAAGATGGCCGCTCGGCTGGGAGCGCAAAACACACCCGCGGTGTGTGCGTTCGTAAAACAGACGCCTCGAGAAGCGAGACGATCGATGTTGGGTGTCTGGGCGCTGGGACGAGCACCCATGCACCCGACCCAGTCGTTCATGTCGTCGACGGCCAAGAAGACGACATTGGGTCGATCTTCCTGTGCTTGCGAGGCCGATGGCCACAACGAAGATGCAACGATAAGCACATGAAGCAGCAGGGCGCTCATCAGGATTGGTGAGTGGCTCATGGAAGGCCTCGGTTGGTGGAAATCACTCAGGAATTGATGATCTCTCCGCTTGTGAAAAACGAAATTCATTCGAGCTTGCCCTTTGTAAGTTGCTTGCGTTGCTCTTTGGTAAGAATACTCAGTGCTTCCACACGAAACTGCTTGTTCAACTCGAAGGTCTCTCGAAAAGCCTCCCGCTGTTCGTCCGTGAAGCCAGCTTTCTGCTGAAGGGCAATCCACCTTTGGTTACCTTGCGGAGTCACCTCCTTGAGGCTGGCATAAACCTCATCACGTCGCTTGATGTCTGCCTTAGTGATTCCAGCGTTATCGCGGATCTCGGCTACGGTCTGGCTGTGCCGCATACTGAGTTCATCGAAGGAGACTTGCTGCTCGTCCGAGATCCCGACCTGTTCGAATTTACGCAGAAGTAGTTTTGCCACGAAAAGATGCTTGACCGGTTTACCCGTTTTCGGCAGTGACTCGTCCACGTCAAGCGAGTAGACAGCGACGTCGTCCAAGGCAACTTCTCGTCGAGCCGAGAACCGGATCATGTCTTTGTTTGCGTGGCCAATTCCTGGTGAATCGAACTCAGCTACAAGTTCACCGTCAATCGTTACCTGAATCAAAGTGCCCGTCATCAAGACTACAGCATCGTGCCACTGTCCAAGCTTGGTTTCAAAATTTGCCTTATGATGCCACTGTTTGAGGGCTTGCTTCTCTTCCGCTGAAACTTGTCCACTCGCAAGACGATCACGGTACGTTTTCTTCATGCGTCCATTCTTGAAGTCAAC
>JBCCOI010000226.1:0-10844 GCA_039025515.1 Planctomycetota bacterium
ACCTCATGCTGTTAGCGGAAGCGATGGGCGAAGGTGATGATGACCCGACTCCCGTCGCGTCGTAGTTTGGAGCGGTCCGATCAAAGATCCTGAAGTCGTACGTTCCACTGCGGAAGAAGTCCTTTCGCGGCCGTACTTCCAAACCGACACGGCCGCCGGCAGTGGCGAAATGCTCAAGTACCTGCTTGAGTTCTTAAGTTGGCTTTTTGCGCCACTTGGGGCCCTGTTCGAGTATCTCGACAACATCTCTCCGGTGCTGGCTTGGCTCGTCATCCTATTCTTGGTTGCGCTGTTGGCGTTGCTCGTGTTCCACATCGGACGCACTTTCTTCGTCGCACTCGACAGGCGGGGACTACGGACTTCCGTTCCACTGGATGTCTCGGAAAAGCTGAGAGATCCGGATGAGATCGAAATGCTTGCTGCCGATGCGGAACAAAAGAGCGACTTTGGTCTGGCAGCAAGACTGCTGTTGCTCGCCACGCTGTTACGACTGGAGCAAACGCAGAAACGAAAGTTTCGGCCCGGCGTCACCAACCGCGAACATTTACGCCGCTACCGAGACACCGGCGTCTACGAGCCGCTTCGGCGAATCGTCGAATTGATCGATCGGACGTGGTACGGCGATGCCGTCTGCATGCCCGAACATGTCGTACAGTGTCGTGAGTCGTATGCGATGATTTGCAAAGCCATCAAGGAACCAACAAGTGCTGAGCGGTCGTAACGTCATTATCGCAACGGTGACCATCGCGGTCATCTCAATGCTTGCCGCCACCGCTTCGTTATCGTCGCCCGGCGAGAAGCAGGTGCTCGGCGCGAACACGTACGGTGTTCGAGGACACGGCCATCGTGGCCTCTTCGAAATACTCGAAGAATTGGACTTTGATGTTTCGCGTTCTGTAACGCCGCCCCGTGAATCGGGTTCAATGGAGACGACGCTTGCTTTCCTGGAACCTGATCGGAAGCTGATCGAAATCGAACCGGCCCACCTGCTCGGGGTGGCCGAGTGGGTGAAGGCTGGCGGCACCGTAGTTTATGCACCAACCGATCCGACGGCGAAATGGTTGCCGACACCGAGTACAAATTCACAGTCGCCGGAAGGACCTCCACCGAAGTCTTTCGAAGAACTGATCGGGATTCCCGAGATCGACCTGAGTCGGTTTGATATCGCGACGACATCGGACGGCCGTTTCGATCTCACCCCACCGACCTCTGTCCCCGCGTATTCGGAGCCGACGTTGGACGAGGCTTTCGATTCGCTGTGGAACACCAAAAAACAGCCCACGACCGAATTGGAACTTCGCTCGATTGGAAAATGGCGAGAGCTTCCCGGAGCTCCCTCGACGGTTGCCGTCCCTCAGAATTCGGTTCAGCTGCTGCAAGTCGACGACGAGTGGCCGTCTGAGACAAACGCCGGCTATTCGATTCAAGGTCTCGCCGACGACGAAGAGTATTGGCTCGCCGCTTCCTTTCCAGTCGGCGAAGGGAACGTGATCGTCGTTTCAGATGCTTCGATCGCCGAAAACGCGTTGGTCGCACGTCAAGACAATGCCATTCTGATCGTGTCCTTACTTGCCAGTGGCGGAGACCGCGTGATCTTCGACGAGTTCTATCATGGGCTCACGTCGCGAGGCAATCCACTCGTTTTGCTACAACGTCCAGGCTTTGCGACGCTCTTAGCCACGATCTTTCTGTCGCTTGCAATTTATTCGTGGCGTCACGGTCAACGTCTGGGACCCGCAATCGCGGTGCGGCCGACACAGCGGCGGAGCCTCTCTGAGTACGTCAACGCGATGGCCCGCCTGTTTGTTAAAAGTCGAGACCGTAACCATTTCCTGATCCACGAAAATCGCGAAGGCCTGAATTGGATGCTGCGTAGGGAGCTCGGAATTCGCCCCTCCAAACACGTGGAAGAAGACATCTACGCGATATTAACGCGACGAGATACAAAACGTGCCGAGACCTACAAAGCATGTTTGGCAACATTCGAAAATATACTTCGTGAGCAACGACCGAGCGACCGAGAAGTCTTAGACGCGATGAGAAAGGTAGAACATTGTCTTTAGATGAAAGCTACGAAAAGATCCGGACTGAAATTGCGAAAGTGATTCAGGGAATGGATGAAGTCATTGAATTCTCGTTGGCAGCACTGTTTAGCTGTGGCCACGTGCTCTTGGAAGGACCGCCGGGTACCGCAAAGACGCTGCTGGTCCGCACGCTTGCCGCCACCTTGGACATGGACGTCAATCGGATTCAGATGACACCGGACTTGCTACCGAGTGATATTTCGGGCTCGAGCATTTTTCGGGACGACACAAAGCAGTTCGACTTTATTCCCGGTCCCATTTTCACGAACTTCTTGTTAGCCGACGAAATCAACCGTGCTTCGGCTCGAACCCAGTCCGCCATGCTGGAGTCGATGCAGGAACTGAGCGTGACCTATGGAGGCACGACACATCGATTGCCGCAACCATTTCTAACGTTTGCGACCCAAAACCCGATCGAACAAGAAGGCACGTACCCGCTGCCGCTCGCGCAGCTGGACCGCTTTATGTTTAAGGTCGAGGTTCCTTATCCGGAACCGAAGACGGAAGAAAACATCTATCGTGAACACCACGCGACCGGCGCGCTGTCCAACCCGAGCGATCGAGGCGTTCAACCCGTCATCGGTAAAGAAGATGTGGTTGCCGCACGAGAAACGATCCGTCAAACGCACGTACGTGACGAAGTGATCGAGTATGTGCGGCGGATTGTGACGGCGACCCGCGAAGATGATTCGTTGGCGGTCGGTGCAAGCCCGCGAGCAGGACTGATGCTGATGAGCGGCGCGAAGAGTCTCGCGCGTTTTGCCGGTCGTGACTTTGTTACGCCCGACGATATCAAGGCAGCGACCATTCCAGCGTTTCGGCACCGCATTGTGCTCAGCCCGAACGCGGAACTCGACGGCGCAACAACGGATGACTCGTTGGCGTACATTCTTGATTCCATCGAGGTTCCACGATGAGCTTCCGTCCCGGTCCGGCGGCGGTTTGGCTTGTCTTGGGCGTGACGGCGGTCGCGGCGATCGCTTTCTGGATACCCTTTCTGGCCTATTTGATACTGCCGGTGCTTGTCCTGGCGGGCGCGGGAGCTGTTTCGGATTGGCGGCTACTCAACGAAGCCTCCAAGTCGGTAACGATGAAACAAGAACTCCCTGCGACGATCGGCAGGGGACTTGAGTTCGAAGTCCGGTGGACGATCGATCATCGCTGGCGTCGAGACCTTTTTGTGCAAGCAAGGTTCGGACTCCCTGACGTCGCAGAGCCGGACCGCTGGATTGAAAGTAGGACCATCGCGGCTGATGCTGAGGCTCATGAAGCCGACGATAAAGACCCCGAAGCCGTCGTTCCCGAAGACTGTGAGTTTGTCGGCCGTTTTGTCATCGACCAACGCGGCAAATACGAGTTTGGTCCAGCGTGGATCAGGCTACGTGGTCCGTTTGCACTGGTCGAAAGGAAGCAATGCCTCGACGAGAAGGGCATGATCGACGTTCTGCCGGAAACGTTCTGGACATCACAACAGCTCGCCCGCGATGACTCCGCCGAACAAAAACTGCTTGACCAAGTCTCTCGTTCGCGGCAGCACGGCGTCGGTACCGAATTCGAATCGCTCGCTGAGTTTCGCGGCGGCGATGATCCCAAACGAATCGATTGGCGAGCGTCGGCACGAGCCAACCGGCTCATCATTCGGCGTTTCCAAGTTGAACGTCACCGTGACGTGATGCTGATCATCGACTGCGGCCGTCTGATGGCTTCGACCGTTAGGGAAGCGAAGAAGCAGCCCACCGAAAGCATGCTGCCGACGAGTGAGTTCTTCCGCAAACCTGCGAGCGATGGAAGCAAGCTTGATAGCGCCGTGGACGCGGCGCTGATGCTCAGCCGAGTGGCACTACAAAGCGGCGATCGCTGCGGGTTGGGCGTCTTCGATGATCACGTGCTCGGTTATTTGCCACCGGTCTCGGGTCCACAGGCCATGAAGTCCCTCGTGCATGGCGTCTACGATCTTCAGTCGCGCTGGCGTGAATCGGACTTTAGCCAGATGTTCGCGATGCTCAAATCACGTCAACAGAAACGCTCGCTGGTCGTCGTGCTTTCTGATATCGCCAGTGAAGAGACGACACAACGGTTTCGATCATCACTTGTTGCACTCGCGCGGCAGCATGTCGTACTGTTTGCTGCGCTAAAAACACCACAGCTCTCTGCATTCTCACAAACACCCGTCGACGACATGATGGATGCGGCCCGGCGCGCGGTCGGCTTCCGTCTCCTACGCGAACGTGAACGAGCCATGCATTCGCTGCAGCGAAGCGCCGTTCATGTGTTGGACGTGGAACCCAATGAGCTCACCGTTCCGTTGATCAATCAATACGTCGAACTCCGTTCACAGAACGCGCTGTAGTCCAAACGCAGACGGATCGTGGGTACGAACGTGAACGGGCAGCTTGCACTGCCGAGCCGAAGAGCGATGACTCCAGTTTCAGGAAGCTGGCCTTTCGCAGCGTGAAAACCGCGGCTATCGCCGAACGGCTCAAGAATCATCCCGGGTCGCCGTAATCATCCCTTGGTAACCGTACGATGTTCTTCGATCGATGCGTCCGCTTCGCTGACTTCGGACTGGGCGTCCCATTTCTCGCGAAAGAAGCCGTGAAAGATATACCCTGCCCAAAAAACAGCCGTCGCAGCGGCAAATGCTAAGCGAGCAACATCGTCGAGATGACTCTGCCGCAAATAACTTTCGATGACGGCGGCAAAGCAAAGCATCGCGGTGATGCCGATACAGACTTGAGCCGCTTCGATTCCCGCGAGTCTCAGCTTCTCAGAACGCGTCAGCAATCCCGGTCGCACGACCGCGTCGCCGAGCATCAAACCGACGCCTCCGCATAAGACGATTGCCCCAATCTCGGTCACACCGTGGGGTAGGATCCATGCCCAGAATTCCGAATAGATGCCGGCGTTGTGATGCAAGCTCGCGAATGCCCCCAAGATCATGCCGTTGTAAACCATCAACAAAACCGTTGGGATTCCGGCCAGCACGCCCACGCCCATGGCCAACAGGCCCACCTTCAGATTGTGGCTGAAGAGAAACGACGCGAACAAAAACTTTTCACCGCCCTGTTGGTCTCGGCCCGAGCGCAGCACGGCCATCAATTGCTCTTGTGTCGAACCGGGCGTTCGGACATCACCGGCCGGTAACAGCGCATAGGCTGCGAGTAAATCACGCGACGCTGCGAAATACGCAAGCAATCCGCCGAGCGATAGCAACAAAGCGGAAACGCAGTGGTAGCGCCATGTCCGTGCCATGGACCGTGCAAAACCTTCCACGATGAAGGTTCCCACGCCTCGCCACATCGATTTCCGTGGAGGCAAATAGATCACGCTATGAGCGGCAGCCGTCAGATCATTGAGAAAGTTGATCATCTGGCGGTCACGCGTCCGCGTTGTGACTTGGGCCAAATGCACGGAAGTTCGCCGATAGAGCACGTCGAGACGATGGATTTCTTCCGATGTCAAACGCTTTGTCGAACGCCTGGATCGCTCGAGTAAGCGCTGCAGTTCCTCCCAGTCCTTTTTATTGCGTGCTATAAACTCACTCATGAACGACCGTGAACCAGTGGATAGTCGAGAAGTATGTCAGGACAAATTCGATTCGAAACGCCCGAGAACATCGAAGTGGCGTACGAAGTGGCGGGATTGGGTACACGCTTCACCGCTTGGATGCTCGATCAGTTTCTGATCTTTATTGTAGTGGTTTTCGCATTCTTCGCGCTGCTGATTTCCGGTGCGGCGGGCGACGCTTTGGTCGAGCAGTTGGAGTCAACGTTCGAAGACACTGCCCCGGGACAGCCACCGCAGTTCACGACCTATTTAATTGGCTTCTTTTACCTTCTCTTCTCCCTCGGCAGTTTTATCTACTTTGGGTTCTCCGAACTGTTGATGCGTGGTCAAACCATCGGAAAACGGAAGCTGGGAATTCGCGTCGTCCAGGTCGATGGTTTTGCCTTGCGACCGGCAAGCATTCTGGTACGGACCATTTTTCGAGTTGCCGATCATCTTCCGCTTCTCTGGATCGTCCCATTGGTCGCCGGCGAGCACCGCAGGGTCGGTGATTGGGTAGCTGGCACAACCGTGGTCGTTGATGATCCAGATGAGATGACCTCGCAACGCGAAGAGATTTCAAAAGAGCGAATCGCGGAATCGGAATTCAAGTTCCCACAAGTTGCTTTGTCGAAGGCAAGACCGCAAGATTTGGAAACCGTTGAGCGACTTCTGAAACGGCTCCAAGGGATGGGCGACCACGAAAGCGGACCATTGCTCGAAACGATCTCAAGTTCACTCGCCAAGCGTCTCGGCGTCGAAGCACCCGAGGAGTCAAAGCAGGCGCAGTTCTTAAAGGACTTTCTTGCCGCACACTATTACCAAGAGTACCGTCGACTCGGTTAGTGAACGGTCAAACCTCGGGACTCGTCGCCTCGTCCACTACCGATTTTTTACGACGATTCCACGTTTGGTGTGATCGCATAGGATTGACGGATCCCGACACTGAAGCGGTGATCAGAAGACAAAAATGGACTGGGTGACGCAATCGTGAGTAACGACACACAGGAAGATAAGGCGGCGGGCAATCACAATTTCTCGCTCTATCTCTTGGCCGGACTTACATTGTCGATGACCATCATGATGCTCGGCCTGAGTCTTTGGTTTCTTGACTTGGGACCATCACTCGACACGCTTCCGCCGATCGACGAAGCGAAGTCGCGAATGCTGGATTTGAATCCTGGATTTCGGCCGGAGTCTTGGAGCGAGTTTGATGGCGATGAAGGGACCGAACTGACGCTTACGTCTCCGTTCGTCGTGAATCTCGAACCGCTTCGTGGTATCTCGATTCAGAATCTACGGCTGACCGGTACCCGTGTGCGTGATCTATCACCGCTGTCAGGTGCTGAGAGGCTGTGGTCTTTCGAGTGCACCGAAAACCCGCTCCTGGATTCGATTGCGCCACTCGGCAGTGTTTCGGACCTCGAACGTCT
This sequence comes from Planctomycetota bacterium, assembly GCA_039025515.1. GTDB lineage: Bacteria > Planctomycetota > Planctomycetia > Pirellulales > Pirellulaceae > Stieleria. The sequence continues at coordinate 7,064 of JBCCOI010000226.1, forward strand.
CGTCCTTTCCGGATCGTCAGTGAATGACTTGACGGCGATTTCGAACCTGAGTCTCGACGTGCTTGACGTCCGGAATTCAAGGGTGAGCGACTTGTCCCCAATCGCGAACATGCAATTACGAGTTTTGTTGTGCGCGGGCACAAACATCGATGACATCAAAATATTGGCTGGCATGGATTCGCTTGAGGTCATTAACGTCAAAGAGACCCAAGTCGCCAGCCTTGAGCCATTAGCCACATGCGACAGCCTGGAGAGAATTGACGCCGACGAGCCGCTATTGCAAGCGAGTCAATTCCTACTAGAGCATCCTAACCGTGATCGGCTGTTGCTGAACAACGTACCGGTTGGAACCTTCTTTGTCGACTGAGACTGGCAAAAGGACAACCTCGCTGGAGAAACGAACGAATGGAATCTCACCACGCTCATTCCTAAGCCGTACGGCGATGGGAGTTCCAGACCGGATTCAATGGCAGCTGATTCCCTCACCTTCCAAAACGAGATGGGGAAAATGCTTCGACGTCTATATGCGTGTCGGATCCCGTTAGCATCTCTGCTACAAGGCGGCCGGTTGCGGCCGCCAATGACAGTCCGAGCATGTTGTGGCCGGTCGCTAACGTCGCATTTGAGAGTTTGGGAGCTCGACCGATGATCGGCAGACTATCCCACGTCATTGGCCTCCAGCCGAACCATTTTTCTTCTGCTTGCCCATCAACCGGAGCGACCAAAAAGTGCTTCGCGGACTCGCGTAGTTGGTTGATTCTGTAATCGGGTATCGACTCGTCGTAGCCCACAAACTCCATCATCGAACCAAGCCGAAAGCCTCCGTCGAACGGCGAAACACCGACCTTGTGCTCGGGAAAGAGCATCGGGTGTTTGACGCAGGGTTCCGGGCGCTTCATCGTTACCGAATAGCCTTTGCCCGGCTGTACCGGAATCGAACATCGCAACTCCTCACTCCATTTTGCACTCCATGCCCCCATGGCGAAAACATAGTGATCAGCAGTGAACTCGCCCTTAGAGGTACTTAGGCGCGTGATGCGAGTGTTGTCTTTCTCGACGGCGTGGAGCTCGCACGACTCGAGCAATTCAACGCCTCGCTCAAGCAATCGATCCCGCCACTGCCGGTTCAGCAGGTCCGGCCGGACCGACGTGTCGCCGGGATAGTGGTAGGCGCCTGCGAGTCCCTCTCGAAGTCCCGGATCAAATTCAACCAGAGCGTCTCCCTCAATCCGATCCGCGGAGACACCAAAATGTTCGGTTAGCATCCGATCCGTCTCGGCAAACTCGTTAAGTGCTTCCTCCGTTCGGTACACATACAACAAGCCGACTTCCTTCCACTCGCAATCGAACTTCTCTGCGGCCATCAGTTGTTTGTACTCGACCAACGAGGCGTCCAGAATGGCTTGCAGGTGTTTGCCCGCCTCGCGAACCTGCCGATGGTTGCAACGCCTCGCGAACTGCCACATCCAATTCCACAGAGCCGGACTCAATGTTGGTTTGACGCGAAACGGACTCTTCGGATTAAACAGTGACTTCAGCGCGATCTTGATGGCACCAGGTTCAGTCAACGGCGGGACGTGACTCGGACTGATGTATCCACAGTTGCCGTGCGAGCAGGCCCCCGCCACGCTGCCCTTATCGATGACCGTAACGGCAAAACCCTGTCGCTCCAGGTAATGGGCGCACGCGAGTCCGACGACACCGCCGCCGACAACCAATACCGTCTCTTTCGATTTACTGATCATGATTCGGTCCCTTTCGGAATACCATCACGGAACGGGTCGTCCGGATGGCGATAGATCTCGCCCGCACTGCACACGTAGGCATGCCCCGTAATCGTGGGCAACACGCGAACTCCTCCTTCATCGTTTGGCTCGGCCTGGTCGAGACGGTAGGTAGCTTCGAAACGACTACCGATCACGCTTTCCTGCACCCAGACTTCACCTTCTTCCAATTCACCATCATCCGCGAGGCAAGCAACTTTCGCACTCGTTCCTGTACCACAAGGTGAACGGTCGTACTCCGTACCTGGACAGAGCACAAAGTTCCGTGCGTTCGCATTTTCGTTCTCAGCCGTTGAGACCAGCTCAATATGGTCGATCTCAGCTCCCAAAGAACCGGTAATCCCTTGTTCTTCCAGGGCTTTTCTGATCGCAACGGCACTCTTCGTCAATTGATCAAGGTTGCCCAGAAAAAGCGACTCCTGAATCGACTTTGTGAGAAAGAACCAATTGCCGCCCCAAGCGACGTCGCCGACAACCCTTCCGACACCACCTACCGATAGCTCGACGTCACGATGAAGGCGAAAGCTTGGAACATTCGCGATCGCTACACGATTGGGCGATAGAAGTTCGAACTCGATTTTGCCAACCGGCGTGTCAAGTTTGTGTCGGCCCAGTCCGACACGACCGAGATGAAAGAGCGACGCGGCGACACCAATTGCGCCGTGACCGCACATGTTTAGAAAGCCAGCATTGTTAAAGAAGATGACTCCCGCGGCGCTCTCCGCATCCACGGGATCACAAAGGAGCGCACCCACCATCGCTTCGAAACCTCTGGGTTCCGACAACACGGACCGACGAAACTCATCAGCCGTGAGAGCGAATCTTTGCTTGCGTTCGGCGAGTGTTCCTTGTCCAAGTTCCGGACCGCCCTCGATGATCAAACGCGTCGGCTCACCTTCCGTATGCGAGTCCACGAACCGTACTGAAACGGAATCGGTGAAGGAATTCATCGCTAGACTTTTCCGGGCCAAGCGTCCCACCAACTTCGGAACGCCTTCCACTGTGACTCGAGGAACGCCTTTTGCGACGGTGCCAAACGATCATCTTGATTGAAATGATGTTCGTATTCCGGGTTGCCTTCCAGGACCATCAAGTGTTTGTAGTACAGCACCAGGTCGGGGCCCTCGTCGAACTTCGCCAGCACGCTCATCGCACCATCTAACTCGGTTGCGAGCCGCCGAGACTCCGGATCACCTTCCGCTGCCCGCCGGCATAAATCCACAAGCCGTAAAACCTCTTTCGGCAAAGCATTCCCAACGCCCGTAATGGCACCGACCGCTCCACAACGGACAAACCCGTGAACGACTTGCGTATCGACGCCGACCATCAAAGACAGGTCAGGATCTCCACTCGTGATTTTCTCGGCTGCATAGGTGAGTGACTCGGCACCGCCAAACTCTTTGAAACCGACCAAGTTTTTGAACTCACTACGAAGATCAAGAAACAGATCCGCTTTCGTTTCGAAACCGTAATAGGGGCTATTATAGATCACTGCCGGAAGGTCGCCGGCTGCCTCAAGAATACCGGCAAAGTGCGAGCGTTGAGCCGCCGGCGATGTGCCTCGAGACAGTACTCGCGGAATCACCATCAGACCTGCGGCGTTGACCTTCTTGGCGTGAGCAGCGTGGGCGGCAGCTTGGGACGGATTCTGCGCACCGGTCCCCACCACGACGGGAACGCCCGCATCGACCAATCTGGCGACGCCTTCCATACGCTGCCGATCCGTCAGCAATGGCCAATCACCCATCGAACCGCAATAAACCACGCCACGCATTCCTGCGTCGACAAGCTCACGCCCCTTAGAGACCAGCGCATCGAACAACGGCTGACCTTGTGCATCGCAGGGCGTCATGAGCGCTGGGATGCATCCGCTAAAAATTCCGGGGTTCTCGGACAACAGAAGACCTCTCTTTTCAAAGCTGCTTTCAGAATCGACATGAGAATAATCATCACAACCTTGTTTGGGCAGCACCTGTTTGAATTGGAATCCTGTTCAA
>JBCCOI010000227.1:0-10833 GCA_039025515.1 Planctomycetota bacterium
GAAAGTGATTGACCGATCATCCGATAAGATTGCGGACTTCTGTTCTCCCTTCCAACCGGAGGCTTCCAACTTACGGAAGTCGGAAACCCAAGGAGCCAAGTCGTCTCCGTTCGCACTGCGTTCAAAGTTCAGCTGGCCCTGCTTCGAGAGCCTTTCTACTTGCCGTCGGATTTTCTTGCGGCGATTCTTCGAGAGCTTTTCACGACAGTACGCCTCAAAAGTTCCTGTGGGTCGAAGCGCCGCACGCTGGTACTTTGTTCGCGTGAAACGCGGGAGATTGTCGTCTCGTAACCGGCTCTCGACCAGCTTCGCAAAACCATCTTCGGCGGATGTAGTGTCAAAGCATAGCAGCCGATAGCCTTCGTGTCTGAGCGAATTCAATAGCGTGTCAAGAGCGCTAGCCGCTTGGACTTTGTCCAACAACGGTGTCCCATCGAAAGTGAAGTCCGGTCGCCATATCGTCGCCGTTTTGAATGGTAGTCGATAGATGCTGCTGCGGATGATCGGAGCCAAGCCCAGCAACGTCGGTTCGGATGCGTCCTCAGCAGACTCGACCAGCAAAATCTCCGCTTGCTCTGAATGTTGGTGCTTCAAGAGTGGAAGCAGAAAACTTGGTGAATAACAAGGGTTTGGCCAAAGCGACCTTCCCAGCAATTGCTTCCAGGCACCGATTCGCCTCTCAAGTTCTCTCCAGTCGCGAACGCGAACAACGCGGAGCGGTTTTGGTTGCTCACCTCTTGAAATCACGACCGGCGGCGACTGGGTCGTTTGGAACGTGGTTGAGAGATTGCTCATGGGCGCGCAACTGGATGACGGAGCCGGAGAGGTGAGTCGATATCTAGTGCTTCGTCAACGTTAACGAATGGCCCAACAATCACTGGCTGTTCTTGAAAGTCGCTCATCGGCTCCACCTGATGGAAACGTGTCAAAATCAATCGGACGGAGCCGATCGGCGACAATCATTGATCGCCCGTTCTTTATGGATTGAGCCGCACGGCGCTTGCCGCGGCTATTCTTGAGCCGCTCGGCGCCAGCCGCGGTTGTTCCCAAAAACCGGGGCGAGCGTCCATCGGCTCAGGTAGGCCCGAATCCAAGATTTAAGAGTTGGAGATGCACTAGTCGGCTTGCGTGAGTGCCGCGATGAACCCTAGCCCGGATTATTCGCGGGGGCGAGTCAAAATGATGCCTTCAGAAAGCTCAGATTGGGCCCCGAGCTGCGCGTCGCGGAACTCGGCAAGTGTTTCGGCGTTGCGAATGGGAACTCGCCAAGAATTTCGGCCTCGGCTGAATGTCCGAAAGCCTGCGCGGCTTCCGCTACGGTTGATTGCGAAAAGAGTCACAGTCCGAAAGCCTGCGCGGCTTCCGCCACGATGAAATGTTCGGTTGCAGGGGATATGCCGATCGATCGGATGAATGGGCTCAGCCTTCGATGACGCGAAGGCCTTCCAGCAAGGCGTTGTGTTCGTCTTGGCAACATGGACACTGTTCAAGGTGCCGCTCCACTTTCTTGAGTGCCTCGGGAATCTCCTTTCCCATCAATTCCAGCTCGACGAACTCGGCAAGGTGTTCGAGGCATCCATCGCAATCAAGCTCGTCCGGTTGCGCAACGGCGACGTAGTCAAGCAGAGTCTTCGTTTGTTCTTTTGAAAGCTTCATCGAATTTCTCTACGCAAAGGCGGCTGAGAGCTCATCGGCAGAAATTCCGGCCGACTCGAGTCCGGTGCGAAGTTTCACCCGCGCGTCATGGACTAGTTTATAAATCGAATTTCGATTGCTTCCAGTCTTTTCTGCGATCACTTCGATGGGAATTCCATCCAGGGAGGCTCGGATGGCAATTCGTTGTTTTTCACTGAGGATGCCGTCGATCAGCGACTGCAGTTTCTCCATCATCCACCGGCGGTCGATTCCGGCCGACGCCTCCGTCTCTTCGCCGGCGATTTCGAATGAAGAACCTTCGGACGCGAAGGACTCGATCGAGACATCTTGATAGTGCTTCCTTCTCATCTCACTGATTCCAATACGCGTTGCAACCGTCATCGCCCAGGTCGTGAATCGGCTTCGACCGGCGAACTGATGCAACGAATTCATGATCTTGACCAAGGCGTCTTGGACGACGTCTTCGGCGGAGTACCCACCGCCGTACCGCACCGACATCGATTTGGTCAATCCTCGCAGGAGGATCTCTCGCAATTCGTCGAGGGCGGCATCTCGTTGTTCCGGTTTCCCCCGCAAACGCATCACCCATGGATCGTCTGCGGTCGGTTCCGATTTGGTTTCTGAGACAGACTCGCTCACGTTGAAAAACTCCCGTGAAGATCGCTCGACTACAGTAAGAAAAGAATGACACGACGTGCGATTCGTTCTTCGTTGATCGATCGGATCCGAGCTGTCTCATTCGCCGTGATGGGCGAACAAAACTCTGACGTTTCCGGCAAGAAGCTTCTTACTTTTGAAAGCAAGAAAATTCTGAGATCGTTCAATCGAGGTGTGATCCGTCGCAACCACGATGCTTGCAAGCCAAGGGGGTCGCAAGGAATGTGCTCACGAGTTCGGAGCCTACCCGCACCGTCGGTACCCGAGTGGGCATAGCCAAGATGAACAATCTGCGATCCGTCCCGCCGCGGCCAAAAACGGAGTCGCCGCGAGTGCCTGGAAGATTTCTCGTAAGACGCCGCGATGGGAGGTCGTCTAGGAAAACGTTCACGCAGTACTCGCACCCGATCAAGGAATGTCGCCATGTCCTCCACGACCATCACCGACTCGATCACCGAGTCATTCGAAGATAAGTTTGTAGGGCTTTCCGCAGAGAAACTTCTCGATTGGGCCATCGATGAGTTCGGAGACTCTCTGGCCGTTTCGACCAGTTTCGGAATCCAATCCGCTGTCACGCTCCATCTGGCGACCAGTCTGAAGCCAGATCTCAAGGTCATCTGGGTCGATACCGGATATCTGCCCGCCGAAACACATGCGTACGCGGAAGAACTAACGCGGCGACTGAATCTCAATCTCCACGTTTATCGGTCCCCGATAAACCCGCCGGAATTCGAGTCAAGATTTGGCAGGCTTTGGGAGAGTGTCGATGTCGAAGATCTGAATCTCTATGACCAAATTCGGAAGGTCGAACCGATGCAGCGAGCATTGGAAGAGTTGAACGTTCGTGGTTGGGTTTCTGGGCTTCGAGCTTCGCAGACGGACTTTCGAAAGCGCTTGCCACCGCTGAAACGAACGGGTTCACGCTATCGCGTCTATCCGATTCTTGATTGGAGCAATCGCGACACGTACTACTACATGGAGCAGCACCAGCTACCGCAGCACCCGCTCTTCGCAAAGGGCTACGCAACGGTGGGCGATATCCACTCAAGCCGCCCGCTCACAGAGAATGATGAGGACGAGCGAGATACTCGTTTTCGCGGCTTGAAGCAGGAGTGTGGTCTGCACCTGTTCTAGTCGACGCGTTTCGCCGCATCGAATCGCGTTACCGCATCGTGTTGAGAAACTGATCGATATAGATCGTGGGCGTGACGCCAAATGAACGTTCAAACGCTTCATCAAACGCGCAATTGTCGGCCATCGACCGGAGGGAAGACTCGAGCATCCGGCGTCGGTTGCGTTCGAGCATTGAGAATGCCAGCGCGGTCCCGAAGGCGTCCGTCTGTTCGGGAGTGAGCCGGTTGCCGAGGAATGCCTTCGCATCCTTCACGGACTTGGCTGCTTCGTGGACGGAAGCCTGAAGCTTGGCCTTGTCATCCCGTTTCGTCGCGTTCTTTTGCAGGGAGGTTGCTTTGCCGATGCCTTCAGCAAACCATCGAGGCACCTCGACGCCACGAGCGGCGACGGCGAGTGAAACGACCGGGCCGAGCAACCGTGCTTCGATCGCTTCCTCTTCGTCTCGATCACCCGCGACCAAGGTCAGATACGCGTCGATGCCGTCAGACATCCAGTGGGCCGACCAATCAGCGGGAACACTCCGCCCCTCAACCATTTTGGCGAACTCGCTGTAGTCGTAACGTTTCGGGTAGACATAGATCGTCGCACGACCACGAAAGTAGTCTTCGGGCGATTCATCCGGCAAGCTCCGGGAGATCGTCTTTGCCGTCTTCACGTGATTCTCGGCCAGCGAAGCAACCAACTCACGCGTCGCTCGAGACGCCGGTCCGATCACTCGAAAGTGCGGTGAGAGATATTCGTCTGTGGTGTCGCCCGTTCCAGAGAGTCGAAGATTGGCTTCGGAAAGTTCGGCACGTCGTAAAGATTTTTCGGCGCTGCTTGCGTTGGCCGCCCACGCGAGCTGACTGATCACGCGAACGGGTTGGGTTTCGTCTGCATCCAGCGTGGCACCCTCATCGATCCACTTGGAGATCAACGAGATCGATTCATCGCTCAGCGGAGGGCGATTAAGCGGCATGCGTTGGCCATCGGAAGCCGTCCCACGGAGCTTTCGAATCAACAGGCTTGCTTCCCCACGGCCCGGTGTAATCATCGTTCCGCTGTCGCCGCCGGCCAACAGTTGAGCGAAGGTGTCCATGCGCAGACCGCCGCGAGTTTGCATCGCATCCAGATGACAGCCACTGCAGCTTTCCACCAATAGTGGAGCAACTTGGTTGGCGAAGCTCACGGACTCTTTCCCCGTTGCACGATTGATTGTCGGCGTAACGCGAGGCGTTGGGGCGGGGGTGGGTGTCGGCGAAGCGGTCAGCATCGTGGTCGGGTCTTCGCCGTCAAACTTGGCGCCTTCGTTGATCCAAGTCTTCAGCGTGTTCAATTCGTCCGGCGTCACTCGTGCTCCGCCGCGTGGCATGTCGCCGGTTTCAATCGTTTCAATTAAGCGACTGCCAATCACATCATTGGCAAAGACGACGACACCTTCCGGCGGTCCCTTCATCAGGGCCGCATAATTTGCGGTGCTGAATCCGCCACGGGCTCCGCGGATGTGGCACTGGCCGCACTTCTGTGCCAGGATCGGAGCGACGTCGCTGACGAAGCTGACCGTCGTGTCGGTGGTCGGTTTGCCGGTTTCTCCCGAATCCCCAAGCGGTCGCGAGGGTCGTCGGAATGGAGGCAGCGAAATGCCTTCCAGTTCCAACATCGCGTGGGCGACGGTGATCTTCTTCAAGTGGACTTCGATCGCATCGTAGAGCTCGGGGCTTCCGGTTTCCTCGACGCGCTGGATCTGAGAGAGGACCTTTCGTAAGTCATCGCCGGCGGCTTCGAAGTCGCCTCTGAAGTAGTTTTGTCCGGCGCGAGAAATGCTGGACTGAATCGAGTTCACGATGGTTCGCTCTCGTCGGTCGAGGTCCGCTGCTGGCAGTGAATCGGCTGCCCAGGCTGTGATCAGCAAAGCGATGACGAAGGTGAAACGTCGGGACATCGGCGTCGGTCTGTCTCGGAGAAGAAGGAAGTACAGCCTTCGCACGGGCTGTCGTGGAACTCTCAAAATAACGTCACGGCTGCCCCGACGAGCCCAAGAATCACTGAAGATGGGCTTAACTGGCCGATCAGCTGTAACCATTGGGGTGGTGTTGATGCCAGTTCCAGGCCGTTTCAACGATACTTTTGACGTCGTTGTACTTCGTCTTCCAGCCGAGAACTTGCTCCGCCATCCTGGCGTCGGCGACGAGTTCCGGTGGATCGCCGGCGCGTCTTTGTCCCATCACTTCCGGAATCTCGTGGCCGGTAACCTCACGGCAGGCTTGCACGATTTCCCGAACGCTCGTCCCACGCCCTGTGCCCAAGTTGACGCAGATGCCCTTCTCCGGTTCCAACCGGTCCAGGGCCGCAAGGTGTGCCGCGCCCAGATCGTCGACGTGTATGTAATCGCGAATGCAGGTGCCGTCCGGCGTCGGATAGTCATCACCGAAAATGGTGATCTTGTCGCGTTGTCCGAGCGCGACTTGCAAGACGATTGGAATGATATGGCTTTCCGGATCATGGTCTTCGCCGATCGTGCCATCCGGACGGGCGCCGGCGGCATTGAAGTATCGCAGCGCCGCGTAGCCCAGCCCGTAAGCGCTTGCGTAGTCCGCGAGCGCTTGTTCGAAAACAAGTTTCGTAAAGCCGTACGGATTGATGGGTTGTTGCGGTGTGGTTTCCGGGATGGGAATGACATCCGGTTCGCCGTAAGTGGCCGTCGTGCTGCTGAAGACCAGCTTTCGGACGTCGGCTTCGCGCATCGCGTCGAGCAACTCGATCGCGGCGATCACATTGTTGCGGTAATAGAGAGCCGGATCATTGACGGATTCGTTGACGAGCGCGAACGCGGCGAAGTGCATCACCGCATCAATTTTTTTTGTCGTCAGAACGTCAACGAGCTTCGCTCGGTCCGCGAGTTCGCCTTCGACGAGCATTCCCTCCGGGACGGCGCCGCGATGACCACGCGACAGGTTGTCGTACACGGTGACGTCATGACCGGCATCCAGAAGCAAACGTACGGCGTGCGAACCGATGTAACCGGCGCCACCGACAACCAAGACGTTCATTGAAATCACTCAGGCAAGGGAGGTCGAAATAAGGGTGCGGGAGGTTCTTCTCCCACTCAAGATCGCTACATCATTCTCGCGATAACCTTTCGGATCAATCCGCGTGGCCAAACGCCGAACCAAACTTCAGCAATTGCGAGATTCCGGTCCGAAGGAATCAAAGTCCTTGTCCGTTGAGGCGGTCTGCACGGATTTTTTGCGTTATTTGCGAAGCGAGTGTCATCTCGCTGAAAACACGATTGCCGCTTACCGCCGAGATCTGACCCGGTTTTCGACCTGGCTTGGCGAACGCCGCCTGGATGCCATTGTCGTCGGTGATCTGACGCAATTCATGCAGTATCTCGGCGAGTGCGAACTCGCACCAACATCAGTTTCACGGTGTGTCGTCGCCGTGCGAATGTTCTTCAAGTTTCTACAACTCGAAGGCATCGTGATCAAAAACCCCGCAGAGTTGCTGGCCGCGCAGAAGCTTTGGCAGCGGGTACCGGGCGTTTTGTCGCGAAGTCAGGTCGATGACTTTCTTTCGTCCGTACGCAAGTCGGACTCGTTTTGGCAGCGTGATCTCGCGTTGTTGGAGGTGCTGTACGCAACCGGTTGCCGCGCGAGTGAAGTCTGTGGCTTGAGATCACGTGACCTGGAGTTCTCTCTGCGGCAAATTCGTTGCACGGGCAAAGGCGGAAAGCAGCGTATCGTTCCGATCGGTAAACGAGCGATCGATGCGATTGATCGTTATCTCAATGAGTTGCGCGGGAATCTCATCGGAGGTCGCACACCGGAACCCGAAGAACTCTTCCTCTCCCGTACCGGTCTCGCCTTGGATCGCATTCAGCTCTGGCGTTTGGTGAAACGTTATGCGGCACGGTCTGGGATCGCCCGGGATATCAGTCCACACTCGTTGCGACATAGTTTCGCGACGCACCTGTTGGCCGGAGGAGCGGACCTGCGACAAGTTCAAGAGATGCTCGGTCACGCGAACATTCAGACGACACAGATTTACACGCATGTCGAGCATTCCAGGTTGAAACGCGTGCATCGCGCGTTTCATCCGCGAGCGTAGACACCGAGACACTGGAACTTGATGCGTCGCTCGAACGTTTGCTCGAGCTCTTCGGTAGCATCTGGGTTGCCGCGCAAGAACGGGCCACTGTTCGGCGCGGGTGCGGTGATCACCGAGGCAAAGAACGGCTCGGCAAGCAAGTCGCTGGTGCCGCGTGTCTTGAAGAAGGGAACCGACGGACTGAAGATCACATGGTCGGTGTAAAGTAGCGACGACTGAGCACGATTGGTCTCGTAGTAATCCATGCACTGGATCAAACACGGATACAAACCGCTGCAGCGACAAAGGTCCTCTTCCTGCGCCTTCGCACCATTTAGAAATCCGCCGCCGGGATTTCGGGCCGATGCGAAGTTTAACAACGCGACTTCGCCATGTTCGGCCATGGTCTGGGCGACGACTTGAGTCGTCCCGTCCACCACGCGAATCGTCTGTTTCTCATCGGCTGCCGACGCGGATAACGAAGCGATTTCATCGGGTCGGTATAGGCGTGTGCGTTGGACAGCCGACTCTTGCTGCTCGGCAAACTTCACCGTCCGACCGTCCGCTTGGTATTCGCCCGCCTCGATCAGGTCGAGTGTTTCCTGTGCGAGTTGTTTCAGTGTCATGTTGAATTCCTCCCTGCGGGATCTTCCTTTAAATCATGACAGGACACGCGCGTCGGTGTTGCGGTTCACTCCGGCAGAACCCATCCAGCTAAAATCTGTCCCTATAGTGTCGCCCAATCAGTTTTGTTGGCGGAGATTTTATTGAAATCGATTTCAACGGAAACACTTCGGTGAAGGAACATTCGCTTATCTACAGTGTCGGCACGCAGGTGGTCGCTCAGAAGGAAGTCATGGCGGCAAACGATCGCATTGCGCATCCGGCGGGCGCTGTCGGTGTGATCGTCCGGTCGCCAGTCGATCGCACCCACGCGTATCGCGTGAAGTTCAGTGATGGGTTCGAGGCTCCGATCCATCACAATCAACTCGTTCGGCTGGCGGAGTTCAAATCCAACAGCATCCGTGATAACGATGCGCCGCTGATGAGTTCGGGCTTGTACGATCGCGTGATCTATCGCTGCGTGATCGGATCGCGGGCTTACGGGCTGGAAGACGAAACGTCGGATACCGATCGCCGTGGAATCTACCTGCCGGCGGCCGACCTGCACTGGTCGCTCTTCGGCGTCCCAGAGCAATTGGAGAACGATGAGACGCAAGAGGTTTGTTGGGAACTGCAGAAGTTCATCGTGTTAGCGTTAAAGGCGAACCCAAATGTGCTCGAGTGCCTCTATTCCCCAATCGTTGAGTCGGCGACTCCACTGGGCGAAGAGCTGGTCGAGATGCGATCTGCATTCCTCTCGAAGCTCATCTTCCAGACGTTCTCTGGATACGTAGCATCGCAGTTCAAAAAGATGCAAACCGACATCCGCAATCAGGGACGAGTGAAGTGGAAACACGTGATGCACTTGATTCGGTTGCTGCTGTCGGGAACCCATGTCTTGCGTTCAGGTGAGATGATGGTCGACGTTGGCCAGTATCGAGATCGATTGCTGACGATCAAACGAGGTGAGATGCCGTTCGCCGAAGCAGACTCGTGGCGGAAGGAACTGCAAAGCGATTTTGAGTCTGCGTTCAAAACAACCAAGCTGCCGGACCGTCCCGAGTACGAGCGTGCCAACGCGTTCCTGGTCGACGCGCGCCGGCGAGCGATGGAGGAGTCATTGCCATGAGCGACGCCACCAAGATCGACCACGCGAAGATGATGCAGCACGTCGAGTCGCATCCGCACCCGCTGCTTTTCGCGACCATCAGTGGAGCCCATCTCTATGGTTTCCCTTCACCCGATTCCGACTTCGATCTCCGTGGCGTTCACATGCTGCCACTGGAAACTGTTATCGGACTCGATGAGGGCGATCAAACAGTAGAGAAAGAGGGTATCTATGACGGCCTCGAAATCGATCTGGTCACGCACGATGTGGAAAAGTTCATTCGGTTGATGCTGAAGCGAAACGGGTACGTGCTTGAGCAAATCTTCTCGCCGCTGGTGGTGTTCAGCGCTCCCGAGCACGAGGAGCTCAATTCGATCGCCAAGAACTGCATCACTCGTCACCACGCACATCACTATCTCGGATTTGCCGCGACCCAATGGAAGCTATTCGCCAAAGAGTCGCCTCCACGCGTCAAGCCGCTGCTGTACGTCTATCGCGTGCTGCTGACGGGGATCCACCTGATGCGCACCGGTGAGGTCGAAGCCAACCTGGTGACTCTAAACGAGTCGACGAAGTTTTCGTACATCAATGAACTCGTCGAACGCAAGCGTTCTGGACCCGAGAAAGGAACGCTTGAAGCTGCCGACCTAGAATTCCACACCCGAGAATTCGAGCGCCTCGCCGCCGAACTCGAGTCGGCCTACGAAGCCAGCAAGCTTCCCGAGATGCCGTCGGCTCGCGTCGAGCTAAACGACCTACTGGTTCGATTGCGTTTGAATCCTGAACGTGTAAAGGCACTCGATGAGTTGACCCGACAAGCGCAAGATCTTGGAATGGGATACTAGCCGCAGGAGCAAAGCATGCCGCATTCCAAGGAAATCAATCACAGCGAATTGGTTGACCCTCAATCACTGTTGGATCGAGGGGAATGTCCTTTCACGTTCTTGGCATTTCCAGCATCCGCGGTCGACGAGAACGGACTCCCGACTGACTTGGAAGCGAGGCAATACATTGCTCGCGTTCAGTCCGAAGGCGTACCCATCGGAATCTGGCTTGACACGCCTATCGAAAACACTGGGTACGCCTTCGTCCGACCAGAGCGCATCAAAATGCTCCACGATGTCCTGGCGACGATCGAAGCATCAGGGGAGTACGTCAGCGGTTTTGCGTCTGATCTCTTCGAACGTTTGCTAGGAAGGTGACTTTTTTTGCCCTGCGAGGTAACAGTTCTACGGGTGAGGTGTTACCGGAACTGAATTAGTCAGCTGGCCTGTTGCGTCTAACAGCATTCTTTAGCCGAGCTGCATCTGTTTTTCTTGCGAACCAATCTTTCGACCATGTGTCTCTGCTTCGGTCCGTCAATTCTGGAAACCCAATGACTACTTTCACCACAACATCAACATTCTCAACGACCGACTCGTCATTCGACGGCGAGGCGGGGTTGGTGCGTCGTGGTTGAAGTCTAAGTTCAAAACGATTCGCAAAGCCCGCCTGGTGATTCACTTGGCGGGCTTTTTTGTTTGCCCAGCGAAGCTGGCAAACCCAGTCGGTGCTTGCCACCGACCAAGCCCTGTTCATGGGGAATTGAATCCGATTCGCAAGGGCGTTGC
>JBCCOI010000228.1:0-10815 GCA_039025515.1 Planctomycetota bacterium
GGTCTTGCTCGTCATCGTTGAGCACGGTCAGGACAGTCATTTCGTCGGCGACGTACCAAGTTGCGTTTCCGCCCTTGAGATTAATCTGCGAACCGTCGATCGTGACGATGTAGTCGATGGCATCTTGGTACTCCGTGTTGCCCACGACTACAAACTCGATGTTGATGGAAGAGGTGGATTCGGTCACGAAGAACTTCTGCTCGCCGGGGAAGCTGAGTCCTCCCGCGGGTGTCACTTCCCATGGCACTTCGAGTTCGAAGGGTTCGACGGCTCCAAACGTTGCAATCTCAACTTCGATCTGGACAAGTTGCGTCCCGCTGTCGCCTTCGACGATCGTATCCACGTCCATCAGTGTGAGAGCAACGGCGACTTCGTGCGCCGCATCGCAACCGTAGTTTGGATTGTCTGCCAAACCCGGCAGTTCGAATTCGGCCACGACAGGCGAAGTGATCGCAAGACACCCATCCCAATGGAATTGTCCCGCGATCGTGGGTTGAGTTATCCCGAAGATCGTACCGGTGCCGCTGAATGCTCCGCCGAAACCGTTCTCATCCAGCTCCAGGGTTAACTCTCCTTGCACGTTTCCTGGCCCGAAGCCAAGTCCAGGAATCTCCGGATCGATGTTGATCGAGAGTGTCTCCGAGAAACTGGTGAAGCCGGTGGGAAGGCCGTTCGGTGTGATCGAAAAACTACCGCCGAACGACAACCGGTTGCCGAAGAGTTCCATGTCACCCGAGACATTTGTGACGTGGATTCCCGCGGAATCCACCGTCAGCCGGAACGATGCTCCCGAAAGCTCGAACGCGTTGAACAAACGAAGATGTCCGTCTCTCACTGCGATCGACGCGGAGGGGTTGCTGAGCGAAGTATCGAATTCAAGCGACAGTTCGCCACCCAGCTCAAACGGCATCAATGTGCCACCGAGGCTCAGCGACTGATCAAATGACAGCGAGCCCACCAAGCCGTCTTCTGTCACGGCGAGCGACTGATCGGCAGAAAGTGATAGGCTTTGACCGAACAGCGTTATCGACCCGCCAAGCGACGAGGAGAGTGATCCATCGATGTGCTGGAATCGGATGGCGAGTTCGCTTCCGAACAGTACATCCTCTTGCCCCGATGGCGATAGACCTTCCAGACCCGGCAGCAGGACCTGGCTCGCCGTTCCCGAGACCACCACGTTCGGTACCAAGTCAAACGTCGCCGAAGGAGTCACCTCAAAATCGAAGTCGCCCTTGAGGAAGTCCGCGATCTCCAGTTGAGCATGCGCTGCAATGCCACCACGACGTTTTAACTCATCCGGCTCACCGTCATCCGTCACGGCGAGCGGATCAAATCCCGGCGAGAACGCTCGGACACACAATCCCGCGTCGTTGTTGTTAACGAACCAATCAAATGCACTGCCGACGACTCGGGCGCCAGCGTCCAAGCTCTCATAGAAACCGACATGAGCAAGAAACGCGGCGACTTGGTCGGAGATCTGCTGCGCCGACTGTTCGCCGGGAAGTGGAGACGGCAAGGAGCCACAAGCCTCCGAAGCGTACCCGACCACGACTTCGCCGCCGACTCGCATCAGCGCCGGGTCAGTGAACGTATTGAGGTTCGCTTCAAATTGGACATCCGCCAGTCCGAGAAACGTTCCCGCCAAGTCGGTATCGAAACCGGATTCGGTGAGTTTTCCAGAGAGCTGTCCGCTCCCCAATTCTACGCCTAGGATCTTCGACGTGGTTGGAAACGCGAACGCAGACTCGTCGAACAACTGCTCTGCGTCTGCGATTGCACTCGGGTACTGCCCATAGCTTCCGATCAGGTACGCGTTTTGAAGTTGGGCGTAGCCATCGCCGATCGCATCGGAAACTTCTCTGCGAATGAATGCGATGACATCATCCGCGGTTGCATCGGAGCCTTGAGCGGTCAATGCATCCAGTTCGGCGCGAGTCTGCGGGTCAAACGAGTCGATGATGTCATCGATGAAGTTCGGAATGAACAGCTGAACCTGAGAAACTTCTTCGATCGATGTCGCGTCGCCGATCAGGTCTGGCAAGCGTGACAACAGACCAAAGACTTCGACCGGATGAGCCGTGATGCAACTCCAGATGTCCTCGCAATCGCTGCCGCTGATCGCCGCGATTTGGTCGGCGAAGTCGGGATCGGCATGCAGGTCATCCCATAGCCCCACCGGGTCCGTCAAGAATCGTGGCAGCGTCAGTCGCCCGTCATAGAGCAAACCACCTTCAGCCAGCAGGAACTGATAGTCTTGCTCGCGAACCAGAATCTTGTTCTCTTCAATTGTCACACTGCCTTCGGCCGAATCGGCGTCGTAACGTTGAATCCGTTCGCCCAGATACTGCGTCGCGCCGGCTGGAAAAATCAATCCGCTCTGGTTCTGGATCTCAAACCCGGCCACACTGGCGGAAGCATCGATCGCGATTCGCCAATCGTCCGCCAGTGGGTCAATCTTTGGAAGCTCTGCCGCATAGACATCGGACAGCAGGTTCTCGAATGGGAAATGAGCATCGATTCGGGTTTGATCCGCGACGATCGCGGGAATCGCACTCATGTTCAACATCTGCTTCATCACCGAGAAGTTTCCGCGGACGGTGAGCTCGTGTTTGCTGACCGTGATGTCAACTTCCTGGCTGGGCGGCCCCATCGGAATGCCGAGGAGCATGGGACTCAGTTGACCGGTGATCCGCAGTTTCGGATCGATCACTTCCGCATACCTCTGCGCTGCCGCCCCGATTGAGTTGAGCGATGCTTCGGCGACGGCGTAGTTGATCGCAGTCGATACGCGTGCGGCGAGCAAGTTCGCTTCAAACGCATCATCAAGTAGTTCTCGTTGCGCATCCGTCTCCGCAAACAGCCTGACTCCCGCATGAGAAGCTCGCATTTGTGCCTCGATGGCTGCCCAGAATGGAATGCCGTCGGTCAGCGTCGCCGCATCTTCGGGCGACGTAACGAGCGTCGGTCCGATCAACACCATTTCTTGCATAAATGCCGAAGTCACACGTAGCCAACCGTTGATCACCAGTTGGCCGAGTTGGTTGACTAGGTCGACCGGATTGAGATCCAAGACCCGGTCAATCAGAAACTCCCGTGTGATCGGTTGATGCTCGGTCTCGGCATTGAAACCATTGCCATCAAGATCGAGCACGGACATCCACAGGTTCAGTGTCGGGTTGGTGGAAGAGTCGCTGGGATCGTATCCCGTGAAGCGTGGATCGAACGTCGGGTCATAGTCAGGGTTTGGTTCGTTGTCACTCAGTGTCGGACGAAGGATTCCCAGCGATGCGCGCCGATCCGTTTCCAAGCGATTGGCCAGTATACCCATCGGGCTAAGTTGCCCCGTGTCAGGGTTATTGCCTACGACGTCCAATAACTCGCCGACGAAGGACGTCGTCTGGCCTTTGAACTCTTGCAACAACACCAACGCCGAAAGAATGTTGCCTTCGACTAAGCCATCGAAGTCCAACGACGCACCGATGACGCCTTGCGCGGGCAGCAACAACGACAACAGGCCATCGCGAGCCGGAAGCGATGCGGCGACGTTGATCACCGGGTTGATCGGATCATCGAAGTCAAACAGAACGCCAGCGCCGACCAAGGGGAACCCGAAGACCTCGAGGTCCGCGAAACCGAACAACTGAAAACCGAACAGGTCGTCGAACGTCGCGATCGTCTCGGAGATGCCTTGCCCGATCGGATCCCCGTTTTCATCCAGCCGATTACCATCCGCATCCAACGCGACACCATCGAAATCCATCGCGGGTTCGCCATTGGGATGACGTGGCCAGTTAGCCGGAAGCGGATCGGGAAGTTCCGTGATCGGATTGCCTTCGCCGTCAATGCGCAGTGCGTCGAAGTCATAACCAACATTCAGTCCCAACGTGACGTCTAGCCCAAGCTGTCCGGCGACGTACTGGTTAGTCAACGTTCCCGAGGCGACAAAACGGAATCCACTGTCCCACGTGAACTTCACGGACTGCCCACCGGGCAGCGGGACACGCCCGCTGAGTAGTTCGGTAAACGCAAACCCAAGATCAACGCCTTTATCGAATTCTGACAGGGCGCCGACCAACTCCGTGAACGTCGGATTCTCGAACGCCAATTCGCGGACCGTGTTCTCAATGTCCGCGCCGGTCACTTTCAGCGGTGTACGCAGCTTGGGCTTCGCGAAGATGTCGGTCGGCTCATTGATGGTCGGTAGCGGATCCGCGTCAAAGATCAGCCCCGCTTCCATTCCGGTAAGCCAGAACCCCGCTCCCGCACCCAACGCGGTACCGACGGGGCCGCCGAGCAAACCCACGATTGCACTAATCGGAACCGGGATCGGTGAAAAACCTCGCATCAGCACCGGGCCGTACTGCGTGATGATCCCAGAGACCCCGAAGCCAAAGTCGGCGATGGCGGCCGTTCCTTCCAGTCGTCCATAAAAGACGTTTTGCTGGGTAGTTCCCGCGGATGGATCGTCGGGATCGTTCGGACGATCAAAACGAAACACACCCAGTCCGACGTTGCCGCCAACAGTCAAAGGACCAAGATCGATCGGTTCGATCCCGACCGTGGCACCATCCAATCCCTCGATCGGGAACTCGCAAGCGGAATCGAAGAGATAACCAACTTGCGAGTTTACAACGTCGATTCCATGTTGTGCTGCCGCGACAGCAACGCAGCCTGCAAGCTTGCCGAGATGGAGTTGTAAGCGTTCAAATTCGCCGATGACCGGGAACATTCCATTGCCCGTGAACCCACCAGAAAGGGTTAAGCGCAAATTGTCAGGATCGGTGATCGGAATGACTTCGTTGATCACGCGGTTGGCCAAACTTTGAACGCCGATGGAATCCACACCAAGAACCTCGCTGAGTTCATCGTCGTCGACGATCTGACTGATCTCGCCTTTCGTGGGCGGTGCGATGGTCAACGGATCGTTGACTCCGTCGTTATCGCCATCGGCAACTCCCAAGAACTGCAGTCCCAGTTTGCGAACTTCTACCGGAACCCATTCGGGGAACCCAAAGATGCCGCCCAGTTGGCTGCTATCGAGCGTCACGAAGGCACCGTCTTCAAACTCCGCAAATGTTTGGCCCGGATCGTCCGGATCCGGGATCGAGTAACCGGCGGGAATCACATAGAGTGTTCCGTCGCGTCCGACACCGAATCCGCCAGCGGTGATTCCGGTCTTCCCGCCCTCTTGATTGTCGTCACTCGAGTCCGTGTCTTTGACATTCGAGAGCGGTCCGAGCGAATCTCCCAGCAAGAGCTGACCGCTGCGGACGATCATGAACGGTTCGTTGTCACCGGCGGCCACGTTCACGAAACCGCTGCCACAGAGCTGGGCGATATTTCCGAGCTCGATGCAAAGGTTGCCGCTGTCAATTGTCTGTGGAAGGATCTCCACCGACACATTGAACGGCTCGGTGTCGGTGTAGGTATTGGTAAAGATGGTCTTGATACGGACCGCAGCATCTTCGACGGAGACATTGAACTGACTTCCGATCTCTCCCGATGCTTGACCGAACCAGTCCAACTCCAAAGAACGTTGAAAGCGATCGCCCAGCGGATCAGGAGTTCCGTCCTCGTTCACTCGCGTCGGGCCAGTAAACTGTCCTGCGACAGCCAGCGTCCCGAGGTCTTCGCGGTTGCCTTCGTCGTCGACGCTTTGTGCGACAAGTTCTCCCGAGATCTCCGGAATGAACTCGCCATCCTGAAAGCCGGCGATCTGGAGTAACCCGTGCAGGTTGATTCCCGCGTTCACGACGTCGTCCGGATCTTCAACTGCGTCTCCGTCGCGGAACAAGTTGAGGTCTTGGAAGCCCAGGTAGATTGGGCCGAGGTTTTTGATCAGTGGTGTTTGATTGCCAAGCAGAGACCCCAATCCCAGCTCGGCAGAAACAAACCCGTTCTGGCAAAGCTCGCTCTGACCGAACGCTGCTTCGATCATCGTCGTGTCGCAGGAATCGACATACGCGTCGGAACCGCTCAAACGAACCTGTCGTTCTCCATTGACCGGATCACGAAGTTGAGGTTGGCCAATCGCAAAGACGGGATCAAACGGTAAGCCATCAAAGATCGAGTTGCTGAAGTCGATCTGTCCCGCGACCAGCAAGTCAAAGTCACTGAGGTTGCCGATCGTGCCGTTTTCATCCCCGGCATCGTTGAATCGAATGGCGACCTTTTCGGGGGTAAACGGAAACACGCCACCGACATCAATGAACTCTTCTTGGAGTAGGCCGGTGTCGAAGTTGATTTCAATCGTGTCTTGAAACAACAGGAATTCCGGAATCAAGTCGCTTGTTGACGGCTGACTGATTCCGAAGAGTCTCTCGCCGGGATTCGCTCCGCTGATCGTGACGAAGTTTGCGTCGTCGCTGAGTGAAGGAATACGGATTCCGATGTCGCTGGTTGCGAACAACGGATCACCCGGATCGTTCGTCAGATTAAATTCAGCTCCAACGATGTCCACGTGCAGCACATCAGCGATCACTGCGCGGACTTCTCCGGCACCCAACGAAAGTCCCGTCGGACCGAGCGTCAGAAAGCCATCGTTGATCGCCAAGGACCCGCGAGGTGAGTCATCTTGATCGTCGTAAAGCGGCGTTCCACCATCCTCAGTGCGAAACAACAACGCGTTGACATCCGAGAGTTCGAAGCCGACTTCGATCTTTCCCTCATCTTCCGTTTGCGGGTTGATTGCCGGAACCGCCAAAATGTCGTTGTCATTGAATTGGATGTCGAGGAAACCACGAAGCGTCGCGGAGTCGATGTGCAGCGCGTCCCCAAACGTCAATGAAGACCCTCGTGCCATCCATCGGCCCGAATCATCAATCGACCAAACGCCTTTGCTTGGTTTCCACTCGGGCTTAGCAGATTGATTGAAGAAGTCAGCAAACAGTAACTCTTCTTCACTGCCCGCATACAAATAGGCGTCGTAGAATCTCGCCGATCCATCGGGCGTGCCCAAACCGAGGTCGCCGTTCGGGATTGACGCATACGTCTTTGTCAAAACAGTCTTCGGGTCGCCCGAACCGTCGGAGACTGCCAGTGTGACGTCGTTCCCATCGAACAGCAGTACAAGCCCCAGCGGATCCGCATCAAGGTTCGCGACGGCTCGGTGGTCTGCATCGGCGGGAACGACCCAACCATCGTCCCCGTCGTAGGCTCCCATCACGAAACGGTCGTTGGCTGCGTCCAGCCCCGCGAACTTGAAATCGGTCGATGACTCATAGTCAAAGATCAAATAGCCACCGATATCCGGATCGATCCGGCTTTCGAAACGGGATCGTGAAGGTGGCGGAATGAGAGAGCCATTTGCGTCTTGAAGTGCAAGCGTTTGAATCGCCTCATTGCCCAGCCCCGTCGTCAACTCTGCGTAGATTCCGCCGTTCTCGTTCGGATCATCGGCGACCGTGTCAATCGAGGCTCGGAAACCGACTTCGACGGCAACTTGTTCGTCTGCCGCGTCGTCCTGCTCGGCAAAGTTCATCACGATTCGGCCGTCGAGGGATCCCGAAAACTCAAGGTTCGTGTCGACCGTAATCGCGAGCGATGTATCCAAGACTTGGAAGTCACCGATCTGGGCTTGGATTCCCGGTTGCAGCTTTCCCGGTGGTTCGATTGTGAGCGCGTAGTAAGGCTGCAATGCACCGTCGTCATCAAACACTCTCAAGAAGTAAGTTCCCTGAGGTTGACCCAGCAGCGTGATCGATGCGGTGTCGCCGAAGGCCAAGTCGTCGGTGCGAACATGTACCAGTTCGGAATCAACCAGCCTGTAAAGCGACAGATCCAGGTCGCCTCGCATCGAATCGAAATCGACACGTGCGAAGTTCGACGCGTCACCGGTTTCACCGGTCTCGAATCGATACCAGTCTGCGGAGTCTGCCAGTTCGAGCTGATCGTGCTGCAAACGCTCATTCAGTAAGCCGAAGTTCGCTGCATCGGTTCGATCAATTTTCTGCCAGTCGTCGTTGGGTTCGAGAGCGTCAGACGAGGACGAGACAACGTCTGTCGACAAACGTGATCGCAACTCAGCATCCAACTGAAACAGATCCGCAGTACGAAGTTGGAACTCCCACGGCGCGTCCTCTTCGGCGGTGCCCGTTGTACTCGGCGACGGTTTGTGAATCGCACCGACAACGTTGACGTTGGCGAGCGGATGATCGTTATCGTTGACACCGGCAAGGTTTGGCAGCGTGACTCGCGCCGATGCGATCGCCTGGAACGTGTCGATCGCGCTGCCGTCGAAGCCGATCTGCAAGTTCGCCAGTTCTGCCAAGTTGTTTAGTCGTAACTTGCCGGTCGACTTGGCGACTTCACTGAAGTCCACCTTCAGTTTGCTGCTCAGGTAACCTTCAGCAAACGGAACCTCCAAGATGCCGTCAATCAGCGGCTCGCTACTGCGGAAGCTCGCAGAGACGCCGAACGCGGCACCCAGTTCAGTGGTCTCCAAGCCAGCGAAACGAGCTTCTTCGGCGCCACCGCCAAGAAAGTCTTCGAAGGTCGGGTTTTCGGTGAGCAATCGGTCCGGCTGCGTCAACACATAAAGCGGGCTACTCGACGTGTCGATCCCGAACACGATCTGACCGCTCAGTTCGGGTTTGTCCAGGCTGACGCTGCCTTCGAAACCTTCAGGAAGCAGGCCGCTAATGTCGGCTGCGAGAAGAGTTCCAGGATCACCCAAGGCCGCGGACGCATCAAACTTGAAGCGAACGATGTCCTCCGGATCGCCTGGCAAGCCGTTTAACAACCCCAGCAACGTTTCCAAATCCGCGAGGTGCAATAAATCGAAAATTTCATTGAACCAGTTTCCGAGATCCCCACCGACCGATGGCAAGCCACCGTCAAAGGGAAACTGAAAACCGCCGAGTCCGAATGCGTTGCCGGCCATCGCGTCTTCTCCGGAAGCTGCAAGCGGAACGGCGACTTGGTTAAACGCGCCGATCACGTGCGAATTATTCAGCAATCCACTTCCTCCGACTCGGTTCGCGGCTTCAACGACGACTTCGCCTTCCGGACCCGTTCCATCGCTGTAGACGATTTCGATTTCGCTCTGCCGAATCGCTCCGTCGGCATGGAGCGAGAGCGTGATCGTTGCCGTTCCGGACTGACCCTCCGGCGGTGTGAACACAAACGCATCGCCCTGACCTTCCAAACGTTGCACGCTGTCTTGTGGCGCGCCGGCAACGGTGAATAAGACGTCTCGTGTTCGATCGCGTCCAAGTCCTCGCGTGACGACGCCTTCGATGTGAGCTTGTTGCGATGCGTAGAGTGTGAGGCTGTCTTGCAGGGGAGCCAACTCATTCGACGCCAGCCGAGCCGCCGAGACGAGACTGGTCTTTCCGCTGCGTCGGATCTCGAACGTGTCGCCCGTCGCAAATTCGTCCCGCGCGTGAATCAGCAACCGGAGTTCCGTGTCACCTCGCGCAATTGAGACTTCGGAACCAAAGATCCCGTCGGTGATGATCTCTCCCGTGTTCACCAAGCTGAATCCGAGGGCGAACACTTCGACATCGATCGGTGAGTTGCCGCCTGCGGGAACGGATTGTTGCGTGTTGTTCGGATCTCGAAGATAGAGGCGGGTCGTGACTTGAAGCCAACCGCTGTCCGCTTCACCGTGCAGCTCAGCTTCGTCGATGCGAATTTCGTACCCCAGTCGGTCGCGCACGGCGTCGACTCCATAGATCGCTTCGTCACCAGAACTGAGCAAGCCTGCGGACTGGGCGAGTGTCGCGGCCTTCATCGCCGATCGAGCGTAAGGCGCGTCACTTGAAGTCAGCGCGGTTTGCACCAACGCGTCGATCGCGGCTTTGGTTTCGTTCGAGAGCAAGTCGAGCACATCCGGATCGCTTGGCTCGGTGAGTTCATCGGCCAGACCCAGTTGGTCAATCATTTGGGTCCAACGAAAGAACTCGACTGCAGCGAGTTCTAAGAAACGGGATCTGCTATCGATCGAACTAGACGTCGACTCGGCAATCTTGCAGCGGACGCCACAGTCTTCCGCTTCGTTGATCGATCCGTCGTCGTGCAGACCCGAGTCACGCCACGACCGTGCGATATCCGCAAGTTGCGGTCGATCGAGCGTTCCTTCATTACCGAGGATCGCTTGTTGTGCGGCTTGAGAGATCAACAGCCCTGCGGCACTTTCCGCCGTCAACTGCGCTCTCGAATAGACCGGGTCCAATTCCTCCACGTCGGCATCCGAGTAGTCGATTGTGGCGGTCTCGGTGAAAGTCTGGCCGTCGATGCTGTAAGACACAGCGATCCTCGCCCGGCCCACTTGTTCTTCAGGGGCCGTGTATTGAAAGCGAACTTCTCCGGCCGTATTGGTGATTCGGTTTGGGGCGTCGAGCTGTCCTTCACCGAGCAACGTGATCTCAACAAACTGTCCGATCAGAGGCGCGCGTCCGCGGCGAAGCTGAAAATCAAGTTCGGCGGTCTCGCCGGCACGAAGCGACCGCTCGAAGACGACGTTGCTGTCGGCGGATTGGTTGACAGGCTCAGCGAGTCGAGTGCTTGACCGTCCCGGCGTCGACCAGGAAAGCTCGGCTTGCACGGTGTCGTCCAAGACCAGCCGTTTGGTCGCAAAATTGCGTACGCGCGGCAAGTTGGATCGGCTCGGATCGTCGTCCTGCTGAGTCGAGAAGATGACGGTGGCGTCCACGGCGACGCGAGCATCCCTCGATCCCGCGGATACTCGCACTCGATCGTAGACTCCGTTTTCGTCGGTGCGACCGACGCCAACGCCGTCGAGTGTCGCATTGTCGACTGGGTCAATCACAACAATCAAAGGCATTCGGCGTGTCGGGATAATCAACTCGTCGA
>JBCCOI010000229.1:0-10792 GCA_039025515.1 Planctomycetota bacterium
CGATCTTCATCGGGGGTCGCGCCGTGCTGAATGGCCATGCCCGTCGGACGACCGTTCGCTGTTTGGGGGGTCTTCCAAGCACGCAGCCACTCACCATCGGCATCAAACACCTGAATGCGCCCGGTGGTGTCGACGATGTAGAGCAAGTCGTTCCGGTCGATCGCAATGGCACGCGGTTTCAGAAAGCGACCTTCGCTTTGACCACGCCGACCCCATAACAGATCGGGTTCGCTGGTTGATCCAGATCCGACACAACCCGTCACTGAGAATCCTCCCACCGCGGCTAGGCCGGTGATCAAGCCGGGAGCGAGACGACGCGTAAGGAAGCGTCGACGATCAGTGATGGTGCAACCGTCACGGTTCGGCATGGTCGTGCCCATTGATTGGAATTGGTGATGATGGGGTCGAGTCAACTTGAAAAAGCCGCCGGGCTTGTGAAGCCAAATTCGCAAATCCTACAATAGGGCAGGCTGGGATCGCAGCGTTGAAATCGCGGTGAGCGTCGCCAAGGAATTTCCCGAGGACAGAAGACTTCCGAGGACGCTGCGTCGGCGATGATGAGCGGCAACATTTAATGACGAAAGTATTCGACCTTCGACAGACGGACGATCCCCGAGATTATATCCATCGAACGGTCCAGGCGTTGACGGAAGGACAGGTCGTTGCGATTCCGACCGACACCGTCTACGCGCTTGTCGCTCACGCCCTCGACCCTCAGGCGGTTGAAAAGTTGGATGCGATCAAAGGCGAGGGTGGGCGACCCTACGCGATGTCGGTTCGGAGCCGCCAGGCAGCCGAAGACTTCTACTGCGATTGTTCACCGATCGCTCGGCGATTAAGTCGACGTTGCTGGCCCGGACCCTTCACTATGACGACTCCCTGTTCGGATCGATTTTCCGCGATTCGCCAGTTACCCGAAAAGGTCGGCGAGGGCGTGATCGGGCCGGAGAACACCGTCGGGTTCCGGGTCGTCGAGCATCGGATTCTGGAAACAATTCACCGTTTTATGGCCGCACCGCTGCTGCTGGCGAGTGCCAACCGCGCCGATCAACCGGCTCAAACGACCGCCAAAGGGGTGCTAGAACAGCTCTCCGGACGCGTGCCACTGCTGCTCGATGACGGCTCCACGCGATATGCTGAGGGTTCGACCATCGTGCGGGTTGTCGGAAACCGCTGGGAAATGGTCCGCGAGGGAGTTATTGAGCGAGCGGCGATGAATCAGTTTGTCAAACCCGTGATTGTGATGGTTTGTACGGGAAATACCTGCCGAAGCCCCATGGCAGAGACGCTTATGCGTGAACAACTGTCCACACGATTTGGACGAGAGGACGTTGTTCGGGTGCTATCGGCGGGTGTTGCCGCGTCGGAGGGCCATAGTGCGAGCCAACAATCCATTGAAGTGATGGGCGAACGCAAGTTAGACTTAACGGGTCACGCCAGTCAGCCTCTCAGTGATGACCTGATGAACGTCGCCGACCTTGTCCTCACCATGACCCGATCGCACCGTGCCGCCATTCTTGCGGCTTGGCCGGAAATGCAGGATCGCGTCTTTACGCTCCGGCATGATGGCGGCGATATCTCGGACCCGATCGGGATGCCGGTTGATGCCTACCGTCATTGCGCCGACCAGATGGAAAAGGAATTGTCGGAGTGGATGGAGCGACTGGATGACGACTTCTTCCCGGTAGCCGGAGACCAAGGGTCAAACTAATGAGAATCGCTCTTGGCAGTGACCACCGTGGCGTGCAGATCAAAGCAAGGCTCGCCCACGCGCTTCAGGAGCACAAGTTTGAAATCATGGATGAGGGGACCTTTGGTGAGGCATCCGTCGACTACCCGGACTTTGCCGAAGCGGTTGCCAAGCGAGTCAGCGGCGGTGACGCGGACCGCGGTATTCTGATCTGCGGCACCGGAATCGGAATGGCGATCACAGCCAACAAGTTTTGTGGCGTTCGGGCGGCTCCGTGTTACGACGAAGTGATGGTGGAAATGAGCCGTCGTCACAACGATGTGAATGTCCTCTGTTTGCCCGGCGATTTGATTGGTGACCGCTCGATCGATGATCTGGTTCTTCGTTGGCTGCAAACGGGCTTTGATGGTGGACGCCACAAAGACCGATTGACCAAGATCGACAAGATCGAAACCGTCCAGTGCTCACAACTTGCCCATCGTGTCCCCGCATCGGAAGGCGGTTGCTGCATTCACGACGAGGTTCACCAGGAAGTGATTTCGGAGCCGACGACTGCCGACTCGTCGATCTCATGATCGCGAAGTGGTCAGATTTGATTGGCAACGCGCACCTCGCATCTTGGTTCGGAAGCGCCATTCGCCAAAATCGGCTCGGCGGCTCTTTCCTATTCGTCGGTCCGGCGGGCGTCGGCAAACGGAGTGTCGCCACGTTGTTGGCGAAGACGTTGCTCTGTAATCGCAACGACCCGGCCGCGATGGATCCCTGCGGGCAATGCGAAGCATGCGCGCAAGTTTCGGCCGAGACGCACCCGGATGTGATCCGAGTCCGCAAGCCGGACGACAAGTCTCAAATTCCGCTGGACCTTCTCATCGGGCCACCCGAATCGAGGATGCAGGAAGGTTTCTGCCGCGACGTTCGGCTGAGTCCCTATTGCGGAAAACAGAAAGTCGCGATTCTTGAGGATGCAGACTACTTGAATGAAGAGGGCGCGAATTGCCTTTTGAAAACACTCGAGGAACCGCCTGCGGATTGTATCATTATCCTGATCGGTTCCGTGGAGCAGAAGCAGCTTCCGACCATTCGTTCGCGATGTCAGTTGATACGGTTTCGTCCATTGACGACGCCCGAAGCCACTACGTTGCTGCGAGACCGACACCAACTCGATGCGGAAGCCGAAACAATTGAAGGAGCCGTGAAGCAATCCGCCGGCGACATCCAGGCAGCCTTGCGTTTGCTGAGCGAGGACTCAAGACAATTTCAGGCCAAGTTGCTCCAAGTCCTGCAGGATCGTCATCCGGACCCGATCTCCATCCGTCGTCTTCTCAACGACAGGCTTGATGCCGTCGGAAAGGAAACGCCGAAGAAACGCGCGGTGCTGCGTGACATCTTCTCGATGGTGATTCGTCATTACCGGCAGCAGATGAGAGTGGAGGCCTTTCAGCAATCCGTCCATCCGATCACTCTTGCGAGGCTGGACCGAAGCGTACGAGCTGTTCGAGAACTCGAGCGGATGGCGAACCTGTCCAGCCTTGTCGATTGCTTTGCCGCGGACCTCTCGTTGGGAACGTCCGAAGACCGAGGCGCCATAGGGTCCTAAGGATGGGTCATGCTCCGCATGACGCCCTTGGCCGACTGCGGCCGCGCGAAGCCATCTTCGATCGGGTGCTTTGGTGCAGTGACACACTCAAGGACATTACTTCACCGCGGAGAAAGCATTTCTCAGCAGTGCATTCGTGGCCGATCGCTCCGCAATCCTGAGCACGTCGACAAGCTCAAGTCCGCTTCGCGGCAATCTACTCACGACCAGTGCCATGCGACTGAGTGCCTGTTTCTGAACCAGGGAACCGAACACCGGAGTGGCGATCGACACTTTTGCAAGTTTGACTTGGCCGGCAGGTGATTGCGCGTACGCCGCAAAAGCCACGCCGGCGGCTACCAGTCCAATCAACAACCAAACTCCATAGTCGATCAGATGCGTCGTCTGGTTGTCCTTCGAAAAAGTGAAAACTGCGACTTTGAGATCAGGATACCCCCAGGTTGCGTAGCGTTAGCTTTCGTCGAACAGAGTTTGCAGCCAGCTTCGCACGAATCGCCACTGACGATCCGCAGTTGCCGTCGAGATTCCGAGCGTCTCCGCAGTTTCCTTGATCGTTAGCCCCGAAAAAAAACGAAGTTTGACCAGTTTTGCCTTTCGGGGATCCATGGCTTCGAGTTGGTCAAGTGCCGCGTCAACTTTGATCAGTTTTCTATCATTCGCGCCGTGAATCGGGAGCTCGCCCATTTCAATTTCGACCCGATCCGCCGCCCCGCCTGCCCGCTCTGTCGTTCGCTTGCGTGCACGCTCGATCAGGATTCGCCGCATTGCCTCCGCTGCGGCCGCGAAAAAGTGTCGCCGGTTTTCGAAACACGGAGGTTCATGAGCGAAAAGACGCATGTACGTCTCGTGAACCAGATCCGTCGATTGAAGGGTCATACCAGCTCGTTCGCCCAGTAACTTGCGTTCTGCGATTGAGTGCAATTCCTGGTACACGCGGTCCAGAAGCTCACGCTCCGCATCGGCATCGCCCAGGGCGACGGCTTGCAGAATAGTCGTTACGTCTTTCAACGTGCTGACTCCGTCGTTTCACTTTCGATCTCAGTCACGTCGATTCCCGTGAGTTCAATCGCCTCGCGTAAAAAGACTTCGTGCGACAGAGTCGCGTCCCACCAATGAAACATGTTAGGCCACTTGCTTGGTCGTCTAAACGGTTTCCGACTGCGATGGGCTAGTTGCGCTTTCAAAATCTTGATTGCTTCTTCCCGATCACCGGTTTCCCACTTCGCCATCGCCAAGACGACAGGGACGCGTTTCTCTTGGTTTGCAAATCCTGGGCTTGAAAGGAAACGGACCGCATCACTGAGTCTTTCCGCACGAAAGAATGCAAACGCATGTGGAGGAAAGCTCACCGCATCTCCCCAATCTTCTTGGTTTCGCTGTGCTATCCTCAGAATTCCCCGCTGTTCGGCTGGATTAGAATTGGGAGCAAGAGTCGATGCCTTGAGGATCGTCCAGTCAATCCTTTCATCATATTGATTGTCAATTTGTCGTAGCATCCAACTTCGGTATTTTTCGTAGTCGTCGGTCTGCCCGGCTAGTAAAAGGTACGACGACATCTCGTGCCATTCTTGGTCGGCCATCCAACCCTTCCATCGTGTGCTTCGGCCATCGCGTTGCCTAAGAATCGGTAGCGAGAATTTAGCGGCATCATTCCACTTTCCAAGGAATCCCGCGTGTCGCGCACGGCATAGCTGCAGATGAGCGTCGGCGGGCCGAAGTCGATGCAGCCTTTCAATCACATTTTGATGTGCTGAAAGATGGGTCAGCACCTGCGTCCTGAGCGATGCGTAGTCTTCGTATGGCTTGACCACGTCGAGCCATTCATTGAAATAGTTCGCGCAGGCGTCCGAGTTTTCGCGTCTCAATTCGATGATCGCGAGTTCTGCCAGATGCGGTCCACGATCCTCAAGATCATTGAGTCGAGCGGCGCGAATCAGCATGCGTTCACGCTGAACGTCTGACGGGGACTTTGCGGACTTTTCCCGATCATCGGCCGTTCGCACCAACCGGATGCTCACTTCATCTCCCAGCACCGCATCTGTCAGACCGATGCTGCTACGAGATGACGATCGAAAGAGCCTTCCCTTGGGGTCATATCCCCGGGTCGTCGCTCGGTCTGATCCCCATGAGACGCAAGGATCTTCGATGGTCTCCGTCAACGAGTGATTGATCGGATACATTCCGTATTGATCTTCGCAAATCTCCAGCAGCTTGCCATGCATGTCAAACAGTCCGTTAGGATTCGGCAACGAGATTCCGCCGGCTGTACCCGGAGAGCCGACATGCAGATCCGTCGCGTTGATCGCTTGGCCCCAAGAGTAATCTGTGATCGTTTCCCCTCGGCAAGCCAGTTCCCACTCCGCTTCGGTCGGCAGCCGATAGCCATTCGCCTCTCGATTCAACGTCCATCCACGAGTAGGAGACTCAACGCCGACCTCGCGATCGATGAAATAGCACTCTTGCAGACCTTCACGCTTGCTGAGCCAATTGCAGAAACGCATCGCGATGACCCAATTCTGGATGGTAGCCGGTTCGTCGCCACTCAATTCGTCGTAAAAGGGGATCGTCCAAAGCTTTTCCTTTGCGCACGCGATGAAGGCGTTAGCGGTCAGCTCACGATCCGCGATCCAAAACGGACGGGTCACTTTGACTTGGCGGGGCGTTTCGTCAAAGTAAGCGTCCCAAGGTTCAAGCTTGAAGTTGCTCGTCCAGCTTCCCATCGTGAATTGCGCCGGCTCGATACGTCGCATGGTCATTCCCACGCTATTGACGAACCAGTCTCTTGCATCACTCGGGGACGACGTCGGAGATTCCGGTGAAGTTTGTCCCCATCTCCGCAACAACCACTGACAGCTGTTTTTAGTCAACAGATCACTGGATTCCAAACAATGCTTTTCAAGCCAAGGGATCCAGTGATTCTTCACCTCCTGCGAAATCTTTCCAGTCTTGGGCATGCCAACTAATTGGATCACACCAGATCGAAACTCGGGTCCGTCGCTTTGATTTATCAAGTTCAAAAGATCGCGATTGTCGGCGAACCAATGTTGGCTTTCCAATAGCAGACGAGTGCGTTGAATCGGATCAACGCCGAATCGAAACATGTCTTCCGCTATTTCTGGCTTTCCCAAATGCAAGCCTAGAACCGCAAGACGTGACTTCGCTCGCAGGTCACCGTTCCTTTCCGCCTGGTTTGCCACAAGCACCAGGAGGGTCGGATCAAAGGCTTCATTTTTCTGCAACGTGTCGATCAGGCTTGGAGCGTAGTTACCCTCTAGCGAACCGATCTGATCGAGCAGGTAGTTCGAAATGTTGGCGGTCTCGTCCAACTGCCCGACGGCAATCAACACATTCGCCCGCTCTGCGACTGTGAGTGAATCATCCAGTTGACGTTTAGACAACTCGGCGAGTGACGCCCCGCGAATCGGCCGCATACCCTGAACCGACGTTTCGATCTGGCTGGAATTCGATTCGAGGGTGGACTGGACTAACCGATCGACCAACCGACGTTGTGTATTCTGCGCTGTCCAAAGCGATGCTGCCGAGGTAACAATTCCAATCGACATGACAGTAAGAATGGTGACCGCCGAAGCAAATAGTCCTCGATTTCGGCGAATCAATTTTCCCATCCGGTAACGAAAAGACGGTGGCGATGCCGATACCGTTTGATCATCGAGATAGCTTCGCACATCGTCCGCGAAATCACCCACCGACGAATACCGACGGTTGCGGTCTTTTTCGATCGCTTTCATGATGATCCAGTCCAGTTCACCGCGCAATATCCGGGATAGCTTCTGTGGTTCAGTCCGTCGGTACCGGACGACTTCCGCCATCGTGTCGCCGTCGAGCGTGCTGACCATTGCGGATGGTTTTGCGGGCTCACGTTCACAGATCACGTGACGCATTCCATCCAACCCGGCTTCGCGGAGCGTCTCAGAATCAAACGGCGGTCGCCCCGCTAGCAACTCGTAAAGCAAAACGCCCAACGAATAGACATCGCTGCGAATATCCACGTCCAATCCGCTCATCGACGCTTGTTCGGGGCTCATGTATTGCGGAGTGCCGACCATCGCGGCGAAACCCGTGAATAGAGTTTTGTCTGTCAAATCACTGTGCAGCGCTTTGGCGATGCCAAAATCGATGACTCTTGGAACCGGTTGATTGTCGTGTAGCGTGACCATGACATTGGACGGTTTAATGTCCCGGTGAATAATCCCTTTCTGATGGGCATGTTCGATCGCTCGCAACACAGGAATAAACAGCTCCAAGCGTTCGCGCGTCGACAATTTTTCAAGGTCGCAGAACTCGGTGAGCGGCTTTCCACGCACCAAATCCATGACAAAGTAGGGTGTGCCTTCGTTCGTAACGCCTCCGTCAAGAATCTTCGCGACATTGGGATGATCCATCATCGCCAGCGCCTGACGCTCCGCCTCAAAGCGGGCGACGACGGCGCGTGAGTCCATGCCCGGTTTGATTATTTTCAAAGCAACCTTGCGGCGAACGGGCTGTCTTTGTTCCGCCATATAGACCACGCCAAATCCACCTTCCCCAATTTGCTCAAGCAGCCGGTAAGGTCCTATGGCCATGCACTTTTTGCTCGGTTCTATGCCTCCCGACGCGGCAATCGTCTCGCCCGGAGATTCGGAGCGAGAAACCTGAAACAGACTATCCGGTTCTTCGTCGGCACACAGCATTTGCTCCAGTCTGCCGCGAACGAGATCGTCACTTCCAAAATTCTCCTCCAGCCACTCAGTACGACGCTCCTTTGGTAGCGCAACTAGCTCGTTGAACCAACCCTCCAGATCGTTCCAATGTCTCAAGTCAATTGTCATCGTCACGCTCCACCATCTACTGAGTGATCCCGAATGGGCTTTGCATCGAGTCGAGCACGTCCACCGCACGGACTCCAGCATCTCATGCGATGGCTGGTCGTCATTTTCTATCACGAAAATAGGTCGGTCGGTAATTTTTCAAGAATCGACGCTTCGATGTGGCGCGACATGGTGTGGGACTGGCAACGCTTTTTCGGCAGGAGCGCATGCATCGGAAGTCCTGACGCGATAAGGGAGCACGCCGAGCAAGCTGGCCTTCACCATTACCGCGGCCAAGCAAGCCTACGGGCTTGCTTTACGAGTTACGTTGCCCGTGCCGCATTTTCGTCGCTGACGCTCCTCGATGACGGCCTACGTCTAGGGGCGGATGGTCTCGGTGTTTTGCGGGCCGATTTCGGCAAGAGCGCGTGCATCGGAAGTCAGCACCTTTCATGCAGGGAATTCGAATAAGGTCGGCGATTGAACGCGACGACGGTGAAGAAATACGTGCCGCCTGGGACGAATGCTCTGCGATATTCCGGTGTTGGCTGAACCTACCAGAGTAGGAATGCGGCTTCGCGCACAGCGTGACCTACCCTCATTCGGCGGCCGGATATTTCGTCTCTGATTGAACAGGCGAGCCGTTTTTCGGTTCAACGTCGGTGGTGTCCCTGGTAGTCTTAGTTTGATTCACAAGTAAACCTCCAACTCATATGCTTTCATGACTCGATTTGCGTTGCTCGGCGGATTCCTGGGTGCGGGTAAAACAACTTTGATCGGCGAGATTGCTCGCCGGTACGTCGCGGCGGGAAAAACAGTCGGCATTCTGACGAATGATCAAGCCGACAACTTGGTTGACACCCAGAATCTGCGGGCACAAGGATTCGCCGTTGGTGAAGTCGCAGGCGCATGCTTTTGTTGCAGCTTCGATGAGATGGTCGATGTCGCCGATCGTCTTGAACAAGAGACGGCCCCGGATCTCTTGCTTGCCGAACCGGTGGGTTCCTGCACCGACTTGGTCGCCACGATCGTTTTGCCTTTGGAACAACGCTTCGGTGAGAAGTTTGTGTTGGCCCCCTTCGGCGTCTTGCTCAAGCCCTCGCACGGGAAACGCATTTTGGGTCAATCCGATCGCCGCAGCGGGTTCTCTCCACAAGCCGAGTATATTTTTCGAAAGCAGCTTGAAGAAGCAGACTATTTGATCATTGGTCGCGGTGACCAACTCGGTGCGGATGAAGTCGACTTGCTTCGAGGTCGTCTCGAAGAGGTCGCCCCCGGTGTACCTGTCGTCGTCTGCAGCCCACGCTCGGGCTTAGGCGTTGATGAAGTCATGGGCTATATCGAGTCACCGATGCAAGCGGGAAAAAGGTTGTTGGAGATCGACTACGACACCTACGCAATGGGCGAAGCAGAGCTGGGATGGGTCAACCTTTCGGCCGTCGTACAATCCGAAATGTCGCTCGATTCGAATGCCTACGCGGCAGACTTGGTACGCGAGATTGGAAAGCGGATCCTTGCCGAAGAAGATGCCGTCATCGCCCACGTCAAAGTATCCGTGAGCGCGAACGGGCAGCATGCGGTCGCAAATTTAGTCGACAACGAAGCGACGGTGGAAACGGGCTTGCATGCCGAACATGAAGTTCGCGGTACCTTGGAAGTGGTCATCAATGCCCGCGTCGCGATGGATCCGGTCGTACTTCAATCCCACTGCAGCGATGCACTTGATCACATCGCGATGCAGTCTGCGTTGTCGGTCGAGTCGTCAAACGCGCGTTCGTTGAGACCCGGCCGTCCCGTACCGACACACCGTGTCCTGGCAAGCTAAGCGTGTCGAAGCTGCGCATGCCGAAGCTGGGCATCCCGAATCGGAGGTTGCTTGGGCTGGTCATTCGATGGTTGTTCGGTGGAACGATCGGAACTCTGCTCGTCGCGGTGACCTCCCCGCTCTTCGTTCGGAACTATCCGCCGCGCATTTATTCGCAGCAGCGGCAATCTGTGGTAAACGAGCCGGGGAGCATCTACCGATGGCGCGGCGAAGGCTACGCGACGTCTCGAATCGGAGCCATGGGGGTGGTCGGTGCTCAACCTCCCGACACGAAACTCTCTCCAGACACCCTGCGAGTTGCGTTTTGGGGTGATTCGCAGGCCGAAGGTGTCTGCGTGCCAGATCGCGACAAGATTGCGGCGCAAACCGAACGCGCATTCGCGTCGCAGCAACGTGCGGGGGCGAAGCTCTTCGTAAGAAGCTTCGCGAGGAGCGGAGACGATTGCAATGATTGGATTCGTCAGATCGCGTCCCTTGGATCAACCAACGCCTATCCTTGCGACTTCCAAGTGTTCTTGATTACCGAATGGAGTGACTGGTGCCGCGACGTCGAGACAACGGTCGAGGTGATCACGCCAACGGAAGACTTCGCCGCACGACATGTGCCTGCGTTCATCATTCAAGCGATACGAAACGCCACGACCATCGATGCGAGTGGGACCGCGCGTACACTGCGTTGGTCTGTCGGTCCGGTTGCGAAGCGGACCTCCGCGTCCGTGACCAACGTTGACGAGAGCGAAACGCGGAGCCGAGCCGCCGAACTGCTTTCCGTCCAGGTCGCACGGCTCGGCGCAGCCACGGCGGATGCCGAAGACGTCCCCAGAATCGTGTTTCTCTACGCTCCGCTAGCTCCGTCGATCACCGGCGGTGAA
>JBCCOI010000230.1:0-10784 GCA_039025515.1 Planctomycetota bacterium
CGCCCGCCGCGAGACAACAGCGGCTTGTTGATGCTCAGGCTCAGCCTCGAGTTGGCTTGGTCTTCAGGAATGAAGAAGTCGCTATTGCTGTCTTGGAACCCGAGTTCCTGGGTCCATTCGAGTTCCGTGCCGCGTCGTGTGGTACGCCTCACGCCTCCCCGAAACGCGAGTGTTTGCTCACGCAGACGATCAGCACCACCCGTGATCAGCGAGTTCCCGACCGGATCGTTCGTTGCTCCGAGGTCACTGCTGAGCAGCATGGTGGAGTCGAAAGCGGCGTCCTGGACGATGATGCGTTGGTAGGTCGCGCTGGAGCTGTACCCAACGCTCAAGACTCGCGGGCTGTTCGCGAGTGTGTCCAGCAGGAGCGTTTCCAAATCAAATGTGACCCACCGCTGACGGTCGAGAACCTGATCAGCGACGCGCGACGTCCACCATTGAATTGCCGCATCGGAGTCGTCGACCTCAGGGTCAACCAGACGCTCACCTGGCAGCAGGGGTGACTCGGAACGTGCGGGCGAGAACTCTCTCGCGACTGGCCCGATTGTTGAGGGGATTCCAGTGGGGAGTCGTTCTCCGCGAACCGTTTCTTCGGCTTCGATCGGTGATCGGACATCCGGTCCACTGATCTTTCGGTTCGTTGATTCCTCAAACTCGGCGGGCGGGCGCTCCGGGACTGATGAAGGCAGCGTTGTCGGACGCAGAGTCGTTGGAGGCAGCCGCCTTGGCCGATTCGTGCTCACTTGAGCGAACGCCGCAAATGCTTGGCAGGTGAGGCATAAGACCACTGCTAGTCGACCTGCCTGAGCCGCCGCGTTGAAGTGTAGGGATCTGCCAAAGAAGAGCATCTGAGCGTTTTTCATCCGTGATCGCGCAATTGCCCCTGGGGGCAGTCGATTGAAATTGGGATCGGTCAGCTCCCGACCAAGAAATCGCAAGCGTCATCTCGATTCGCCAAGATGTCGGTTTGCCCACTATGGTCAATCCGTACAGCCATGAGGGGCTGGGGACATGTCATAGGTTTCCAAGCTTTGCCAACCGCAACGTTGTGATTGCAGGCAATTCCGTTACGTAAGTCGGATAATTGGCGTAGACGTTCCCATCCATTCCGATTACCAGCCTTTTTGTTGACGCACGATCGCCGCGTCACGTTCTGAATTCTGCGCACCAGTAAGAAAGCAAAACTTTTCACCGACGGAGTCGTCCCAAGTGCTTTGTTTCCTGACCGTCCGCCCTCACTTTGATTTCAGTTTTGGCCCGGGTATACATTCAATCGATTCGCCTCGCATTTGCTTTGGTGTGCTTGGGAGCGAGCCTGCTGCTGGCTTGTCAGTGGCTGGGGTTCTTTCCGGACGTCTCAGCGATTGAGCGTGAAAATCGACGTCGATTCAGTGAAGCCGTCGCGATTCAGTCGGCATCGCATGTTCGGAAAAGCCAGTGGGTCGACTTGAAGGCGATCTCAGAAACATTGGTCGATCGAGATCCGACGTTGCTATCGATTGGCGTGCGAAGCGGTTTCGGACAGCTCAAGGCACATGCGGGTCACCATCAAGAGCTCTGGACACGTCTTCAAGCGGACCCCGTCGGCTTGGATGCGATCACCGTTCCCATCACGCTCAATCGAAGGCCATGGGGGCAGGTGGAACTCTGTTTCCTTGCACCCGAGCACTCTCTCTCGGGCGCGTTCATCGAGCACCCACTGGTTCGGCCGCTCGCGTTCTTTTGCATCGCAGGAATGTTCGGATACACCTTGTTCGTCGGGAAGGTGATGCGGATCTTCAACAGCACACAGGTCGTCCCAGACCGGGTGCGGCAAGCCCTGGATACGTTGGCCGAAGGTCTGCTCGTTCTCGACGAGAAGTCAAAAATCATTCTTGCCAATCAAGCCTTTGCGGATACCGTCGGCGTCTCGAGTCAATCCTTGGTCGAGCATCGTGCCGAAGAGCTCGATTGGATCAGCGGTCATGATGAAAAGACACCTGATGCCTTCCCTTGGCAAACCGCGATCGAGCAGTCATTGACCGTCACGGAGACAATCCTTCGATTATCGATCGAAGGACAAAAGACCCGCATCTTCTCCGTGAATGCCGCCCCAATTGAAGGGGACGGGAGCCGCCGCGGTGCTTTGGTGACATTTCGCGACGTCACGATGATCGTCGAGCACCGGCAGCAGTTGGAAGAAACACTGACGATGCTGAGCGCGAGTCGAGACCAGATCGAACAGAAAAATCGCGAGCTGGAAATTCTGGCGACCCAAGATGCATTGACGGGATGCCTGAACCGACGAGCTTTCTTCGAAAAGTTCGGTCGGCTTTGGCAATTCGCAAAGCAGGAAGGACGTCCGCTGTCATGCATCATGGTCGACAACGACCATTTCAAACGCGTGAACGATACGTATGGTCACGCCGTCGGTGATGACGTGTTACGGGAGGTTTCGCGGGTATTGCGGACGCGGCACAAGGAAAACGGAGTCGTCTGTCGATACGGTGGCGAAGAGTTCTGTGTGCTGTTGCCCAATGTGGATTTCGAAACGGCACTCACGCTCGCGGAAGGGACCCGCAAGGCCATCGAGGAGGTTACGTTTGCCGAACCGAGTGAGCTCAAACTGACAGCCAGCTTGGGTGTTTCCGAAACTCGTTTCGATGCCACGGAGCCGCAAGAGTTGATCAACCAGGCGGACGTTTGCCTCTATGCGGCGAAACGACGTGGAAGAAACTGTGTGGTTGCGTTCGAGCCATCGCTCGAATTGACGGAACAAGAGGACGATGAAAAACGAGATGATCGGCAGGATGAAGTCGAAGCCTCGGATTCGGATCTGCCGGTTTCACGATCTGCCGTCGAGGCGCTGCTTGCTTCTCTGGCCTACCGTGATCCGATGACCGCACAACACTGCAGGCGGGTCGCGTCACTCTGTGACCTGGTCGGTGATCAAATGATGGAGCAACAAGATCTTGATCTGCTGCGATGTGCTGCATTGCTGCACGACATCGGCAAGATTGCCGTCCCGGATCATATTCTGCTGAAGCGAGGCAGACTTTCCCCGGATGAGATTGACTTGATCCGCCAGCACGAGCGACTGGGCATCGAATTGATCGAAAGGGCCTTCCAATGCTCGGATTTGACCACGATCCTCAAATGCCGTCGTGCGGACTACAACGGTTTTGGAAAGAACCGTACGCTGCCGAGTCGCAAAGACATCCCGCTTGCCGCTCGACTGCTTGCTGTCTGCGACAGCTATGATTCGATGACACACGATCACATTTATCGTGATCCTCGCAGTCACGATGCTGCCGTCGAAGAGTTACGTCGGAATGCGGGGACGCAGTTCGATCCTGAACTCGTCGAGTACTTTGCAAACACTTTGTCAAACGGTCCGCCAAAGGTTGACGGTTCTGAACAAGAGGTTTCGCAGTACATCGGTATCCAGGTTCAATTGCTAGCGGATGCGGTCAACGAGGAAGATGCCGAAGGCGTGCGAATGCTAGCATCGAGACTTGTGCTCTACGCTCGACGATGCCAAGCCGATCAGGTGGCCCAATCGGCCGGGAAAATCCACTTGCAATCGATCGACGAAGAGATCCAATGGCAGACGTTATTGGGGGCTACAAACGAGCTTTCCGAACTTTGTCGTGATTTCACGTTTGAGCCGCTGAGTTCGGCGGAAGTTCGGGAATTCGCCGGCTCGGACGAATCATCCTCGATCGGCGATTTGAGTTCGGAAGCGAAGGCATCGACCGATCCCGACCACACCGCAACGGTCGAGTTCGAGGGCCAATGCTCTTTAATGCAGGGCATTCCGGTTCCCACGGAGCGAGATCATCCGTCATACTTCAACGGCGCGCAATGAACGCCGCCGTGACGGATTGACCTTTTCGCAAGCACGGAAGCTCGCCCAATGGACGCGAACTCTCCCATCCTACGCCAGCATGAACCATTCGGTTTTGGCGTCGACCCTTTCAACCCTCGATCCTCGCGGGCGATCGAGGCGATCGGTGGAACTTCAAAATCATCGCTGAAGCAAGAGCTGGTTCAAGCGTGCCCGCGTGTGCCGGGTGTCTATGGGATGTTGGATCGACATGGAAGGTTAATCTATGTCGGCAAGAGCAAGTCGCTTCGGTCACGGCTGATGAGTTACTTTGGTGACGCAAGCGAGAACGAAAAGGGCGGCCGAATCATTGAGAACACGCGTGCGATTCAGTGGGAGACGCAGCCGAGTGAGTTTGCGGCGCTTCTTAGAGAGCACCAACTGATTCGCAAGTTCGCGCCTCGATGGAACGTGCAGGGAGTTCCAAAGCGGCAGCGTCCGGTCTATCTGTGTTTGGGAAAGAAGCCGGCACAGTTCTTTCTCTCCAAGAAGATTCCGGATTCAAAGAAGGCGTCCCAAGAGTTGTGTTCGATTCAAGGTCCGTTTTATGGCGCTCGGCGAATGCAACTTGCGGTTGATGAACTGAACAAGGTCTTCGGGTTGCGTGACTGCGGAGAGAAGCAGACCTTTGAGTTTGCCGAGCAGCTCACTTTGTTCGCGATCGATCCAAGACCCGGCTGTTTACGGCTGGAGCTTGGAACCTGTTTGGGACCCTGTGCTGCGGCGTGTACGCGGCAAGAATACGCGCTGCGCGTCAATTCGGCGGAAAGCTTCTTAGACGGGTTCAATGACGAACCACTGGTCACGATTCGAGATCGCATGGAGACGGCGTCGGCCAACATGCAGTATGAGCTTGCGGCGCGAGCTCTGCAGTCGCTGCGAACGATGGAGTACGTGCACCGAAAGCTCGCCTCACTCGCTCGGGCGCGTCGAGAGTTCAGTTTCGTTTATTCGGTACCGGGCTACGACGGTTGTCACACCTGGTACTTGATTCACTGCGGAGAAGTCGTCGCGGTTGCAGCGGCCCCAACGAATCGTGAGGCATTTCAATCGCTAAAACCCACGATTGCATCGTGGCGTGCAATTCTGGACAGTGACTGTCAGCATGGACATGGTCCATTTCCGTACACACTTGGGACCGTCGCATCTTGGTTCCGCAAGCATCGTGAGGAGTTGGACCGAACCTTCGCTCCCAAGCAAGCCGGACATCGATACCATCGACAGTCGATGATCGCCTGAGAGGGTCCGTTCATTGATCGTCCTCGCCAGTCGCCTTTGGTTCGGGATGCTTCATTTGCAATTGGTTTGACTTACAATCCAGCAAATCCCCCCACCATCGGGAGCCCGCAATGGTTCTCGACGTCCTCCCGCAAGAAAGAGCGAAAGATGTTCCAAAGAGTTTTCGCGTTTGGCTTTGCCGTCGTTTCAGCAGTGCAAGCGTTCGGTGCATCTCCGATGCCCGGCAATGCAAGTGCATCGTCAGAGTCGACAAAGCCACAGCTTCGCAATGGTCCGATCACGATTGTCGTCGATCCTGAGGTGGGTGGTCGTATCGCGTCGATGACTCATGAGGGCAGTGAAATCCTGAAGACAACGAGGGATGAAAACAATTGGCATTGGGGCAGCACGGTTTGGGTTGCGCCGCAAAGTGATTGGCGTTGGCCTCCGTCGACTGCGTTGGATTCGGAACCCTACACGGTCATCGCATCTGATGATTCAAGGATCATCATGAGAAGCCGTCGTGATCCCGATACGGGGTTCCAATTGACGAAGCGGATCCGAATTAAACCGAATGCAAAGAGTCCCACTTTTGAAATGACGTACACGCTTGACAATGGAAGCGATGAGACGAAGCGCGTAGCGCTTTGGGAAAATACGCGCGTCAACTGGAAAGGGAGTACGCGTTTCGCCAAAGGCACTGAGATTCGCACGTCGAATTCCGAGAAGTCTGCGGTGGTTACGGAAACGGCCGAATCGCTGACGATACGATTCGATGAGAAGCAACCCGATGGGCAAAAGCTTTTTTGCACACCGCCTGTCAAAGGTGATTCGAAGTGGATTTGGAATTCCTATCGGCTGGGGGACCTTATCCTGACCAAATCGCGAATCGCACCAGCTCAAGTGGCTCCAAAGCAGGCGCCTCTCGAAATCTACTTCGGCAAAGACGCGGGATTTGCAGAGCTGGAGTTTCAGGGGCCTTACGAAGAACTTGAGCCGGGTGAGAGCGCAAGCTTTACTGTCATTTGGCGATTGAAATCCGTGAAGAAATGAATTGCCGCACGCCTCAGTGCCAAATCCCTCCATTGAATCCGGGTTCTCTGAGCCAATCACTGAGCCAAACACTGAGCCAAACTGTAGCCGGGCTCTCCGAGCCCGGGAATCGCTGACGGGCCGACCAATACATCCGGCCTCACAGAGGCCAGCCACAGATTCCGCCTCGCAACAGCTATCCGCAGAATCCGGCGCCGCGTGGATCCGGCTGTAGATCCCGGCCGGAACAGCGAAACTTTCCTTGCGTAGCTGCGGCCGAGCGATGGCAAATCTGCTTTGCCCTTGAAACCTTTGAGGACGTGCCCGGGTATCATCAACGTAGATCGCAATCGCGGCGCAGACTATTCGCATCTTGGCTTCGGA
Organism: Planctomycetota bacterium; assembly: GCA_039025515.1. GTDB lineage: Bacteria > Planctomycetota > Planctomycetia > Pirellulales > Pirellulaceae > Stieleria. Next base: position 6,500 of record JBCCOI010000230.1, read on the forward strand.
GACTTCATTTCAATGCTGACAACGCCCAAGTCCCTGAGATGGATGCTGATTCTGCCAGCGTGGCTGCTTTCGGCGTCGTTGGTGGCCACGCCGATCGTGCACGCTGCCGACGGTGATTCGAAGACTGCCGCAGAACTGTTGCCGATGACAGTCGTCGCATACGCGGATGTCGGCGGTTTCCCTAAGCTCCTCGACGTGGTGCTCGAACATCCACTGCGTCCAAAAGTTGAAGCCTCACCGATCGTCAAGTCGGTGTTGGAATCCAAGGACTTGCAGCCGGCTCTTCAATTGGTCGGTGGATTCGAAGCGTCGATGGGTAAACCTGCCTTGGACGCCATCATCGAACTCACCGACGAAGGAGTGTCGATCGCTTTTGACGGTGCCTCGCAGGGCGCGATCTTGATGCTCAAATGTTCGAATCGCGATTTGCTGGAGCGTTTTCGCGGGTTTGTTCTCGCGCTCTCACAAGCCGGTCGTGGGAATTTTGGAGTGCTGCCGAAGAGCGACTATCGCGGTGTGACGGCGTATTCGGTCTCGGAAGACTTGAAATTGGCATTAATCGATGATTGGTTGTTGGTGACGAACAAGCCGGAACTGGGAAAGTCCACCATCGATCGACTGTTGGATGACAGCGTCGATTCACTCGCGGATAAGCCTGGTTTTCAGGCGGCTATGTTATCGACCGACCCCTGCGTTGCACGTGCTTATGTAGACATCAACACGATTCGAAGCGCCGGAGTGGCATCCGACCTTTATGAAGGACTAACACCCAACATCGCTGCGGAGGCCTTGTTCGGTGGCATCATGTCGAACTTGAAGTACACGCCCTACGCGACCGCGACTCTCGATGTCGATTCGGATGGGTTGCAACTGATGCTCGCGACACGGCACCAACAGCAGTGGGAGCAGGGCAGAGAGAGTTTCTTTGGAGACAATGGCGAAGGCGTTGCTCCCCCGAGTCTTGGTTTGGATGATGTACTTTTCTCGATGCGTGCCCACCGAGACTTATCCGAAGTGTGGCTCCGCGCGCCTGATCTCATGACGGAGAAAGGCAATGATGAACTCGCTCAAGCGGATACCGGTTTGACAACTTTGTTTTCCGGAATGGATTTCGGCGAAGACGTTTTGGGATCGCTTGAGCCTGGCTTCAGTTTGATCGTTGTTGCATCGAACTTTGACGATGCCGCCGTCGTGCCATCGATTCGGCTACCAAGCTTCGCACTTGAATTCCGGATGCGAGATCCGGAAGCAACGACGAAGGAGTTTCGCAGAGTCTTCCAGAGTCTTGTCGGTTTCTTCAATGTCGTTGGTGCAATGAACGGACAGCCTCAACTCGATCAGAGGCTCGAAGATGACGAGGAGACAACGATGGTGGTAGCCGATTACGTCCTGCCGAAGGAATTTGATGAATCAGGTCCTGTTCCGATCATCTACAACTTCTCTCCGACGATCGCGTTTTCGAACGACCGCATGGTATTGGCGAGCTCGGAGTCGCTGACACGTCGGATGCTAGCCCAGACGCCTGCGGATTCAACGGAATCGAGTGAAGAAGTCAACACGATCGCGGAGCTGGATGCGGAACGCTTGCATGAGGTGTTGGAGCAAAACCGCGAACAACTGATCGCCCAGAACATGCTGGACAATGGAAACTCTCCCGCGCAGGCCAAAGCCGAGATCGGTGTGTTCCTCGACCTCGTGGCTTTATTGAAAGACGCATCCGTCAGATTGGATGTGTCGGATTCCGAAATGAAGCTGTTGACCGAGATTCACGTCAAGACTCCCTGATCAAGTAGAGATTCCGAGCAATCCGATGAACTGGCTAACGGGAATTGACCAACAGTGGGCTTGGCAAACTTACCGGCCGAGCGATGAAGTAAAATGGGATGAATCTACGGCGGCACACCTATTTCGGCGGGCCGGTTTCGGGGTTGATCTGCCCACCTTGAAGAACGCGTCCAAGCGAGACCCGCAGGACGTGGTCGATGAGTTGGTTTCCAACAACCAAGAGCCGAACGAGTTCAGTCGAATAGCCGATTCGCTCGCGCGCACCGTTTTGGCGGGTGGAGATCCAATGAAGCTTTCTTCGGCTTGGGTTTATCGGCTACTTTTTACGCCGTCACAACTTTTGGAAAAGCTAACGTTGTTTTGGCACGGCCACTTCGCCACCGGGGCGGAGAAGGTTGCGGATGCCGCGATGATGTGGAATCAGAATCGATTGCTCCGGCGCCATGCCATGGGAGACTTTCGTGCCCTGACGCAGGGCATCGCAAAAGATCCGGCCATGCTGATCTATCTCGACTCTGCGTCAAATCGAAAAGCACATCCGAACGAGAACTTTGCACGCGAGTTGATGGAGTTGTTTTGTCTCGGCGAAGGCAATTACTCGGAAACGGATGTCCTTGAACTCGCTCGATGCTTCACCGGTTGGGAAATCCGTAACGATCGCTTTCGAAAAAATCGCTACCAACAGGATCGCGGCCGCAAGAGCGTGCTGGAACAGTCAGGGGCCTTCGACGGCGAGGAGGCAATTGACATCGTACTTCAACGCGATGAGATGCCTTTGTTCATTTGCCGGAAGCTCTTTCGATACTTTATCTGTGACGAGCCTTCTCCGCCTGACGAGTTACTGGCGGAACCCGCGCGGGTTTTTCGGGAAAGCGGGTTGCAGATCGCGCCGTTGGCCCGGTTCATGCTCTCCAGTAATCTGTTCTTTTCTCATTACTCACGGGCTCGAAAGATCAAGTCGCCTGTCGAACTGATCGTCGGTTGCCTTCGAGGACTCGAGGGGACGACGAGCAGTGGCGAAGTCGCCCAGGGATTGCGGTCTATCGGTCAGGGTTTGTTCTATCCGCCCAACGTGAAAGGGTGGGATGGCGGTAGGACATGGATCAATTCATCGACACTTCTCGGAAGATCAAACCTCTTCGAGAAAATACTGTCCAGCTCCGAGACCAAGTTTGGCGGAGTGTCCATGGCCGAGTACTTGGGCAAGTTCGACATCACAACTGCGGATGATGCGCTGAAGTATTTTGAAACATGTTTCATGGCGATCTCGATCGACAAGACTTCGCGCCGCCAACTGTTGGCTCCATTCGAATCTTCCGCCGAGTTGGATGATCAAAGCGTGCGGCAGCTTTTCCACCGTGTCGCTTCATTGCCCGAATTTCAGCTAGCGTAAATCATTACCGCTTCAACCTCTTCATTGGGTGACGACATGTTCGAACATCAACTACACCGCCGACGATTTCTCACTCGGTCGGCACTTGGCGGAGCGGCGATCGGATTGGGGGCGTCTGTCCCACGTTGTTTCTTGCAGGCCGCCGAATCCGCACCCGGCAACAACGAGCGAGTCCTGGTGGTTGTCGAGCTAGCGGGCGGAAACGACGGGCTTAATACGGTGGTTCCCTACAGTGATGATCGCTACTACGCAGCAAGGCCGAAGCTCGCGATTCCTCGCGGCGATGTTCTCGGGATTGACGACGAGTTTGGCTTGCATCCGGCAATGCGCGGCGCCCGTGATCTTTTGGAGGACGGGATGCTTTCGGTGGTTCACGCAGTCGGCTACGACAACCCGAATCGATCTCATTTCGAATCGATGGACATTTGGCATAGCTGCGTGCGGAAGGATGAGCCGCGGCAGTCGGGTTGGTTGGGCCGATTCTTGGACAATGGCAGCGGCATGGTTGGCGGTGACGTTCCGGCGATTCATCTCGGGAACGATCAACAACCGTTTGCGCTTACGGCTCGATCGGTACGCGTTCCGACGGTGAAGAAACTGGAAGAGTTCCAGTTGCGTGGCAGCGATACGCAGGCCCTTCGTTCACTCTTGCTGGACACGGATGCACCGCTAGATCGTTCAGCAGAAAACGAGCTTCTCAGATTTTTGCGGTCCAGCACTCAAAATGCGGTCAGCGCCAGTCAACGAGTCACCGAAGCAACGTCATCCTACAAGACCGAAATCGACTATCCCGAAACTCGTTTAAGCCAAGAGCTGAAAGTTGTCGCGCAGCTCATCAATGCCGGAATGATGACGCAAGTCTATTACGTTCGGCTCGATGGTTTTGACACCCACGCCCAGCAGCCCGACTCGCATGCCGTGCTATTGAGGCAGTGGAGCGAATCGGTGTCGGCTTTCATGCGTGACATGAAGTCCAAAGGCAATCATGAAAATGTTTGCGTATTGACTTTCAGCGAATTCGGTCGTCGCGTGGCCGAGAACGCAAGTTCGGGGACGGACCATGGCGCTGCCGGCCCCATGTTCCTTTGCGGTGGCTCCATCCGCGCG
>JBCCOI010000231.1:0-10746 GCA_039025515.1 Planctomycetota bacterium
CCAGATCACGTGGGGCAGTCCACCGGGGATGGAACAGCCCGCCGAAAGAGACGCGCGTGACAAGTTGGTGGATCTACTGAAAGGCAACTATGTTCCCGGTGCCGACTTGTCCATCGCTCGTCAAACCGCGCGTCCGATCCGATAGTACGGGCGGCAGACCAACTAGACGTACCTGATCGGCACCCGCAACACATCGCGACATCGCGAAACGGTTGCTCTTGCTGGCCGGCTTACCTGCACGCACCTTTTCGCGGCGTTATCAGTTCATTCGCACTTCAATGTCCAAGTCATAGTTTTGACTTTCGTTGTCGCGAGTGAGTGAGAACGTCGATGTGACAACTTGGATCCATAGTCTGCCATCGGCCGGAACGTTAACCGTGACCACGCGTGGTCCGGTGTCTCGGATCTCCAAGACTTTGCCGCCCGGAGAAAGCGTCAAGCCGACGGGTTGATCGTACCCGTCCAGTCGAATCGTTACTTCCGCCGCTCGAGCGACTCGGAACTCGTACTCGTCTCGAGAATCAAAGTAAAGTGCAGTTCCGCCACCGTTACCGACATATCCACCAAGCTTGAAGTCCGTGCTGCGAGTGATGGGCGCTGCGGGCAAGATTTGGCTGACCAATCCGTTGTCGGTCAATTGACGTGGGATAGCTCCCAGTCCATCGCGGCTGAAGTCACGGTCATTGCGTCGTTGGTCGGTGAAGTCGACGACCTCCGGGATCGTTCCACCTCCATGATCACCACCTTGAGTCGTTCCATCCCAGTCGCCCGCAAGCGGAATCCAGTCGCTGCCGAGGTTTCCCATTTCACAGAACTCGAACGCTCCAGCCGCCATGACCTCGCGACTTTGAAGCGTTTGGCAAGACAGTCTGCGTGTTCCGACGCGTTTGCCCGCCGAACGAGTGCTACCGAGGCAGAGAATTTGTCGTGCGATGTCTTTGATGGCGGCAAAAGCGTTCTGTTTCATGTTGTGGTTCCCACGTCGGGTTGCGAAGCGTGACGGATGCGGATCGTGAATTCCTCTCGGTTCACTCGCCCATAGTGCTGCTGCTTCAGTGGGTGACAACAAAATCTGAGAATCTTTGGTTTTCGCCTCAAGTCCGAGTTTTCATCGCTCTGGCGACGGTCCCGTCAAGTCGCTAACGTGCCCGGGTGCGGGGGAACCGACCGTCTTCTTATCTTCACCAGACGCGAAGGAACGCGACCATGTCTACCGGCAAACTTGTTCAGTCGTCCGTTCGGCAATCCGCCAACAAGAAAACGCCCAAATCCTCCTTTCGGAAACGAGACCGCGCGACGGCGGTCGTCGACCCAAGTTTTCCGCATGAATTGGAGCTTCCTGCGGCGCCCAAGGTGTTGATTAGCCGCATGAGTGCAATCGGAGACACGATCCTCACGTTGCCGGTCGCCTGTGCGATCCGAGATCGGTTCCCCACCGCCGAGATCTCGTGGATTGTTGAGGAGAAGTCGGCACCAATGGTCCGCCGACACACTGCGGTTGATCACCTGATCGTTCTGCAGCGAGGTTGGTTCACATCACTTTCCGGCATCCGCGACGCTCGTCGGCAACTTAGAGAGTTGAACTGTGATGTGACGTTGGATTGCCAAGGAATGACGAAGTCGGCGTTTGCGTGCTATCTTTCGGGGGCCAATCATCGGATCGGCTACGACGGCAAACACGCTCGCGAACTCAGCCGCTTCTTTTCGAACGTGAAGGTCCGTCCCGTCTTTCATCACCTGACCGATCGTTCGTTGGAGTTGTTGATTCCGCTCGGAATTCATTCGCCCGCTATTCGGTGGGATTTGCCGGTCGAAGGGCCCGCAAAGGCTTGGGCGATGCGATACAGAAGAACGATTCCTGCCCCGCGTCTGGCGATTATGAATCCCGGCGCGACTTGGCATAGCAAACGCTGGCTTCCGGAGCGATTCGGTGCTACGGCGCGATACCTTCGCGATCGATACGGATACACGACGGTCGCCGTCTGGGGAAATCCGCTTGATCGATCCATGGCTTCCGACATCGTCGCGACCAGCAACGGTGCGGCGATCCTCGCGCCCGAAACGGACCTACAGCACTTGGCAGCAATGATCGAGACGGCAGACTTATTCATCAGTAACGACACCGGTCCGCTGCATCTGGCCGTTGCGGTCGGCACGCGTACCATCGGACTCTATGGAGCCACGAAGCCCGGTGACTCGGGACCCTACGGCCAGACGGCTATCCAGACGGCCTACGAATCGGGAAGTGCAAAGCAACGCCGTGCGGCACCGAATACTGCAATGTGCGCGATCGGAGTGGAGCATGTTTGCGATGCGATTGATGAAATCGAAACGTCCGATCAACTGTTGGATGCCGCATGATGGACGACGATTCACGGGACGAAACGACGCCGGTCAAGGAATTACGTGACTTGGTCGAAGCGTTCGTCAGCGAGCGCGACTGGCACTCGTTTCACAACCCGAAAAACCTGAGCATGTCTCTGGCAATCGAAGCCGGAGAATTGATGGAGCACTTTCAGTGGAAAACCCTGGAAGAGTCTTTGCAAGTTCAACATGATGATCAAGCAAAGGCCGAGGTCGGCGAAGAACTCGCGGATTGCCTGGCTTACGTGATTGCGATCGCCAACGCGATGGAGATCGACTTGTCTGAGACGCTCGCGGCGAAAATGAAGAAGAACGCGATCAAATATCCAGCCCCGGAAAAATAAACGAACGTTTCGACAACGTTAGGAAGGGCCAATCAACCTCTGGCGTAAGCGGGCAAGGCGACGAGTCCAGAACTTTGGCCGTTCGTTAGCCTCTAAGAATGAGCCGCACGGAGATAGCCGCGGTTGTTCCCGAAAAACTGGTACTATCGCCCATCGGCTCACGTCGGCCGAATGCCAAAATTCTGACGGTGTCGCTGCCCTAGATGATCGCCAACGGGTTGCGTTTTGATTCGAGTGTTCCTCGGGTCACGCCGACTCGATTCAGCGCGGAGAGCTTTCGCCAAACTGATTCCGCCGAGACCTGTCCTGCGATCAACTGACGATAAAGCGTGATCATCTCGGTAACTCGTTGGCCGTCTTCTTCAAGGAGCTCGATTCGAAAATGCGTGACGCCGCGCTCTCGCAAATCGCCCGTGACTTCGGCTCCACTTTGTGGTTTGGCATTGTAGAGTGTGTTTCTGCAGGCCACGTCGGCTTGCAGAGTATGTTCGGCACCGACGCGGTCACGCAGCTGAACAACGTGCCGGTCACAGGGACGGCCGCAGTTCGTCTTGTCGGTTCCCGGCGACAGCACGCTGCAAAATACGCAGTGCTCCATGTGGAACATCGGGATGTGTTGATGGATCACGACTTCTAGCCATGACGGAGGAATCGAATCAACCAACTCGAGCAGTTGATCGCGGTTCAGGTCATAGGACGCCGTCACGCGCTTGGCGCCCAGGTCGCGAATCCACTCGGCGGATCGATGGTTGGCGACGTTCAGCGAAAAGTCGGCGATGAACGGGATCGATTGGCGACGGCAGAAATCAATCGCCGCAAGGTTTCGTGCCAAGATGAACCGAGGTTGGCGACGCCCGAGCACCTTCAGCAGGCCCATCTCGCCGGGCTTTTGCATTCGTATTGACGCGATGCCCCAATTGACGTCCAGATCGTTCAGGCGTCGGCCGGCTTCGGCATACTGCCGAATGTCATGAAAATCGAGATAGAGGCATTCGGCTCCAGCTGCCGCGGCAGCTTCAGCTTGCTCCATCGTTCTGCACAAAACCACGAGCTGACCATCTTGCGAAACCGAGTCCGATGTTGCTTCTGCTTGGATAGGATCGAGTAGACGACGACCAAGCTCCGGTCGAAGCATTCGGACGGGCGCGGATCTGACCAGTTCCGATAACTCGTCCGTCGCGCGTCGTCGCAGATCATTTAAAACGCTGCTGGGAATCATCGGCTGGCCGGAAAGGCTCAGTCGTAACTGGCCAAGCCGAAAGGTGGTCGCTCCGAGTCGCGACAGTTTCTCGCGTACTGCGTTCTCCGTTGCCGGATGCTTCTTTGCAACTTCGAGTGGTGCGTCACCTTCGACGGTCACCTGTTGCGATGCCGATTCCGCCTTCATTCGGAGCGGTTTTCCGACTTCGGCGTGAACTTCAAAGTGAACCGGCAAGCGAGCCGTTGCATCGAGTTTTTGGTACGTCGCTCGCAATCGCTTGTTGAGCTCCGGGTCGTCGTTCTTGAAGACCGCCGCACCCGTATCGATGACTTGCCAATCAACTTCGCCACGACCGAACCCGATCCACACGAGGGAACCGCCATCGACGGTACGAGCCTTTGATTGATGCCGTGTTGGTGCAGGAGACTTCTTGCGTTGCCGCGCCGGATGATTGGTCTCCAGCGAATAGATGCGGCCACCCTGCATCGCGCGTTCGCTTCCGGTTGTTTCGTGAGATTCGATAGCCAGTCCATCGCCAAGTGAAAGGGGGACGAGAGCTTCGACGAGGACGCGATCGCCTTGATGTTGAATCACATTTCCAACATAGATGCCCCGTTTGGCACTGTGATCTCCTGGGACCAGTCGTTTATGGTCATTGCCCTGTAGCCAGCCCGGCGAGAATCCACGTGAGAACGAGAGCTCCATCTCGCGCTGCGCTTCGGCGGAAACGGTGACACATCCTTCCGCAACCGCCTGATCGATCATACGACGATAGTGGCCGGTCAGATTGGCGACGTACTCCGGTGTCTTGAGGCGTCCTTCGATTTTCAACGATGCGATTCCGGCCTCAATGAGCTGCGTGATGGCTTCATAGCCCGCCAGGTCTTGCGGGCTAAGCAGATAACGGACGTCGGCGAGATCGACGTCTTCACCGTCACAGACCAGCTCGTAGGGAAGTCGACACGCTTGCGCGCATTGGCCTCGGTTGGCGCTTCTTCCGCCCAGTGATTCGCTTGTCAAACACTGTCCGGAATACGCGACGCACAGTGCCCCGTGGATAAAGACTTCCAAGGGCATTGATGTGGCGGATGCAATCTTCGTGATTTCTCCGGCCGAAAGCTCTCGGGCAAGAACGACGCGGGCGAGACCGAGTTGCTCGGCGACAGAAATGGTCTCCGCGCTGGTGAGACTCATTTGCGTGCTGGCGTGAATCTCGATGTCCGGGCAGATTGCGGCGACGATTCGGGCGACACCAAAGTCTTGGATCAGCACCGCGTCGACGCCGCTTTCGGCAATGCTCTCGATGACCGGGATCAACATCGGGAGCTCGGAAGGGAAGACGAGTGTGTTCATGGTGGTGTAGCCACGAACGCCCCGGCACCGCAGGAAACCCATCAGCTCGGGCAGGTCGTCGAGATGAAAATTCTTCGCACGGTGCCGCGCATTGAACCCACAGTCCAATCCGAAGTAGATTGCGTCGGCCCCGTTCTCGACGGCCGCTTTTGCGCATTCCCAGTCGCCGGCCGGCGCGAGCAATTCGGGGGCGGAGCCGACTGGTGTTTTTGCGGTCGTGCGAATGAAAGTTTCCATGCTGCCGCCGAGTATCACCCACCGCGGCGTACGTGCGAAGGGGAAAACTGAAGATGAATGAGCAACCGGTGGCGGAGCGTGCTTTGAACAGACTTCGTCGGCTGCTGCACTTTGTCGGCGTATTCACACTGCTCGCCTTTGTGGCGGCGGTGATGCCGGCAACTTGGATCCAATGGTCGTCCGACGAGCTAGATGTGGGGCCGTTTCCCGATCAGCCCGTGGCGTTCTATTTGGCTCGTCACCTCTCGATGATGTACGGGTTTATCGGATTGGCCTTGATCGTATTTGCGAAGCGACTGCGACAGCCCGCAGACCCAAGGGACTTGGAGTTGGCCTCTCTTTTGGGATACGCGGTCGTCGCATTCGGAGTGGGGCAAGCTGTTTTGGATCTTCAATCCGAAATGCCGCACTGGTGGACCGCTGCAGAATCATTGAGCACCGTCTTCGGTGGAGTGTTGATTCTATGGCTTGTGCGACAATCTCGACTTGGCGTTAAGACAGCATCAGCATCTCACGGTAAGTCCGAGGATCACTAGAAAGCCAGCTTCGACTCTCTCGAGTCCATGAACCGCCTTCGCAACCACGTGAAGCTGAAGAAATGGGTATAGTCAAATCCATAATGCCCGATCAAGATGCAGAACATGATTCGGGCCCTCCGGCAAAGACTACTCGACCAATTCGTGCTGCGACCTTCACGCGGCCACATGCCGTATGCGCCGAAGGAACGGTTGATTCTGTCTCGCGACGGACTTACCGACGAATTATTCGTCAGCCGGCCGGCGACTCGGTTTCAAGCCGATGCGTCATCGGAAGCCGATCGGCGGGAGGTTCCTCCCGAATTGATCGTCTTCAAGTTCCCGGGAACGGCGGGTCGCGCGGAACGAGCTTCCGACTGGCCTTGTGGGTGCTTGCCGGACGTGGACGTCGAAGTCTACACCTGGAACGGCCCGGGATACGGCCGGACTTCGGGACGCGCCTCTCTTTCGGCTATGGCCGCACGCGCGGCAATGATGTTCGAATTGATGATCGAAGAAGTTTCGAGCACCGACACAAAAGTCTGGTTAGTCGGAAACTCACTCGGCTGCGCGACGGCCGTTTCGGTTGCCAATCAGTTCTCCGATCGCATCGACGGCTTGATGATGCGAAACCCGCCTCCCCTCGTGCAGACGGTCAAACGTGTCGCTCATCGATATCCCGCAGGTCGTTGGACCGATTCGATTGCGGAAAGCTTGCCGCCCTCGATGAACTTGATGCAAACGGCGACCCAAATACGACTGCCTACCGTCATACTGCAGTCCGAGTACGACAAGTTGGTGCCGCCTGAGTTGCAAATGACGATCTACGAATCGATCAACGCGCCAAAGCAATTGGTGGTGATGGAGGGATTGGGGCACGACGGCGTGGCGACGGAAGCACACGAGCAGGAAATCACCGTCGCCGTCACATGGCTTTGGAATCAGGCGTTGGCTGCAAGCTGATTCATAACTTTTGAAGTTGCGCTTTTGTTTCAGGCATTGAAGCTGGTAGCTTTCAAAATCGAATTGCGAGATTCCACGTGAATTCTCTGCAGGATCCGTTCGCATCCGAACTAAACCGTCAGGGAAACTGGATCTGTGCAATCTGAGATCAGCCCTAGTCGACGCGACTCCTCTCGGCGAGAGCACAAGATTTCGAAATTGATCGAGTCAAAGCGTGGTCAATTGCTAAGCGTTCCCGGATTCGCGATGGTCACCACGGCGATGTTGATTGCTGAACTGCCTGAGCTGGGCAGCCTCAGTCGAGGACAAATCGCGAAGCTCGTTTGTGTGGCCCCGCTGGCGAATCAATCCGGCAAGTCGGACAAGCGTCGCAAAGCCAAAGGAGGCCGCAGCCAAGTCCGAAGCGTGTTGTACATGGCAACGTTGGTTGCCACGCGTCACCCCCCGGTGATCCGTCGTTTTTATGAGTTTGCCGAAGTCACTCCCGAACGCCTCCTAAGTTCCGCAGAGTCGAAGGCAAACAGGACACAGGCCATCGACCGTTCGAACTTTAAACCGGTGGGGTAAGTCTTGAATGCGGAACGAGATTGACTTCTACACCTTCTTCTCCAAGTATTCGTTGGTTGAAGACTATGGATTCTCCATAGGCTTTATCCGTCGTCTCTTTGAATGGGTGCTTCCATCCGTTCCCAAGTACGGATCGGTAGAACACTTGGTTGTTCATAACGACAATGCGGCGGAGATCATTCTTGATCGGCTAAGTGCTGAGGGAGACTTCTCCCGTGGCGTTGAGAAACAGTTATCACAGAGCATCCTCGCGCTCTGTGCCAAGCTGGCTGCCTATGGCTTAGATGGACGATTCGTCGAGAAACTCGATGAGCTCGATTTGGATCCTGAACCATTTAGTCGTGTGAATTGCTTGGCGTCACGGCTGGAAAGCGATGGCGGTGGTACCTCCTCTGCGCTCAAGAGTGCACTTGCCGATCTCGACGGTTTGGTCACTACGTTCCGAAAGCGAAAGTTCAGGGTCGGAACGACACTGCATCAGACGATGATTTCACGTAGGCTACTTGAGTACAGTCAACGTGTTAGGGAGCTGAATGAACTTCGAACCAATCTGCAGTCATTGAGGCACTGGCAAGATCTCGTCGAGAACTTCAAATCCTATCGAGTCCAGGAACACAGCTTGGTCCGTCACCTGAATCGGCATACGGACCTTCTCGCACTTGCGGTCGTGGAGAACACTTCGAACAAGGGAGAGAAGTACATCGCAGACAACCGCACTGAATATCGGCGATTTCTTCGCAAAGCGATGTTCGGTGGTGCGATCATCGTCGTTTTTGCGTTGGCGAAGCTGGTGCTCGGTTCTTTAGAAATGAACGACCTGTCGAGCGGTATCTGGTACGGCTTGAACTACGCGATTTGCTTCATTGTCGTCAGTCTTTGTGGTGGGATTATCGCGACGAAGCAGCCGGCAATGACCGCATCGACGCTGGCAGGATTCATCGATCGCAAGAATGGACTCTGCATTGATTCGGTCCAAAGTGTCGTCGACTTGGTGCGTACCGTTTTTCGAAGCCAGTTCGTCTCGATCGTCGGCAATTTTGGCGTTGCATTGTTCCTTGGCTATCTTGCAATTTCGCTGTTCAACGTTCTTGGCTGGGGGACTTTCATTGGCAGCGTGATCAAACCCGATTACCTCATGAAGAACGTGATGCCGAGCGTGCAACTGATCTTCTTCGCGGCGGTTGCCGGCGTGTTCTTGGCTACCTCGGGACTTGTTTCCGGGTTCATTGACAACAAGGTGGTAGCGTTAAGGATCCTAGAGCGTGTGCGCCACCGACGTCTGCTGCCATACCGAGAGCTGCTCGGGAAATACTGCTCAAAATACTCTGGCATGTTTGTCGGCAATCTCGTGCTCGGGCTGCTGCTCGGAACTGCATTTCTTCTCGGCCATTTCCTGCCGTTTGGCGTCGATATCCGTCACATCGCGTTTAGCACGGCGAATATCGGATTTTCCGTAGCATCTCAAGGCACCGCACTGGTCGACGTTGCCTTGGCCATTTCGGGAGCACTGCTCATTGGATTGACGAACCTGGTGGTCAGTTTTTCCATCACGCTGTGGATTGCTCTCAAGTCGCGCGGAGCGGATCTGGGAATACTGAAAAACATTCTGATAGCGGTCGTGATGGACTTTCTGCGACATCCACTTCGTTACTCGATTCTCTTCGACAAAAATCCGCCGAAGCGTGTTGAGTAGGTCGAGCATTTTTCGGAATCACTTTCTCGATTCGTTCTCGGTACGTCATTCGAGTACCATGGGAGCAATCTGATCCTTATTTCACTTTGCCATTCCCGCTTAAATGAATGCTCGCTGGGTTACTTTTCTATTTATCGGTTTGTGTTCGGTCTCTTCTGCGCAAGAAAGACCGAACCTGCTGTTCATCATTGTTGATGATCTCAACGACATGCCGCTTGATCCGGTTGGAAAACCGGATGTTCCAACACCCAACTTTGATCGACTTGCGGCTCGTGGCGTCAGCTTCACGAACGCCCACTGTAACGATCCAATCTGTGCGCCGTCTCGTTCAAGCATGCTAACGGGAATCTACCCGCAGACGTCCAGCCTCTATTGGTTCGAAGACTACCGCGAGAACGTGATTCTGAGCCGATGTGTGACACTTACGGAACACTTAGCGACGAACGGGTACGATGTTTACTCCGTCGGAAAAATCTACCACGGAAACCAAGATCCGAAGGGGTTCTATACCGCAAAAGGCCCTGGAGGAAACATCGGACCATGGCCTTGGGACGGCCGCAAAGAGACTCGTCGTGGATTGATTCCGCATCCGAAACAGTTGTATTTCTTTGCCGATGATGCGGATCCAGACATGGACTACCAGTGGGAGCACACCTTTGGCCCACTTTCGATGATTCCCGAATACCAAGCCGACACGGAAAACGGAGTTCCCGGTTACCGTGGCTGGCGACTCTCGGGCAAGCCTTGGCGATATGTTTCAGACGACGAACGAGATCCGATGCCGGATGAGACCAATGCGGCTTGGGCATCCAACGTATTGCGAGAAAACCATGATCAGCCATTTGCTCTCTTCACAGGATTTAGCCGAACACACACGCCTCTCTATGCGCCGCAGGAGTACTTCGATCGATTCCCGTTAGAACAAATCGAAGTACCAGAAGCGTATCGCGACGGTGATCTCGATGATTGCGCACCGAGTCTCGCGAATCAGAGCCTTTACGCGTTTCGTCGGTACCAAATGCTTTTCCATCATGAGGACCGACCGGAACTGTACAAGCAGTGGCTGCAAGCCTACATGGCGTGCGTCTCGTTTATTGATGACCAAGTGGGCACCGTTCTAGATGCACTTGATGCCAGCGGACATGCCGATCACACCCTCGTGATTCTCACCAGTGACCACGGCTTTCACGTGGGCGGAAAGGAAGCGATCTACAAACAAACGCTTTGGGACAGTGGTACTCGCATTCCGTTTATCGTCGCCGGGCTCGATGGGATGCCGGAAGGCGTCACATGCGATCAACCCATTTCGTTAATCGATGTTTACCCGACACTCATCGATGTGTGTGGACTACCTGAGCAGCCGAATGCGAATCGATCGGGCTATGCGCTGGAGGGTCACAGTATCGAACCACTGATGTTCGACCCTGATGGCGAATGGTCGGGTCCTGATGTCGCCATCACGGCTCTTCCCGGCAAGGACCACAGTCAGCATCGTGAACACGTTGGGAC
>JBCCOI010000232.1:0-10732 GCA_039025515.1 Planctomycetota bacterium
TCCCTTCGAGAACGGAAAGGGGCACCATATTTGGGACATGATCAATGCGTCCATCACAGGTGATCTGGGCCGAATTCGTTTGCTCGTCGAAGCGTGTCCCTCGCTCGTCAACTGTTATTACGACTACCAAACCCCGTTGCACTTGGCAGTCGCGTACGGACATTCGAATGTCGTGAAGTATTTACTCGAACAGGGAGCCGACGTCGCTGGCGAAAACTATCCCTTTCACGATTCGCTGCTTGTATCGGCGCGAGATCGACAGGATTCGCAGATCGTGGAGCTTCTATCAAAGGCAGTTCGAAAGCGGTTTCCATACTATGAACCAGGACCGCACTCAATCATCAACGACGTGGCCAGCGGCAATGTGAAGGCTGTTCAGAATCGGCTGTCGAATTCGTCAAACCACTGCAACGTTTGTGAGGAGGACGGCAACACGCCGTTACACGTTGCCGCAAGGAACCTGGATGTAGCATTGGTCGCGCTCTTACTTGGTCGAGGGGCCGATGCAAACGCGGCAAACAAGGAAGGATTCAAACCCATTCATGTCGCGCTCTATCGCAACAACTATTGGTATCACCGTGAGAATGGGTGGGAGTGTGCCGAGTTGCTGCTTCGCCACACGGAGCCAAATATCAACCTGGCCGCTACCTTCGGCGATCTCGAGCGGGTTCGTAACTCTCTACGGAACGAACCTAAGCTCGCGAATTTCTGCGACTCTTGCGACAAACGACCAATCTCTTCCGCGGCGGCTCGTGGGCACGTCGGCATCGTCCGAGTGTTGCTCGATGCTGGAGCAGACGTCACTCTTGCCGAAGCGAACGCCCCGAACGGTTTTGCACTTTGGGCCGCGGCCCGCGGCGGGCACATCGATTGCGCGCGGTTGCTGCTTGAAGCAGGTGCGAACCCGCATGCCCCCGTCGAGTCCAGCGGCACGGCCTTCACTGCCGCTGAAGGCAACAAGCTTCTGTTGGATCTGTTGCGACAATATGCTCGCGAACCGACGGAGCCCGATCCAGAGGAAAGCGATGGACTTGATCCCGTGTCGGGCGCGATCATGCGAAACGATATCGACTCGCTCCGCTGTTTTCTGGACAAAGACCCAACGCTGGTGCGCAATCCGGCAGCTTTCTACGGAGAGGGCTACCTTGCGTTTGCGGCCAGTAGGCGAAACATGGGTATCGTGGATCTGTTGTTGGAGCGTGGAGCACGTGTTCCTGATCGGTCGAATTGGGGAGCGGCATATGCGTTTAAGCACAACGATGTTGCGCGGAAACTGCTTGAGCACGGCGCGAGCCCGAATCATCGGAACTGGCTCGAACGCACAGTTCTTCACGAGTTTTCCTACCGCGGTTACCTTGACAAGCTCGAGCTGCTCATCGAGTTCGGCGCGGAAGTGAACGCAATCGATATGGAGTACCAATCAACGCCGCTCGGATTTGCAGCCAGAGGAGGTCAAACGGATGCCGTGGAACTCTTGCTCAAAGCCGGCGCCGACCCCGAACTACCCTCGTCACCCGTTTGGGCTCGGCCAAAAGCCTGGGCACAATCACGAGGCCACTCAGACCTCTCGCGAACGCTTCAGTCGAACAAGCAGTAACGCGATTGGATGATCCTGCCACGTCCGCTCGAAAAAGTTCGCCCAGCATCGCTCCAAATCACCGAGACGGCGTCATTCAGCTACTCCGTTTGCCCACATCGGTCATCCAAATCAAAACAGCCGATGCACCCAAATCCCCCACGCCGTTCCGCCTAGGTCGATGCAACCTGTGCTACTTTGAACCGTGCGAAAGTCGCGTCTGGCTGCACTGACTCGATGTTATCCTGTCTCACCGCATGCATTGCTTAATCAGATTTACCAACTCGTCGATACGCGATTCCGCTGCAGATGATGGCGGTCAAGCAGATCAGTGTCATGAGGGTGCCGGGAATGAAGTGGACGAATCCGCCGAGGTCCATGAAGAGGAAGTAGCCGATATCAGCTAGTCCAGCCACCAAAGCGGCTAGCAACATTGCGGGCTTGGACCGTCGCCAAACAAATACGCCGCAGATCGTTGTCACAGCGCCGATCCATAGCAGGTTGAAACCGTGTTGATTGATAACGGCTCCGGCGGCGTCAGGATAATCGAGTTTCAATGTTTCCGCATCGACAGCATCAGCAATTCCAGCAACTGCTTCAGGTGTATCTTGTGCAATGGTCATCACGCCTGCAAGGACATGAACTAGCCCCCAAATCACCCAAAGGACGGCAATGAAGCGAAGCAGCCAGGCAGTCTTATTATCGAGTTTGAATTCTGCTTGCCGATTCATGACTGAGTCTCCGGTTTTAGGTTTTCGGGTTCGGTTTCAACACGCACGCGACGGCTGAGAGGGCGCAGTAAACAGGAGCCGACGAGCACCGTGAGAAAAACGAGGGAAGCCATGACCTCAGGGATTGAGTGGCCGGCAAATCCGTGAGAGGCAGATGCCCCGAGAAGATCGAAAGTGAAACCGGCGTAGGCCCATTCCTTCAGGAGCGGTGTTCTTGGAATCCACAGTGCAATGACGCCAAGTACCTTCGCGACTCCAAGAATCGTCATGAGGTAAACCGGATAGCCGAGACTTCTCATCGCCTCTTGTTGGCCTTCGAAGCGAATAAGATTCAAGACTCCAGCCGCTCCCATCGCGAGGCAAGAGAGTCCCGTTAAGAGCCAGTAGCCGACTAGCTTTCCGTTCATGAGTGCGTCTCCCGTCTGCAAAAGTGGACCGATTGGTCAACTGGCATACTGCAGAGGGTAGTAATTTTGACCGATTGGTCAAGTCACGCTAGATTTCGCATACTAGATACCCATTGAACGACGAAACGCTCCATTCATGAATCGACTCTCACGCGACATCTTTGTCGAACGCACGCGAGAATTGTTGGCTCGGCAAGGGTGCACTGACGTTAGCCTGTCGAACGTGCTCACAGCATGTGATGCCAACAAGGGATCCCTGTATCACTTCTTTCCCAAAGGGAAGGATGAATTGGTCGTTGCGGCGATCCAGAAGCAAGCCGAGTTTGCAATCGCCGTGAATCAGGATTTCCTCACTCGGGCAAATTCCACCGCCGAGGCGGTTTTCCAATGCCTTGAATCACTGGCCAAGAAGATGGCGGCTTCTTTGCATCGCTCAAGGAGGAAGGGCTTTCGGCAAAGCTAGCGAATGAGCTCGCTTCTCTCATTGTTTCCACCGTGGAGGGGGCTTTGCTGCAGGCTAAGACTCGGAGAACGGCCGTGCCGCTGAAAATAGCCGCAAAAGCACTGCGAGGTGCAATTGGACTCCACACATCCGCTTCTTAGGTTGCACTAGTCATCTCACAGCGAGGCGGGCGAAAGAGTTTTGGAAACGAGCGGCAGGTTCTGGGCCGGCGCGAACTATAGGAACATGAACATGAAAGCGCAGCCTGACCAATCTGAACCCACGATTACGATTTCCGAAGCGGATTTTGTGCGGCTATTCGCCCGCCACGAGTTGGCGTTACGGAACTACGCGCGATTAATCCTGCCTGATTGGAGCGGTGTGGATGACGTACTTCAGGATGCCAGCATCACGATGTGGGAAAATCGATTGCGGCTGCGGGATCAGGACGGCTTTCTGCCTTGGGGGAAAGTCATCCTTCGTCACAAGTGCTTCAATGCGATTGCAAAGATGCGGCGCGATCGACTGGTTCTCGACAAGGACGTGCTCGAACTAATCGCTCGCGAAGAAGAAGCGGAAACCGAGTCCGAAGACCTGATCCGTATCCAGCATTCTTTGGCAGATTGTCTTGGCGAACTGTCTCCTGGACGCCGTGAACTGGTCCTGGCGCCTTATCGCGGGGCAGGCGAAGTGAAAACACTCGCCGAGAAAGCCGGTAAGACGCCTAACTCGCTCTACAAAATCATTGGCAGACTTCGTGCGAAACTGTCGCGGTGCGTCGAAGCGAAAATGAGGCTGGAACTGTCATGACCGCAGAAGATTTGAAACCGGAAGATCGCATCGACCATTATCTACTTGGACAAGCGACGCCGGAAGATGTCGAGATCCTAAATGAGTTGCTCGCCAAGGATGAGCAGCTGCGTAGGCTCTATCGATTCCGCGTTGCGCTGGAGGGCGGCTACCGAGAGGCTGTCGTTCGAGGCGCGAATTCGGAGACTTTGGTGGCCGATTCTTCATCCCAGGCCAAGGCAAAGCAATCTTCTCACAGGAGTTTTTTCTACGGCGTTGCGGTGGCGGCAGCATCCGTGGCCGCCACTGCCCTGTTCGTTGTAACGCAGTGGAGTCCGGTGGATCGAGGTACGCCAACATCCGAAACCTCCGTGCCAGCCGGAAAGCCGGTCGCGCGATTGGTGGCATCAGTCGATGCGGATTGGCAAGGCATCGAGCTAATGTCTGGAGCACTACTTGAGGCAGGTAGCTTTCAGTTGGATACAGGAACGGCGGAGCTGGAGTTCAATCGCGGAGCTCGTATTACGCTGCAGGGGCCATCAAGTTTCGAGCTGAAGAACAAGGACTTGCTACATGTGTCCTCCGGCAATCTGGTTGCAAGAATTCCAGAGGAAGCAATTGGCTTCACCATCACAACGAATGAGGCGGAAGTGGTCGACCTCGGAACGGAGTTTGGGCTGAGGGTTGGAGATGGACGCCAGACAGAGGTTCATGTCATCGAGGGACTGGTTGAAGTTTTTGAACGCCTCGACGTAAGAACCAGTGGTTCAAGCAATCGAACTGGTGGAAGTATACGAATCGAAGAGGGGCAAGCGATTCGATTGAAGGTTGACGCCGACGACGAATTGGGATCAGAAAACATCCCGGTTCGGTCCAGTCGTGGAGTTTTGGGAGTCGGGAAACGGAGCGATCTCGGCCTTACTTTCCTCCAGGGAAACATTCGGTTGAAGGAAACGGTCGCCGCGCAGGACCTCAGGGGGCCAACCAGTTCTTGGATCGAGGTAATACCTGAGCAACGTGGCGTTTTGCTGCCCCAGGATGTTCCGGCGACGTTGGACACGCCAGGCAGTTATCGCGTGTTCGGTGGCTCCGGGCAATTCATTCCCGCAGGAACGAAAGTCGACAGCTATCTCCTTCATTTTCGATCGGCAGAACACCCACCAGTCCAGGGTGTCATCAAATTTGACCAGGATATTGTCGGGTTAATCTGCGATGCAAGACAACTTGCTGTCAGCGATCCGATTGTGGGAATCGACGCAGTGCGCTATCCAATGGCGAGTAGACAGTACCGCGGCCTCGAACCACGCACTATTGGTGGTCGTGGCATTCGTGCTGAAAGTCCAAATCCCGACAATGGCGGCGGCTGGGCGGCAGACGAGGTAACGGTCTCCCAAGACATGAAAACAATCGGTCTGAGCGTCAATGTCACTCCCGGTCGTGGTGTAGATCAATTGAGAGTGCTGGTAAGGAGCAAGGAATAGCATGCGCAAGCCCTCACGCCGGATCTTCCTGACTGGTGGTCTGACTTTTAGTTGTGGCTTAACTGCCATTCCCCTTTTGGATGCTGTCAGCGCATCTGAAGTGAAAACGACCCAGGTTGCACCGAGCAATTTCTTTACTCTCGGCAAAGTCAACGATCACTGGTGGTTGATTACTCCAGAGGGTAAGCCGTTCTTTTCGATGGGACTCAACCACATCGATCCTGCAAGTCTCCGGTACCCTGAAAATATCAACCTCTGGCGTACCAAGTACGGTGGCAGCACGCTGCGGTGGATTAAAGAATCAGTCGCCCCAAATCTTGCGTCCTGGGGTTTTAACACCGTCGGTTGGGTGCAGGAAGTCACGGTCAAGAAATGGCAACACTCGCGGCCCTTTACCGTCGACGAGTATCGCGCGCTCGACATGCCGTATTGCCATTTACTCCCGTTCACTGAATCGCATCAGTGGGAGAAGCACACGGTTCACTATGATTTCCGCAGCGACGATTGGAAGGAATGGGTCGACTATGTGGCACGGTCTCACTGCGCAGAACTGGCCGAGGAACGTAATCTCATCGGTTACTTCTACAGCGATTGCCCAACGTGGACTCACGACCGACCGGATAACCAATGGCGAGGACCGATCTTTGATCCCGAACGCCTAAAGTCGGAGGCGGGCCGCAAGGATCTCGGCGAACTGGCAACCGGCTACTATAGAACCATTCACGACACCATTCGTCGTTATGACAAACACCACTTGCTCTTGGGCGATCGTTACGAAGCCAACGCCCCGATTGAAATGGAAGTCGTGAATGCTGCTAAGCCGTATGTAGACGTGCTGTCGTTTCAGGATTTCAAAGATCCCGTCAGTCATCTCGACGAGTGGCATAAGAAAACCGGAATGCCCGTGCTCCTGGCCGATGCTGCCGGAGTGAACGTACGCAGCAATTCGTTATTCAAGCCAAACAACGGCGAGTGGTATGCAAAGACGCTCATTGGACTGTTTGAGAACCCTGGCTGTATCGGCTTTCATCTGTGCGGCGCGTACCAACGAAACAAGGCTCGCCGGCGTGGGCTCCTAGACGAAATGGAGAATCCGGATCAAGAACACGTCGCTCAAATGACTGAGGCGAACAAAATCATCTCTAGGCGAATGGCTAAGAGCTTTAGGTGAGTCTCGAAGTATGAATAGCATCAGTATTGATGAGCCGTCACAAACGGGATTTGATCGATCCCTATTTGAACGCCGAGTCCAAGGATATCAGAAGGCTAGCAATCCCCACCAATTTCAGGAGTGGGATCGACCTTCGTTCCTTGCATCACGAGAGAGCGTTCTATGAAGTTCAGGCGGTTGACAAATATCAAAAGCACCAAGACTTTTATTGCACGTTGCATCTTCCCGGTGATTTGTGTCTTCGTCTGTCACAACGCTCAGTGCGCCGAACCCGCCGGTCAGCCCAATGTGATTCTGGTCATGACAGATGACCAGGGATACGGCGATGTGCGTTCGCATGACAACCCGTTGATCGATACACCGAACCTGGACCAGTTGGCGAAGGATGGTGTGCGCTTCAAGAACTTCTTTGTCTCGCCTCTTTGCGCACCGACCCGAGCGAGCTTGTTGACCGGCCGATATCACATTCGCACCGGAACGGTGAATGTCTCCAACAGATTGGAGATCATGCGGCATGAAGAAACCACGATTGCAGAGCTTTTCAAGGCCAACGGTTACAACACAGCGCTGTTCGGTAAGTGGCACAACGGGGAGCACTTCCCGCACAACCCCAATGGACAGGGGTTTGACGAGTTCGTCGGGTTTTGTGCGGGGCATTTCGGAAACTACTTCGATCCGGTACTCGAACACAATGCCGGCACGATCGAAACCGATGGCTTCATCACTGATGTCTTGACTGACAAGGCGATGGAATGGATCGAAGCGAATCGCAACGAAAAATTCTTCTGTTACATCCCTTATAACGCACCGCACACACCGTATCAGGTGCCGGATGCTCACTACGAAAAGTACAGCGCTCGCGGTCTGGATGTGAAGACAGCAACGCTCTACGGGATGGTTGAGAATATCGACGACAACATTGGCCGGCTTCTAACGAAATTGGAAGATCTGGGCCTTCAGGAAAACACAATTGTACTTTTCCTAACCGACAACGGGCCGAATACGCCCGATCGCTACAACGGTGGCATGAAGGGTCATAAAGGGCATGTTGACGAAGGCGGCGTACGTGTCCCTCTCTTTGCACGCTGGAGCGGTCACATCAAACCTGATCGCGTTGTCGATGGACTCGCCGCTCACATCGACCTCTTGCCAACACTGGCGGATCTTTGCGATATCGAAATCCCCGAGAGTCTCCAGTTGGATGGGCGTAGCCTCAAAGCCTCGCTTCTGGATGGGCAATCCGCCCCAAGTGATCGGATGATTTTTACCCACCGCTATTGGGCGAAGAATTTGCAACTACCCAACGGTGCGGCCCGAAGCCTCCGCTACCGCTATGTCCTGACAGCGAAAGAGGAATCTCTCTTTGACTTGGTTGAAGATCCCGGCCAGAAGAAAGACATCAGCAAGCAGTTCCCTGAACAATTCCAGCGACATCGGGCCGCATATCGCAATTGGTTTTCAGACGTCTCGAAAGACTGGGAATTGGAATCGCTCATTCCCTGCGGATATCAGCAGTTCCCAATTACTCATCTGCATGCGGTGCAATCGAAACTGAGTGGATCGCTCAAGTTCCATGGCAGAGGATTTCATCACGACTGGATCGTCAACTGGGTTGACCCTGACGACAAGATTGCGTGGGACATCAATGTCATGGAAGCAGGCGAATACAGAGTTGCTGTGAAATACAATTGCGCCACGAAAGACATCGGATCGCAGATTCGCGTCACGGTGAATGAGAACGAACTGAAGGCGATCGTTGACCAGCCTTTCGAACCGGCTCTGTTTCCGAACCGCGATCGGGCGCCTCGCAGCGGCGAGTTGGAGAAACCCTGGGCAACCCTCGAACTCGGAAGAATGGGGTTGGTACGAGGGACCACAAAGCTAGTTCTCTCGGCCGATCGGATGCCCGGTGGTCAGGTTATGGAAGTCAGAAAGGTCATTTTGGAAAGAGTTTTCGAGGACTTGCCGCGGACTAGCAACGCCCGCCAAGAATAAACCACATCCACGTGAAATGAATATGATAAGAACCAAGGGAAACTGCATAGCATTCACCGCCATAGCATTGGCTTTATCGGTGGCCGCAAACGCTCAGGATGAAAAGCGGTCAAAGTCACGAGCTACACCGATCCACGAAAGCCTGAATTTGTCGGACGAGCAACGGCCGCGGTTCCTTAGCATTCAGAAAGCCATGACCGCCAAGTGGGCCGAGCTCCGCAAGATGGATCCTGAAAAGCGGAAGACGGAACAAGCGAACTTCTATAAAGCGAAATTCGCCGAAATCGAAGCACTGCTCACGCCTCAACAGCTGACCCTATATCGGGAACTCCGGAAGCAACGCTCGCGTGTTTCAAACAATCTTCAGTCTGAGATACTAAAGGCGAAGCCAAATGAAGAACCACGGTCGGTAGACGCCGCCACAGGTCGTGAGCAAGGTGGCGTTTTCAAGCTGGCCGAGATCGATGGCCGTACGTGGCTGATCACTCCACAAGGAAAGCCGTTCTTCGCCCATGGGATCACTCATACAACAAACCGAAGCCTGAGTGACGACTACAGCACTGTCGCAAAAGCCTGCAAAGATCTCGGTTTCAACTCATATGGTTACGGCTGTCCTGATGAACTCAAGACAGACATGCCGTACGTTGAAGGTCGCAACTACGTCCCCATCTCGACGTATCGCGGCAAAGGCGGGAGCTTCCGCTTCATCGACATCTTTGATCCCAGCGTGCAACAGCGGCTGACACAGCAGGTTAAGCAGACGTGTCTCCAGAACCGCAACAACCCAAACCTGATCGGCTACTACTGGACTGATCTCGGCGCCTGGCCGCTGAAGAATTCCGTTGGCAAAAACTGGGTGGACTTCATCCGTGATCTGCCTGCCGATGCTCACGGCCAGAAGGTCTACGCCGAATTCTTAAAGACCTGGAAAGGCGAAGACGCCGAAGCACGCGACATCGCTTTTCTACGGCTCATCGCGCGCGAGTACTTCCGCGTGATGGGAGCAGCGAACAAGAAACACGATCCAGATCATCTCATTTTCGGAGACCGCTTCGCTTTCAATACCATCGTCCCGGGAGTGCTGCAGGAACTCGTGCCCTGGGTCGACGCCATCGCGATTCAGCCGAACTTCCAACCTGGGTTTCCGAAGGCGAACTATCAGGAGATTCATGAGCTTACAGGGAAGCCCATTCTGATCTGCGACTTCGCGATTCGATTCAAAGACGGCGATAAGAAGATCCGCGGTTGGAATCTGCAGGAGGATGCTCGGTCAGCGGGTGTTGAGTATGCAAAGTACATCCACGCTGCACTTGAGACGCCCTACATCATAGGCGCCTTTTGGTGCAATCCCGTGGACTCGACAGGTGCCTTCAACAAAAGCGGGGGACTCAAGCAGGGACTCTTCGGAGATGGGCTGACGCCGCGACCGGGCCTGGCTGAAGCGGTGACCGAGCTGAACCGCCATATCGCCCAAGTCACGCCCGGCAGTACCAAATCGCCATAGGTTGAGTAGAACAGACTTTATGCAGCGCTATTCCAGCAATGAATGACCGTCCTAGAAGCTTAGGCCACTTATCCTGAGAAAATATGCGGCAGGATCCGCGGCGGCGCGAACTATAGGGATATGGATATCAGACCGAGTCAATCCGAGGTCACGCCGATGTGTTTGTGCATATGCCGACCCAGGTATCTCTGCGTTCTGCTCGCCGTGACGATCATCGCTTTATCGGGAAGAGCGGTGGCGGATGAGAGCGAACTCACAAGCACACCGCCACCGATCACCGAATTTCTCGGCGAGCATTGCATAGACTGTCATAGTAACGATGAGCCGGAGGCTGGACTGAGCCTGGTCGGGCTACCTTTTGACCTCCGTGAGTCCCAAGCCTTTGAGACTTGGCGACGCGTTTACCAGCGCGTCCAAGACGGAGAGATGCCGCCGAATTCGGACCTTGCCCCCAACGAGTCCGCCACATTCCTTAGAAGTCTCGACCGAAGGCTGATGGAGTCGGACTCGCGCGACGTTGCTGATCGAGGCCGGGTACGTGGTCGACGCCTGACAAGGACGGAATACGAACATACGATTCACTCCCTGCTCGGGATAGATCTTCCACTGCGAGATGAGTTGCCAGAGGATGGTGAA
>JBCCOI010000233.1:0-10696 GCA_039025515.1 Planctomycetota bacterium
GCGATCGGATTCAAGGCCGTTCATGGCGGGCGGTTGTCTGGCGTCTTTATTGTCGATGACGATGTGCTTGACGCGATGGGCGAGATGAGTGCGGCGGCACCCGCCCACAATCCGCCGTACATCGCGGCGATGAAGTCGCTTCAACGTCGCTTCCCCGAGTTGCCCTTGGTCGCCGCGTTCGAAACCGATTTTCATCAAACGATTCCGAAGGCTCATAAGGAATATGCAATTCCGCGTCAATGGGCGGATGAGTTTCAAGTCCGCAAATGGGGCTTCCATGGAGCGAGTCATCGATACATCGCTTTCCGAAGTGCCGAGCTGATCGGGAAGGCGCAGGCCAGGGTGATCTCGTGTCATCTCGGTGGCAGCAGTTCGCTGACGGCGATTCGGGATCGACAAAGTGTGATGACCACGATGGGCATGACGCCCCAAACCGGCCTACCACAAAACAATCGTGTCGGGGATTTCGATCCGTTCGCGTTGCCGCTCATCCTGCAAAGAACCGGACTTTCGCTCGATGAAGCACTGTCAACACTGGCGAGTGACGGAGGATTGCTCGGCCTGAGCGGGAAGAGTGGTGACATGCGTGATTTGCATTCTTCCGCAGCCGACGGCGATGAAGCGAGTCGACTCGCACTGGACGTCTACGTGGAAGAGATCCGCAGGCATCTCGGCGGCATGTTGGTCGCGCTCGGCGGATGCGACGCGATCGTCTTTACCGGCGGAATCGGCGAGAACGATGCTTGGGTTCGCCAAGCGGTCTGCGGGGGTCTGGAGGAGCTCGGCATCAACTTGGATGCCCGGGGCAACTCGGAAGTGGATGGGGAGGCTTCGTTCCACGCGTCGGATTCGAAAACCGAGTTGTGGGTCATTCCCACGAACGAGGAAGTCATCGTCGCCCGTCAGACCGTGCACGCACTCAAACAAGCGAGTTGATTCATGTTCATTGCACGCGTGACCGGCTCGGTGGTGAGCACGCAAAAAGTGGAATCGATGACGGGACATAAGTTGCTCGTCGTCGAACCCTACAGGCTGGAAGAAAAGAAGCGCAGCTCTTTGGTCTCGACCGGAAGGACTTTTATCGCCGTCGACACACTGGGAGCCGGCGAGGATGACTATGTGTTGATCACGCAAGGAAGCAGTGCTCGCCTGACACCGGAAACGAAAAACTTGCCGATCGATGCCGTGATCATTGGGATCGTCGACAAGGTTCACCTCGACAAATTAAACGTGTACTCACGAGACTGAACATCATGCAATTCGATGAAAACTTGATTCGCGACGTCGTCGCGCAAGTCCTGGCTGAGGTCGGCCCGATGCCGACCGCTCCCTCCGCTACGAGCGGTGGGCGTCATGGCGTTTTCTACGATGCCGACTCGGCTGTCGCAGCAGCGAGAACCGCGTTCGAGCAGCTCAGCCACCGGCCCATGGAAGACCGAAAGCGGATCATCGACATCATTCGGCGCATCTCGATCGAGCAATGCGAAGAGCTTGGTTTGATGGAGATGGAAGAAACACAGATCGGGCGACCGGAACACAAAATCGAAAAGCTGCGAACGCTGGGTGAGCAAACGCCCGGTGTCGAGTTCCTCGAAACCAAGGCATACAGCGGCGATCACGGTTTGGCCATCATTGAACGAGCCCCGTTCGGCGTCATTGGAGCCATCACACCGGTCACGCATAGCCTGCCGACGCTGACCGGAAATGCGATCAGTATGATCGCCGGTGGTAATTCGATTGTCGCCAACCCACACCCGTCGGGCAAACGTGTCGCCGCCGAAGGTGTGCGGCGGTTCAATGAAGCGATCGAAGCCGAGGTTGGTATCGATAACTTGATCTGCGTGATCGCCGAACCAACACTCGAATCGGCGGACGCTTTGTTCAAGCATCGTCAAGTCGCATTGATTTGCGTGACCGGTGGACCTGCGGTCGCAAGGGCAGCGCTCAATAGCGGCAAACGCGCGATCGTCGCCGGGCCGGGGAACCCGCCAGTGGTTATCGATGAGACGGCGGACCTGGATCTCGCGGCGCGATCGATCATTGCCGGTGCTTCTTATGACAACAACTTGCTCTGCATTGCAGAAAAAGAAGTGTTCGTTGTCGACTCCGTCTTTGATTCGATGATGGAAGCCATGACTCGGGCGGGAGCGACGAAGCTGAATGCGGCGCAGATCGAGCGTCTCACTTCGAAGGCCATCGTGCAAGTCGGCGACGACCAGCACGATGCCGCGTGTAAAGATTTTATCGGTAAGGACGCGTCATTCTTGGCCGCAGCCGCGGGCGTGACGATTCCGGATTCTGTCGAACTGGTCTTCGGCGAAACCGACGAGCACCACCCGTTTGTGAGCGTCGAGCAAATGATGCCTTTCGTGCCGTTTGTTCGCGCCCGTGATATTGATCACGCTATCGAGCTGGCAAAGCACTACGAGCACGGTTTCAGACATACGGCGATCATTCACTCACGCAACGTCCACAACATGACCAAGATGGGGCGTGCGTTGGACACAACGTTATACGTCAAGAACGGGCCGTGCATGGCATCGCTCGGTCTCGGGGGAGAAGGCTATCTGTCGTTTTCCATCGCAGGTCCGACGGGCGAAGGTGTCACGACGCCGATCACGTTCACCCGCGAGCGACGATGCAGCATGATTGATGAGCTGAGAGTCGTTTGAGGTTTTTAACGATGCAGCTTGCCACGGTACTCGGTTCGACGCACGCGACCGTTCAGCACGAGAGTTTCGAAGGAACTCGGTTGTTGATCGTCCAGCCACTCGCGGTGGATGATGCCGCGGACGGTCCGCCATTGATCGCGGTCGATACGCTGGGTGCGCGACGCAATGACCGCGTGATGATTTCCAGCGACGGGAGCTACGCACGCGAAGCAACCGGTCACATCAACACACCCGCCCGATGGACCGTCATCGGCATGATCGATTGAGTACCAAACGGAATATGAATCGCCGAGCGGTGACGAGCGATAAACATCAAGCTGCAATCGATCCGGTTGTCGTCTCGATGGTGGTGCGCGAAGTCGTCGGAAGGCTGAAGGCCCGATCGGAGGCCCGCCCAGACGCTTGGCACGGCGATTCAAAATGCGATACCTCAACATCGATGCAGCACTGCGCCGATCAAGTGGTTTCATTGGAGTCGCTGCGGAACATGAAGCCCGGAGCCGTCCGGCTACCGTCGTCCGCCGTCGTCACTCCGGCCGCTCGTGAAGAAGCCGCAAGGCGCGGTATCCGTTTTTCCGCCGGTGATGAGAACGACGCAGAATCCTGCGACTTCCAGCGGCAGCTTGCTCGACGAGGCATCTCGCTACGAAGCCACATCGCGGTCGTCTGGACCGAGGATCCGGCGACCGAGGTCTACAAGCGTTGTGTTTCGGGACGTCGGGCCGTGATGGTGACCTGCCTGGAAGACGTCGCGAGATTCGCTCAGTCGTTTGATCCCCAGGTTTGGGTCCTTGATCGCCACAAGTTCACGCTCGCGACGGCCGTCCATGCCGCCGGGATGATATCCAAGTTGCCAACCGGAGACTCCGAATGAAACTCGCACGCACGGTCGGCACGGTCACGCTCTCGAGATCGCATCCCGCGATGCATCAAGCCAAGCTTCGCTTGGTGGAGATGGTTCCGTCTGTCGACGTCATCGAAACACAACCGTTAGGTGGAGATTCCGTCGTAGCCTGGGATCTTTGCAGCACCGGCCTCGGAGACTTGGTGGCGCTGGCCGAAGGTCCCGAGGCGGCGCAACCTTTTCGTCCGGAAATCAAACCACTCGACGCTTCCATCGTCGCGCTGCTGGATAACGCAAGCGTTTAATCATTCATCAAAAACCATCCATCAACATCGACGAAGACGACCCGATGCAAAACATACACAAAATCAAACAAGACATCTGCGATATTGGCCGACGGATTTACAACCGTCAGTTCGCGGCAGCCAACGACGGCAATATCACCGTCAGGGTGAGCGACAACGAAGTGCTCTGCACGCCGACTCTTCATTGCAAGGGTTTTTTGAAGCCAGACGATATCGCAATGGTCGACATGACCGGTAAACAAATCGCGGGACGAAAGAAACGTTCCAGTGAGGCGCTGCTGCACTTGGAGATCTATAAACAACGCGAGGACGTTCGCAGCGTGGTGCATTGCCATCCTCCACATGCGACCGCATTTGCCATCGCCCGTGAGCCGATCCCCCAGTGCATTCTTCCCGAGGTCGAAGTCTTCTTGGGTGACGTTCCGATTACGAAGTACGAAACGCCGGGTGGCCAAGCGTTCGCCGATACGATCATTCCGTTTGTGGATAAGACCAATGTCATGATCCTCGCCAATCACGGAACGGTCAGCTACGGCGAAACCGTCGAGCAGGCTTATTGGTGGACGGAAATTCTCGATTCCTATTGCCGCATGCTGATGTTGGCCAAGCAACTCGGGAACGTATCGTTTCTCAACCAACAGAAGTCGCAGGAGCTCTTGGATCTCAAAGACCAATGGGGTTACAAGGACCCGCGGAACACCAAGGAGTACGAAGACTGCGACATCTGTGCGAATGATATCTTCCGTGACTCCTGGAAAGACTCGGGCGTCGAAAGACGGGCTTTCGCGGCTCCTCCGTCCATGCCTGCCAAGGAAGCTCCGGGAACAGCCAAGCCGGCAGTCGACGAAGAACAACTGGTCAAGCTGATCACCGACGAGGTCATTCGTCAGATGAGCTCCGCATCTTAAGGAATGAGCAGACGGACGAGTCGTTTTTCACATTTCAGCAAAACTTACTAAGCAGAATCTCATGAAGGTTTCGATCATCGGAGGCGGCGGACTGGTCGGTTCATGTGCCGCATTCGCGCTCCATTGCGGCGGCTTGGCACGAGAAATCGCCCTGTTGGACGTCAACGAGGAACTCGCGGGCGGACACGCCCTCGATTTACAGCACGGTACGCCGAGTGTGGCTGATCAGGTGATCGTCGGTGGAGGCTACGAACAGATTCCCGATTCAGATGTGATTTGCATCACGGCGGGTCTTCGTCGCAAGCCCGATGAATCACGACTGGATTTGATCAATCGAAATACCGATCTGTTCGTCAAGATTCTTGCGGATGTGAAAGCCGCCGGGCCGAAGTCGAGTGCAATCGTTTTGGTTGTCAGCAACCCTGTCGATATCTTGACGTATGTTGCCGCACAAAAGCTCGGGCTTCCTAGCTGCCAAGTCATCGGTCTTGGAACTCAATTGGATACGATTCGATTCTGTTCGTTGATCGCCGAGAAGCTGAACTCGCCGCCGACGCAGACGAAGGCGTTGATTTTGGGCGAACACGGTGACAGCATGGTTCCGATTTGGAGCAGCGCAACCGTTGCGGGGTTGCCGTTGGACAAGTACCCGGGCTGGACGCCAGCCATGGCAAATCAACTCTTCACACGCACACGGGGCAGCGGCGCGGAATGCCTGAAACGAAAGGGTGGGGCGGGATTCGCGGTTGGAATCGCCATTCGTGATGTGATCGACGCCGTGATTCTGGACAGTCGACGTGTACTGCCGGTGAGCAGCGTGCAGCGTGGTTGTTTCGGAATTCGCGACGTTGCGCTTTCGGTCCCGACCGTCGTGGGACGCGGCGGAGTGCTCGAATGCATGGAGATCGATCTTTGGCCCAAAGAAATGCAAGGAATGCGAGCTAGCGGTGCCGCGCTGCGTAAGACGTTGGACGTTGTGCTTCAGCGCATCGGTTGAGTGTGCTCGAGACTGCGGTTAGGGTTTCAGGTGGAAGCCCATCGTGGGCTTTCCTTCGGATAGTTCCTCGCAAATGAGCACAGTCAGATTCGGTGAGCCTGGGGAGCAATCAGTCGAAGAGCGTTGGACGTGGCGCTGCCCGCAACGTCGACAATCCGTTCGAGGCGGTTCACTTCAGGCCCGATCCAGAGTTGACCGGCGACGGTCGGTTGTCGACCGTCGTTCTGCATGACGAAACAAAATCAATCGTCTCGGAGAACAAGAGTCCAGACATTCCGTTTCGGTACAGCGTGAATCCCTATCGTGGTTGCGAGCATGGATGCAGCTACTGCTATGCGAGACCGACGCACCAGTATCTCGGCTTTTCGGCGGGCTTGGATTTCGAAACGAAGATTTTGGTGAAGAAGGATTCACCTGAGCTGCTTCGCAGTTGGTTGCGTCGACGGGGCTATCGACCAGAGCCGGTCATGTTGTCGGGCGTCACCGATCCCTATCAGCCCCAAGAAGCCAAGCTCCGCGTGACCGAGTCAATTCTCGACGTGTTTTGGGAACACCGACACCCTGTCAGCATCATTACGAAGAACGCACTCGTGCTTCGTGACCTCGACAAGTTGACGCGAATGGCGGATGCGAATCTGGTTCATGTCGCGATCAGCATGACCACTTTGAATGCCAAGTTGGCTCGGAAGCTGGAGCCTCGTACAAGCACTCCGGCCGCGAGGTTGCGAGCGATCAGGGAACTTTCTCAAGCTGGTGTTCCCGTTCGAATCATGACTGCACCCGTCATTCCGGGTTTGAATGATCACGAGGTCCCCGACCTATTGAAAGCTGCGGCTTCCGCCGGTGCGAAGAACGCCGGCTACGTCATGCTGCGACTCAGCGACACCGTGAAAGATGTTTTTCTGGATTGGCTGCACACAACGGTTCCCGATCGGGCGGAGAAAGTAATCGCAGCCATTCGTAGTGTGCGACAAGGCGGTCTAAACGACACGAAGTTCCGCGATCGTATGCGCGGTCGAGGCGAGCGGGCGGATCAGATTGCCGCGCTCTTCAAAGTGACAGCGTCCAAATTGGGTCTTCAATCTGATAGCCAGCCACTGGATTGCACGCAGTTCAGAGTCCCGGGAAGCCCAAAGCAACTGGACCTGTTCTGATTCAAGATGCTTCGCCAAGACTTGTAGACGATTCGATTCCCGGCTATCCGCGGCAAAAGTTTCGGCGGAAGAAAAAGACCGCCAGCCCGGCTAATGCGATTGCCCAGAGAATCTGCCAGGTCATTGCGGCAAGCGTTTTCGATGCGTACCAAGGAAGTTGACTCCACAACAACCCTTGAAATCCCGTCATCGCCCAATAGGTCATCGTGCTTTTGCAGATGGCGTCGAGCAGTGCCGGAAGATTCATCATTTGAAGGGGAAACCAGCATCCGCCCAACGCAGCCATGACCAGGATCAACAGGGATGCGAGGCTTTCCGCTTGTTTCGACGAACGTGATACGGAAGCCAGGAACATGCCGAATGCCCCTCCGGTGATGACCCACGTCACCGACAAGACGAAGAGGGAAACAGGGTCGCGGAACAAGCCCACCCCGAACATCCATTCGCCATAGACGAAGAGGATCGCCATCTGGCAAATCCCGACCATGAAAACGAACAGGAACTTCCCGAGCAAAACGGCACCGCGGGGGATGGGCTGAACAAAGAGACGTTTGAGTGTGCCTTCTTCACGTTCGGTCAAGAGCACGCTGCCGCAACTGGTAAGCGCGAAGAGCAGCATCATCACGGTCATGCCGGCAACGCTCTGCGCCTGCTGGTACGTGACTTGTTTGCCGCGGTCCGGTGGCGCGACGTCGGTCGTTTCAAGCGGGACGATATCGCCCATTGCACTGAAGAAGTCAGCTTGACCGGACAAAGCTTCGGACTCGGGTTGCGATGCAGTTGTGTCTGCTGGATCTGCCTCGTTCGCCCGACGAGCTCCCTGAGTTTCGGAATCGGCGTTCGCTATTTCGTTGTTCGGGCCGTCCGTCTGGCTATCGGCAAAGTCTGAGATTTGCT
Organism: Planctomycetota bacterium; assembly: GCA_039025515.1. GTDB lineage: Bacteria > Planctomycetota > Planctomycetia > Pirellulales > Pirellulaceae > Stieleria. The sequence goes on from JBCCOI010000233.1 coordinate 7,778, forward strand.
CACCAATGTTGGTCATCCAGCCGCGTATGTTTTCGAGTCCTTCAGGCTGCATGCCTTGGTCGGCGAGCATACGTTCCATCCCATCGATCCAAATCGTTCCGCCAAGCTCGGCCATCGCGGATTGCATGATCGAAATCCGGATCAAGCGATCTTCCATGCTTCGTCCCGGATCGCGAAACATCTCAAAGTTCGGGGTCGCACCGGACGCGATCCGCTCGGGATAATCCTGCGGAATCAGAAGAATGTGATGCGCATCGCCATCGGAAATGAGCTTTCGCAGTCCGCTTCGAAACTGTTCGGGATTCGCCTCTGTTTTCGTGTTGACGTTTCGGACGCGGATCATGTCCGCGCCTTTCAAGCCATCAATGAACTGCGTTCCTTCTTCTGATCGACTCAGGTCGGCGACGTGAAGGGTGACCTTGGGCATGCCACCAGACCCGCCGAACGCGTAGGCCATGATCCATCCGAAAACGGTCACCAACGCGATCGGAACCAGGACGGCCAGCACCATCGCGGTGCGGTCGCGTACCAGGCTTCGCAGGTCTTTAAGGGCGAGTGTCCATGCGGCGTTGAAAGCGTTCATTCGTCTCTCAAACTCCTGCCCGTCAGTTGTAAAAAGATCTGTTCCAGGTCTGCCTCCGGCTGATCGATGCTGGCTGCCAACTCAGACTGCGTGCCGACGGCGACTATGCGGCCTTCGTTCATGATCGCGACTCGATCGCACAAGCGCTGCGCTTCTTCCATGTAGTGCGTCGTGTAGAGCAGCGATCGTCCCACCTGCTTTAGGTGCAGCAGTGTTTCGAAGAGATGGTTACGGCTTTGCGGATCGACACCGACCGTGGGCTCATCCAACAGCACGAGCTGAGGTTCGTGGACTAAACCGGCCGCCAAGTTCAAGCGTCTCTGCATCCCGCCGCTGAACGTGGAGACACGGTCGTTCATTCGGTCCGTCAATTCGGCGAGCTGCAGGTTTTCCTGGACTGTGTCGGCCAGCTTTGGTTTCGGCACGCCGCTGAGGCGGGCAAAGAACATCAAGTTTTCCTTTGCCGTCAAGTTCGGATAGACGGCCAGCTCTTGGGGCACATATCCCATTGAAGCCCGATCGAGCGTATTCGTTGCTGGAGAGAACGAACGGTCACGGAAGTGCATTTCGCCCTCCCAGTTCGCCAACAATCCGGAGATGCAGGAAATGGTCGTTGTCTTGCCGGCCCCGTTGGGGCCAAGCAGTCCGAAACATTCGCCTTCATGAAGCACGAACGAAACGTCATCGACGGCGACGCGTGTTCCATACTGATACCGCAAGTTTGAGACCGACAGGAGTGTTTCGTTGCTCTCGCGCGGGCCGTTGATCGGAGATGACGCTTCGAGGTTTTCCATGCAGCTAAACTTTCTACTCGAATGTTCAATTCGCGACCCGATTCGGTTCACCAGGCGGAATCTTGGCACACTCGCGGTAAATTTTCGAGCTGCCTTCGTGTTGTTCCGAAAGGTTCGAGTAGGCTAATTTCTTTGACTTCATGGTGGCGGTAATTTTGTGGGCATGCGAAAGAAGTTGCAGGATACGTTCCAAACTCGTGCTTCCGAATCGAGCGATGCTTCCGATCTCTCTTCGTCAGCGGATGAGCTGCCCGGATTGGATTTCGATAAACCGGATTCGAGTAGCGGGGGAGATCCGTTAACGATCCCCGAACAGATTGGACGCTACTTTCCCGTCAAAATCCTTGGCGAGGGTGGGATGGGTACGGTTTATCTGGCTGAGCAGAAGGAGCCGATCCAAAGGAACGTTGCACTCAAGGTCATCAAGTCGGATCGAAATTCAAGACAAGTCATTTCGCGGTTCGAGGCCGAGCGTCAGGCGCTCGCGCTGATGAACCATCCGAACATCGCCAAAGTCTTGGACGGCGGAATCACCACGGCAGGGCTCCCATTCTTTGTCATGGAATTGGTGGATGGGGAACGGCTCAATGAGTTTTGTGACCAACAACAGCTGCCGCTCGGGGCCAGGCTACGTCTATTCTGTGAAGTATGCCGTGGCGTCGAACATGCTCATCAGAAAGGCGTCATCCATCGTGACCTGAAACCATCCAACATCCTTGTTTCGCGGGATGGCGAGGAGCCAAGACCCAAGATTATCGACTTCGGTTTGGCGAAAGCGACTGCGGACAGTCAGTTCGATGAAACGGCTCTCACCCAAGTGGGACAGATGCTGGGGACCGTACAGTACATGTCGCCCGAGCAAGCGGAGCTGGGATCCAAGGACATCGATACGCGAACGGACGTGTATTCGCTGGGAATCATCCTTTATGAGCTGATCACCGGTGTGACTCCGCTGACGCAAAACGAAATTGCATCGAGAAGCATTCTGGAGGTCCTCAAGCAGATCCAGTCCGGTACGCCGACGCGGCCAAGCTCTAAGATTCAAACGGCAGATGAGTCGCAACGCCAACTGTTCCTTAATCGCAATACGAATCCATCACGACTGAAGAAAGCCGTGCAAGGCGATTTGGAAACGATCGTGATGAAGGCACTTGAAACCGATCGGGATCGGCGATACGCATCGGTCAATGAGTTTGCAAACGATATCGAACGCTTCTTGAGCAACGAGCCGATTCTGGCGAGACGTCCTTCGTTCTCCTACCGTGTTCAGAAGCTGGTCCAACGAAACTTGCTCGCGTTCTCTTTTGCAGCATCTCTGGCGGCGACGCTTGTGATCGCAACGGGCTTGAGCGCCTACTTGGCAGTGCAAGCCCGGCGGTCGAGTGTGGAGAGCGACCGGGCGAAGCGGCGTGCACTGAATTCGCTCGCCGCAGTACAGAACTTTGTTCTTGAGTCTCCCGTTTGGAAGAACGCGGATCCGGGACGGGATTCGCTGATCAAGCTTCTCACCGAAGAGTACCGATTTTGGTCCACTGAAGATCA
>JBCCOI010000234.1:0-10632 GCA_039025515.1 Planctomycetota bacterium
CTCGACGGCGACCAGCATCCAGCCGAGCGACTCGTCGTCCGCTTCCCACTCCGACCCGTCAAGCTCTGATTGCATGGTGTCCAGGTCTTCGTTGAAAAGCACGCCTTCACTTTCCCATTGCATTGACGGAGACGCCAACGAACGAGCAAGTTCCAACTCGAACGACGGGCTGTTCGGGACATGCCGGTTGATTGCGAAAGCAACAAGGAGTGTCGCCGCTAACGAAGCCAAAACCACTGCGACTCGAAGAATAGGAGACGGATTATGGTTTGCATTCGAACGCTGGGCCAACTCCGCAACAGCTGTCGTGTCCGCAGGCTGCACGACCGCCACAGAGCTCTGCCGGATCGCGTCCGATATCCGCAACAGCCAAGCTGCTTCCAACTCTAAAGCCTGCGCAACCGCAGGCTCATCGAATCGAGTCTCCAGCTCGGCAGCAAGTTCAGGCTCCAACGTGCCGTCTAAGTACGACGCACAAAGCTGACGTACGTCGCTCGATGCGATCGCGTTGCCCACATCCGATTTGCCCGCATTCGATGACCGGGGATGTTCGCTCATGATTTATTGTCGCTTTTCTTTTCGCTCGGGGATTCATCCGCGAGCAAGTGACGAAGTTTTCCTGCAGCACGCCGCATGCGAGACAATACAGTCCCCAGCGGCTGATCGAGTCGGTCGGCGATTTGTTGAAATGTCAAATCTTCATGGATTCGCATTTGAATGATCTCCTTACTTTCCGGAGGCAGGGTCTCGATTGCATCAATCACACGCAGCCTTGTTTCGGATCGTTCGCTTGCGTTTTCGGGTGTGTTGAGGTCGTAGGAATCCGTTTCGCGATCAACGGCAACTCGCTCGGTCGCCCGCTGCACGACAGCTCGGCGTCGCCAAAACAGAGCCGCCTCATTGGCAGCGACTCGGAAGAGCCACGCCCGCATTGCCGCATGGGGAATGGTTGTCTGATTCTTAAGCAGAGCCACCTGAACCGATTGCAAACAGTCCTCCACGTCGGCCGGTTGCGGCAACTTGCCCGATAGAAACGAACGAAGCCCCGCACGACACTCGGCAAAGGCTGCCATCAGATCGCCGACACCGGCAGCCATTCGCGCCGAATCATCGACGTCGTCACTGCGATGATCACGGCCGGGGACGCCGTGATCTTGGTTGCCGGGCGGGTTCTCTGACATGTTCGCGTGCTTGCGGGAGACTCATTGCGCGAGGTGGGCTGCCTATTTCGCAGTTTTCGCTCCGAATCGCACTTTTTTTCCGGCTGATTCATCAGAAGCGGGCGGAAACGATCGTTCACACCGCGATTTGCGGGATATTCTGGCCCGTCGGTGCCGATTTTCGTCTCGCACCTCTAACGCAATTTCCACCGGCGGAGGATGATACCAGCTGTTGAATGACCGAGTGCGGGTGACGATTGACAGATCGCAACGGAAGTTGAATGGAAAGTAAAAGAGACGTTTGGATCGGTTTCGACCTTGGCGGGACGAAGATGTTGTCGGTCGCTTATGACGACCAATGGAACGCGCTCGGTCGCCGCCGACGGAAAACGAAAGGCCGCGAGGGAAGCGACAGCGGGATCGCCAGGATCGGATCGACCATCGACCGCCTTCTCGACGAAAACGACATCGACACCGATCGGATCGCCGGAATCGGAATCGGCTGCCCGGGTCCGATCGACTTGAAGCACGGTCGTATTCTGCAAACACCAAACCTGGGCTGGGATGACGTCGACGTCGGCAAGTTCTTAAGCGGGCGTTTTGATTGTCCCGCAGTCGTCATGAACGACGTCGATGCCGGTCTCTACGGCGAATACGTCTTCGGTGCAGCAAAAGGTTCACGTTGCTGCGTTGGCATCTTTCCCGGGACGGGTGTCGGCGGCGCCTGCGTGTATGAGGGAAACATTCTTCGCGGGGATGGCATCAGTTGCATGGAGATCGGTCACACGCGGATCAGCAGCGGCAGTCGAAAGGGCGGACACAAAATAGCCGGTACCCTCGAAGCCGAAGCGAGTCGTCTTTCGATCGCAGCCGAAGCGGCAAAGGCGGCTTTCCGTAGTGACGCACCGACGCTCGCCAAAGAAGCTGGGACAGACTTGGCAAACATACGCAGCGGTGCGTTGGCCGAAGCCATTGAGAAAGGTGACACGGCGATCAAACGATTGGTGACTGAAGCCGCAGAAACGATCGGCTTTGGTGTCGTCAACGTCGTTCATCTATTGTGCCCCGACACAATCGTCTTGGGAGGCGGCTTGGTCGAGGCGATGGAGGACCTATTCGTCAAGACGGTCGCCGGAACCGCGCGGGACAACGTGATGGAGGTCTACCGAAACCGCTTTAAAGTAGTACCGGCAAAACTGGGCGACGACGCCGGCGTTCAAGGAGCAGCCGCCTGGGCGAAAAGCAACCACGAAAAAGACGGCTAGGCCACAGGCGATCCACTCCTTCTCGAAGTTGTTCCGCAAGCAATCGATCAATTGCGGTAACACCATGTTGATTCCGCCATTACTGCGTCATGCGGCGAAACGCTTCTTGATACTTTTCAGCCGTTTGCTCAACAATGTCGGCAGGCAATTCCGGAGGATCGCTCTGTTTGTCCCATCCACATCCGGAAAGCCATTCGCGGACGAACTGCTTATCAAAAGAAGGCTGTGGACCGCCCGGACGGTAGGAAGTCGCGTCCCAGAACCGCGATGAATCCGGCGTGAGGACTTCATCCACGACGATTAATTCGCCATCAGCGAAACCGAACTCAAACTTGGTATCGGCGATGATCAATCCCCTTTCCGCTGCGTGTTTGCCGGCAAGCTCGAAGATGCGCAGCGTCTCTTCACGCAACCGATGGGCAAGGTCCGAACCGAGTTCGTCAACCAACCGGCTCAAGGGCACGTTCTCGTCGTGTCCCGATTCGGCTTTTGTTGCCGGTGTGAAAAGCGACTCGGGCAGCCGATCGCACTGCCGCAACCCGGCGGGTAGCTCGAGGCCACAAACGAGGCCATCATTTTGATACTCACGCCATCCGCTACCCTCCAGATAACCCCTCGCAACACATTCGAACGGGACGACTTCCGCTTTCTTGACCACCATCACTCGGTCGACCAGAGGATCCACCTCGGGCAAGTTCAACGAGGCGGGAACTTCTGATGAGAGCAAATGATGTTTGATCGGTAGAGTCTCGAACCAAAACAAACTCATCTTGGTGAGCAGTTCTCCCTTTCCCGGAATGCCGCTCGGCAGAATGAAATCAAACGCGCTGATCCGATCGGTACTGACGATCAGTAGCGAGTCCCCGAGGTCATAAACGTCGCGGACCTTGCCGCTGCGTTTGGGGAACGGAAGCGACGTTGAAATCAACGCACCCGATGGATCGAATTGAAAGTGTGATTCGTTTTCGAGATTCATTCTCACCCGTTGCCTCGCCCGCCACCTGACCACGACCGCAGAATCTGATTCGCCGGTGCGAAGAACGAATGCACGGGCGGAGTTCAGCTGGTGAAGATTCTCTGACAGCCACAATTCTTCCACAAGCCGACGTCGCCCGTCCAACTGCCCAACATCACCGGCACGGTTTCGTCAGCAAGGTCTCATCGGAACGGTCTCGTCAGCCCGGTCTCGTCAGCACGGTGGTCGCAACGACCCTGTTGACGAGCTAGACTGTCACGCCGCTTCTCCCGCCATTCCTCGATTTTGATTCGCCTGGTCCGATCACATGGGGCAATTCCATTTCGCTGTCCCACACGAATCGCAGCAGTTGCTTCAGCAAACGCTTTGGAACGACGCCTACATCTGCGGCATCGAAGGCGTCCCTTGGGAATGCAAGAACACGGTCGAAGGTGGTGTATTAACGATCACCCGTCCCGTCGACACTTCGGGAAAACTTTTTCTGACTTGCCCGACGAAGGGGTTGGGCTTTCGAACCCTCTCGACCTGCTCACTGATGCCCTCGGTCGATTCTCACCCGCTGTTCCTGGAGTTGGCGAGGGGAAGTTGCTTTCGCGCACGGGTGCAGTCGAGCACTTGGCAACGTGCAGGCTTAACGTTGAGCGAACGCTTTACGGACTTGCTCGATCGCGGAACAAAGACGTTTCTCGACGCAACGATCGCAAGGCGGGAGTTAACGCGTTGTTCGCAACTTGCCCTACAGTCGATTGCCATCTTGGAACAAGCGATTGCGGATCTCGGCGAGTCGTTCGCGGTCCAGTCGATCGCTTATCGCAAGCAGCGAGAACCACAACTCGGAACACTACTGGCGGCCAGCCTCATTCCTCCGTCTCCCATCCGGTCGGCACTTCAGACCCGATTTACGAAGGCATTCAACAGTGCGGCGGTGCGTTTGAATTGGGGTACGATCGAGTCCGAGGCAAGTCGCTACGAATTTGCGGAAGCCGATCGCTCGGTCAACTGGTGCCGCGAGAAGGGCATGCGAATTCTTGCCGGCCCGTTACTCGACTTCCGACGCGAGATGATGCCGTCGTGGCTTTATCTCTTCGAAGACAACTTCGATTCGTTGCTCGAATCAGCGGCAGAGTTTGCTCAGAAAGTGGTCGAGCGTTACCGCGGCTCCGTCCACTTGTGGAACTGCGCGGCCGGACTGAATACTCCCGGCCCGATCGCACTGGATGATGAACGTGTGATGAAGCTTGCCGTCACGGTCCTGCAAACCGTTCGTCGCGTGGATCCGAAAACGCCCGCGATCGTTTCGTTCGATCAACCCTTCGGTGAGTACCTTGCGAAGCATCGCGATGGAATCTCGGCGCTGCACTTTGCGGATGCACTCGCCCGCAGTGGGCTCGGGATGGCGGGAGTCGGACTGGACGTGCGTCTGAACTACGCCAGCGATGCCACGCTGCCTCGATCCGCATTGGACTTCGGCGCGATGATCGATCGCTGGGCGACTCTCGGCATGCCCATGCTTGTTCAATTGACGATTCCCGGTGACTGCGGGGACGACCCACAATCCTCGGTCAATCAACCAACGCTCATCAACGGCGAAAACAAACAAGAGTTGGCCGCGAATCAACTGCGGACCGCTGGGCCGCTGGTGAGAACACTTCTGGCGAAACACATGGTGCACGGCATCGTTTGGGATGGCTGGGCTGATGACGAACCGCACACGCAAAGCCACTCCGGCATCATCGACTCTGCCGGCGTTCCCCGACCGATGCTCGATTACTTCGAGCGTCTTCGAGAGGAATTGTTGACGTAACGAACCGACCAAATCGGGCCGAAGATCCAGCAAACAAAGACAAAACTCCATGAAGATGAGACTAGCGATGATTTCGATTCGCCTACCTTTGTTGATCGCGCTTTCTTGCATCAGCACCGCAGCCCCAGCAGCCGACGTGATCGAACCGACCGGAGAGGTTGAAAGGGTCGCCACCGGCTTTCAATTCACCGAGGGCCCCGCATGGGATGGAAGCACACTCTTTTTCACCGACATCCCCGCGACGACCATCAATCGGCTCAGTCCTGATGGAACCGTCTCACCATTAACGGTTGATTCGAAGCACACCAATGGCATCATCTTCGCCAAGGGCCGAATGTTGGCGTGCCAAATGGACGGGCAAGTCGTTGAGTACGACGCTGCGAACGGAAAAGCGACGATTTTGGCGAGCGAATTCGAAGGCAAACGCTTCAACGCGCCCAACGACTTGACGATCGACGCCGAAGGTGGCATCTACTTCACTGATCCACTCTTCCGGGCCCCAAAACCGTTGCCTCAGGGCGGACAGCATGTTTACTACATCCCGTCGCCGGTCAACGGCGAGTCGTCCGATGTTCTTCGTGTGACCAAGAACCTTGCTGCGCCCAACGGCATCGGACTGTCACCGGATGGTAAACAACTTTACGTTTGCCCAAGCAAGCAAAGCGAGATGCTGGTCTACGATGTCCTTGCTCCCGGCAAACTCTCTGAACCGAAAGTTTTCTGTGACCTGAAGCAACCCTCGGGAAAATCGGAGACAGGCGCGGACGGCATTACCTTGGACGTCAAAGGAAACGTCTACATCACGACGCACCTCGGCGTGCAGATCTACACGCCTGCCGGCCAGTTCGCCGGACTCGTCACGTTTGATGAGCAACCCGCAAATGTTTGTTTCGGGGGCGCGGATTGGAAAACCATGTACGTGACCGCAAGAACGAGTCTGTACCGCGTCACAATGCCGATCGCAGGACATCACTGATTCCATCTTCGAATAACGCCCAGCATTACAACAGTCCATGTTGACCAACGCCTTTGACCCGCTTCATCTCGCGTCGAGCGTCTTCGCGGTTCCGCCCTTGGCTCGGGACTCTTCCGGCGAATTGGCTCGCGAAGAAAACCAAAAGATGGTCAGCCATCTTGAAGCCGGCGGAATCCGTTCACTGCTGTATGGCGGCAACGCAGTTTTCTACCACATTCGACTCAGCGAATATGCCGCAACTCTATCGATGCTGAGTGAGATCGCCAGCGATGAAACCACCGTCGTTCCTTCAATCGGTCCCGCCTACGGTTTGGCAGTCGACCAGGTGGAGATCCTCCGTAATTTCGAATTTCCGACCGCGATGGTGCTCCCCGCACGCGACGTCGTCGACCAAGTGGGAATCGCAACGGGTGTGCGAAAGCTAGCCGAGCAATTCGGCAAGCCGTTGGTGCTCTATCTCAAGTTTGATCGGTGGCTCGATCCTTCGCTTGTTGATTCGCTGGAACGCGATGGTGTGATCTCATGGATCAAGTATGCCGTCGTGCTCGATGACCCCAAGCACGATCCGTATCTCAGCGAACTCTGTGACATCTTTCCGACCGATCGCATGGTTAGCGGCATAGGCGAACAACCCGCCATCGTTCACCTCCGCGATTTCAAATTGACCGGATTCACCAGCGGGTGCGTCTGCATCTCACCGAGTCGTAGTATGGCGATGCTACGGGCAATCCAGTCCGGCGACTTTGAGACCGCCGAGTCCATCCGGAAGTTCTTTCTCCCCCTGGAAGACCTGCGTAATCAGTACAGCCCAATCCGTGTGCTGCATCACGCCGTTGAACAAGCGGGCATTGCCGACATGGGACCCATTTCGCCAATGCTGAGTGATCTTGAGAGTTCGCTTGTATCAAGGATCAAAGACGCGGCCCGTTCGATGCTAGCTGAAAGTCAGTAAGGTAGGGGTTGGGCGAAACGCCGCACTTTTTCCGCTTTTTTGCAAGCTCTTGAAGGAACGGGCGCGACCGCCGGCCAAGGCTAACTTTCTCCTTCGACAACGCCTCCTTGGTGTCGGAGCAGGGTTGTTGTCGGAGTATCATGGACTGTGCGGGATGAATCTCTTCTCATGAGTCCGCTTTGATCTGGCCTCGGCCCTGGAGCAACTTTGGACACCGCACTTTCACCCCCAACGCTTTGGCCCGATACCGCGATGGATGCTTCCGCTGGCGGAAGTAGCTTTCATGAGCGGACGACCAGCGATGGCAATGTACGACCGCATTGGCTGAGGTTTTCCGACGGCGTTGACGCCCTCGGAGCCGGTGCGCTTCGCGACTGTGCGGACTCGATCGAACAATTTATTCGAGAGAACGGCGTCACCTTTCACGCCCACTCGCAAGATGCTCCCAGCCGTCCTTGGAAGATCTCGGCGATACCATTCGTAGTTTCCGACTATGAGTGGAACCAGATTTCTTCCGGGCTGATCCAGCGGACAAGACTCCTCGAGCGTATCCTTCAAGACCTATTGGGGCCGCAGCAACTCATTCGCGAACGTGTCGTTCCCGGCAAGTTGCTTTGGGCGAATCCTCATTTCAGGCGTCCCTATCATCAGCTTGGTGGCGAAGCGCCAAAGCTGCACCTGACGGCCGCCGACTTGGCCCGCGCATCCGATGGCCGGTGGAGGGTGGTGAGTGACCGAACACGGGCTCCCAGCGGTCTCGGCTATCTGCTGGAGAATCGAATCGTATCCAGCCGCGCGATGCAAACATTGATGCGGCAGAACAACACGCTGCGTCTTGCGTCCTTCTTCGAAGCCCTGCAGCAACACCTTCGATCGCTCGCCATCTCCAACCGCGAGAATCCGCGTGTCGCGTTGCTGACGCCTCCGCGAGGTAGTTATCGCGAGTTCGAAGATACCTATTTGGCGAGATACCTTGGATTGACGCTGGTCCAAGGCAGCGATCTTGCGGTGAGGGACGGACACCTTCACCTCAAGACATTGGGCGGACTGAAGCCCATTCAGGTGCTTTGGCGTCACATCTCTGATCGACAGTGCGACCCTTTGGAACTCGATCCCAGTTCGACGTCTGGAATCACGGGGCTGTTGGGTTGTGTCCGCCGTCGTAGCGTCTCCGTCGTGAATGCCATCGGAAGTGTCCTTGCTCAGACTCCCGCGCTCATGCCCTACCTGGATGCCGCGCAGCGTTTCTTCGATGGCGACGAGTTGGCACTCACGTCCTACCAGACTTTTTGGTGCGGTGACCCGAATCATCTGACCTACGTCTTGTCCGACGTGGATCGCTTCATCTTCCGTGACGCGATGGCGGTCACGCGAAGCTTGCCGTCTCGCACCGGTGCGATGTCTCGGGATGATCGCGATGCTTTTCTTGCCAAGCTCAACGCACAGCCCGAATACTACGTCGCTCAGGAAGTCTCGCCCTACAGCCAGACGCCGGTTTATATCGACGGCACGGTGTGTTCACGAAAGGTTTCGTTAAGGGCGTTCCAACTCTCGACCAACGAAGGCACGTTCGTCTTGCCGGGCGCACTCGCCCGCGTCGGTCGCGATGAACTGGAGTTATCCCATTCGCCGGTCAGCGGGCAGATGACGCTTGACGTTTGGGTGACCAGCGATGATCCCGTCGACCAACACAAGACGCTGCTTCCAGATTCAGATTCTCCGGTCGAACTGTTGCGAGGCGGCGGAGAGCTACCGAGCCGCGTCGCCGAACACTTTTTTTGGCTTGGACGCTACGCCGAACGAACGGAGTTTCTCTCGCGGACGATGCGAACGAGCTTGGTGCGAGTTGCCGGAGAGGGCAGCGGCGAAGACCATCCGGAAATCCAGCGGCTCGTTTACGCGCTGGCTTCGATGGGGCAGATCGAAGCCTCTTTCGCGCTTGAGTCCTTCGTCGCGAATCTTCCGCAGTTGGAAGAGACCCTTCCGGCGTCCGTGCTGGATGGTGAACAACCTGGCGGGCTGATCCAAGTCACGCAGCGGATGCTCACGAATGCGACTGCCGTTCGCGACCGACTTTCCGTCGATGCGTTTCGTATTATTCAAAGGGCCCAACGCGACCTCATGCGGCCCGTCATCGGTGCAAATCACTCGCAAGAAGCGAAGATTGGGTTGAGCGAAGCCATCGAGCGGCTCGGGACCCTCATCACCGATCTACAAGCACTCGCCGGTGTCGCCTGTGAGAGTATCGTGCGAACACACGCGTGGCAGTTTCTCGAACTCGGCCGTCGCATCGAGCGTGCGGAGAAGACCTGCGAGCTTCTTTCCACGATGCTGTGTCCCGCGACTAAGCACGGCAACGCGATGTCGCTTGCCGTTTTGGATACCACCGACAGCTCGATGACGTACCGCTCGCGATATATGAATCTTGTGCGTCTCGCGGCCGTCGTGGATCTCTTGGTAACCGACGAAACCAATCCAAGGTCCATTCGGTTTCAACTGGATCGCATCGAAGAGTTGCTCAATGAACTCCCGACGGTGGATGCCCCCGTGGGGCTTAACACCATCGAACGTCTCGTTCTTGATTCTCTCTACGCGATCAAAACGGCCGATCCGATCGAGCTGGCAAATCCAGGTGGGGAGGGATCACTTGATCAATTGGAAACGCTTCTTCAGCTGATCAATCGAAAGCTACCCGAGCTTGCGACACGAGTTTCCGAACGCTACCTCATTCATACGGATCCGCCGATCGTCATTACGGGGTCAGATCGGTCCGAATGATGAATCAATCTACGAATGATGCTCTTGGCAACGAAGTGGAGGCGATGAAGTACTGCGTTTCACATCGCACGTCCTATCGCTACAGCCAGGCGGTCGCTTTCTGCAAAAACCAATTGCGTATGCAGCCGATTAGCGGCGGCAATGTCATCTGTGAGTCGTCGAAGGTGACGATTTCGCCCGAGCCGACGTATCAAGATGAGTATCGCGATTACTTCGGCAATCGTGTGCTCGCTTTCTCGATCGAAAGCATGCACACTCAACTCGTGGTCGAGGCAACGAGTGAGCTTGAGATCCGTCACAACGGTATGGAAAAATCATCGCCCTCGCCTTCCTGGGAATCGCTGTTGGAAGGCGCGATTGGTGAAACCCCGGAGCCGCCAATTGACCAGCATCGATACCGGTCGCCGCGGATCGAACCATCGACGACCTTCGCCGATTACGCTGCCATCAGTTTTCAGCCACAGCGTCCCATCCTTGCCGCATCGCTCGACCTGATCAAACGCATCCACGCGGATTTTCGATACGACGTCAACGCAACGACGGTCGGAACAACGACCGATCGAGCCTTTGCCCTACGGGCCGGCGTCTGCCAAGACTTTGCGCACGTGGCGATTGCTTGTTTGAGATCTCTCGGACTGGCGTCGCGATACGTCAGCGGTTATCTGCGAACGGTTCCGCCGCCCGGGAAAGCACGCTTGGTGGGCGCGGACGAGTCTCACGC
>JBCCOI010000235.1:0-10615 GCA_039025515.1 Planctomycetota bacterium
GAAGCGGACTTTCGCCGGACACGAAGGCGTCAAGTGACGGTCGAACTACTGACCGCATCGTCATCGCCGGTCTATCTACTCGGCACGCTCGCCAGCTTTAGCCGGCCGGAACTGGTACAGATCGAGCTCCGGCAATAAAAGATTAGCGACGTCCCGGATGCCAACCCACTGCAAAGACTCCGACCCGAAGACGGGTTCGCTGCTGCGCCAACAACGTCTCCGAAGGCTCAAAATTCAGAGTCTGTGCAAGTCTCCATTGCTATCACCATCATTTGCCCTGCGCAGACGACCAAACTAAACTCTTCAGCACACCAAAAACGCGATACGAAAACGAAGCAACTCTGCACGTGTCGCACACAGTCAATGTTGGCCGCACCGAGTCGAAACCTGTGGATGACCTGCTGAAACAACTGCTCAACGCGCTCGACGTCGTTGGTCAATCAAACGGCGAAATCTACGACACCGTGTGCCGCGAGCGCATGTCTGACCCCATTTTCCACCTCTTCATACTGCCTGACCCTGACTACTCCGTCGGCGATGACTTCGGCCTAACTTCCCCGGATGCCAACGCTGCTGTTAAAACGGCATTGCTAACGTATTGCTCAGCCGCAAACGCAATGGCGAACGAACTCGGCATAAACGCGTTTCATGATCGCTTGGCCGCGTTCCAAAAAGAGGATATCGCCAGCGATGTGGAGCAAAACTACTTCGACGACTTCTTCGGATGGATGAATCCAGGTAACTTCCCTGCGACCGGCAAGGTGGTGGACAATCCAACCTAGCTCCGGGCGGCTAACATAGATGGGTATGAAAGAACTCGCTGCTCGGGTTAAACCATTGATTGATTACCCAAACGGTTACCCATCAGGAGCAGCGAGTCATGACTATTGTACCCTCAAAGGTCTTTGTCGGTTTGGACTACCACCAGCACAACATCCAGGTCTGTGTTCTCGATGAACACGGCAGCCAGCTCGTCAACGCCGCTCGGCCCAACACATGGCAGGCCGTCAGCGAGTTGGTGCCCGAAGGTGTCGTCGTTCACGCCGCCAATGAGCCCTGATGTGGCGCGGTGAACTTTGCCGAGAAGGTCATCACACCGAATGACTGAGAGACGACCCAAACGCAGACCGTGAGTAGCGGTTGCGAGCGAAGGAGGGCACCGGCCAATGTTATCGTTTTCGAGATGCCCTCAATCGTTCGATCATGCGGCTTCTGTTTGCGACCTTTGCAACCTGGTAATGTGCAACAGGTACAGATGTTCCGCAGTCTCGCCGCCTTCCGTTGCGACATAAATCCAATGCCTCATCAACAAAGCATTTTCAGGATGCTTGACGGTGATGTGTGTTCCGTCGCTCATGGTGATCGTGAATGGCACGAACGGTGTGGCCTTCGCCATTTTTTTCAATTCTTCCTGCATGGCTCCTCCAAGTCACCGCTCAAACTAAACCATTTTGTCGCTGCTTTGATGGTGTTCCATCAGAAACAGCATGCTCATTGTACCCTAAAGTTCTTCAGCGTTTACTCGAGTTGCCTTCTCGAAGTCTCTTCTGCTTGTTCCCCTTAGCACGGCGGGGAGGCAGGCCAGGACACGAGAAGCGTCTCCGGCAGAATGGATGAGCAGCGTCAAATATGGGCAGCGTCAAATACGAGCAGGGATCACTGCGAAAGCATATTGCGGTACATGCTGATGCCGGCAGGGCCGACCAGGACGACGAAGATACCGGGGAAGATGAAGATCACGAGTGGGAAGATCATCTTCACCGCAGTCTTAGCCGCTTTCTCTTCGGCGATCTGACGACGCCTCGTCCGCATTGCATCACTTTGCACACGAAGTGCCGCTGCAATCGAAGAGCCAAACTTATCCGCTTGAATCAAGATCGACGCCAGTTGCTTGAGGTCATCGACGCCACTTCGGAAACCGAGCGCTTGAAGGACCTCGCTTCGAGTTCGCCCGAGTTGTAGTTGTTTATTGGCGATACTGAATTCTTCGCCGATTTCCTTGTGGCTTTTATCCATTTCTTCGGCCACCTTCCGCAGCGCCTGATCCATCCCGAGACCCGCTTCCACGCAGACCACCATTAGGTCGAGCGCATCGGGAAGTCCGAGAAAGATCTTCTCTTTTCGCTTTTTCGCCATGTAGTCGAGGGCGAACTTGGGAATCATAAATCCGATTACCAAGCCACCGCCGACCTTGATGATCATGTCTTGCCCGAAGCCATCGGCAAGAAGGCCGTAGGTGCTTCCAACGAACAGGCCGAATGCGGCCGTTCCGAGCTGTAATGTCTTGAAAACGATCGGGGCCGACTCACGCCGGAATCCGGCATTCATGAGCTTTTCGCGCAGTTGCCCCATCTCTTTTTCGTTGCCCTTCACCTTATCGGCAAGCGGCGTGGCTGCTTTCTCGAGATAGGCCGTCAGCTGATCGTTCTTCGTCTGCGTTTCCTGCTGATCGAGGATATCAGATCGACCGCCTTTGCGTTTCCGCATCATGTCGAGTCTTGCTTCGGCACGCGGCTTGTCTTCACCAGAGACACGCGTCAGCGCGAACCATGTTCCCAAAGCGACGAAGATAAAGATCGCGCCAGCGGTGAGGTAAACAGGATCAATGGAAAGGGCCAAAAGAAGCGACATGGTTCGTGTCCGGTTTGGGACGGTGTAAAAAGTTCGCGGGTGCTAATGAGTCTGAATCGAGGACGGCATCAGACCTTAATGGTGATGATCTTCTTGATCACAATCGCGCCCAGGATTTGAGTGAGCAAACCGAAGCCAAGTAGGTAACGTCCGATCTCATCATTGAAGAGCATCATGACGTACTCGTAGTTGAGCTTGAGCATGACAAGAAACAGCACGGGTGGCAGAGCGAGTAGCACGGCACCACTCATTCGACCTTCGCCCGTCAACGCTTGAATTTGTCCAAGGATTTGAAGTCGCTCGCGAATCAAGTGTCCGATCTTGTCCAGAATTTCCGCCAAGTCGCCACCGGTTTGTCGTTGCAAGACAACGGCGGTCGCAAAGAAGCGAAGGTCCATGTTGGGAACACGGTCTGCCATGTCGTCGATTGCTTCTTCCAGTGGAATTCCGAGGTTCTGTTCTTCGAAGGCGCGACCGAACTCGCGTGCCAGTGGCTCTTCCATTTCTTTTGAAACCAGACCAAAACCTGCATTCAGCGAGTGGCCGGCTCGGAGTGATCGGCTAAGAAGTTCAAGTGCCTCGGGCATCTGGTTGCCGAACTTTGCCAAGCGACGACGGCGTTTCATCCAAAGCCATCCCATCGGGACGAGCGCGAAGATCGGGCCCACGAACACGGCCATCAGTTTGAACGGGCTGAGCAAGCAAAGGACAACACCGCCGCCGAAAGCTGCGAGACAGATCATGGCGAACTGTGCGGGCGGCATTCGCACATCGGCTTGATCCAAGTAATCACTCAAGCCCGGCATGTTTCGCGTGATGCTAGCCATGAATCCGCCGGCATCTTCGAAACCACCATCCATGAGCAGCGACTTTGATTCGCCCTCAGCTTGCGGACCGCCGCGTCGACGTGAAGCCATCTGGGCAAGTCGATCCTCGGTTGCCGTCGAGTCCGCTCCTGGGACGAGCATGTTTGCGGCAAATGCCACCAGTGAGGCAACGAAAATGCCGACAGCGAGGATGACGATCGTAAAGGTCATAATGATTCAGACAGTCTGAGTTTTACTTAAACGGTATGGGGATAAACTCTGTTAAGCGTTCATCATTGTTCGTTCGCGGAACGCGCTGGACGGCAGGCGAACGCCGGCGGATTCGAGCTTGTCCATGAAGGTCGGTCGAACACCGCTGCACTCGAACGTCCCGTACGCTTTCCCGTCCTCTCCGATTCCCGCTTGGTCGAACCGGTAGATGTCTTGGAGGACGATGGTTTCCTGCTCCATCCCCACGACTTCGGTGATCGCGGTCACGCGTCGGGGACCACCCTGCAGGCGGTTTGCCTGGATGAGAACATCGACCGCACCGGCGATTTGCTGCCGAATCGCCTTCACCGGAAGCTCGAAGCCGGCCATCATCACCATCGTTTCCAAACGGGCGATGGCGTCACGCGGCGTGTTGGCGTGAAGTGTGGTAAGAGAACCGTCGTGACCGGTGTTCATCGCCTGCAACATGTCCAGCGTTTCCCCGCCACGACACTCACCGATGATGATCCGTTCAGGACGCATCCGCAGAGCGTTCTTGACGAGATCCGTCGCGGTGACCGCACCGTTTCCTTCGATGTTCGGCGGCCGGGTCTCAAGCCGGACAACATGGTCTTGCTGCAGCTGAAGTTCTGCCGCGTCTTCAATTGTCACGATCCGGTCTGAATGGCCGATGAAGGACGAAAGTGTATTCAGCAAAGTCGTTTTACCGGAACCCGTACCACCGGCGATGATGCAGTTGAGTCGGGCTTTGATGCAGCCTTCCAGCAGCATCACCATTTCCGGGGTGAATGCTTTGTAGTTGAGCAGGTCTTCCAGCTTGAGCGGGTTGCTTCCGAATCGCCGAATACTGACCGCGGCGCCATCGAGGGCCAGCGGCGGGATGATCGCGTTGACCCGCGAACCGTCCTCGAGTCGCGCGTCGACCATCGGGCAAGTTTCATCGACCCGGCGGCCGACCTTGCTGACGATCCGGTCGATGATTTGCAGCAGGTGCTTGCCGTCGCGGAACTCCACGTCGGTCTTCTGCATCTGACCGCCCTTCTCGACGTAGATGTTCTTCGGACCGTTGATCAAGATGTCACTGACTTTCGGGTCTTTGAGAATTAACTCAAGCGGGCCAAGTCCAAATGTTTCGTCAAGAACTTCGTCGACAATACGTTCGCGTTCTTGTCGGTTTAGCAGGGCATCTTCGGCGTCGCAAAGGTGCTCGATGACGACGCGAATTTCACGTCGAAGAGCTTCGCCCTTCATATCGCCGACACGCGACAGGTCCAACTTGTCGACTAATTTGCCGTGGATACGAGTTTTGATTTCCTCGAATTGATCCTGGCGATCCGGCTTACCCGGCATCGTTCGCGTTGCCATGTTGGTTCGTCCTGTAACGGTTATTCGCAATAGTCGCCCCGGCGATCTACACCGATGACGGACTCTGCGAAAACATAGGACGTAAAACGTCGTTGCCTCGCCGGACAACCAACTTTTCGCGGTTAGACAACCGTGAATGATGTGACGGAGAACCGCAGTGATGGCACAGAGGCGGGCGTGGACGCCCTTGCGGATTCTCTATGTCGGCTTCGGCGACGCGTGGCTATTTGATGCCGACGATATAGCAGATCCAGCTGGGATCACTATCGGCACATCCGCATCGATACCAGCCTCCGTCTAGCTCCGGATCCTCTTCATTCTCACGTTCCCAGTAGACGTGGCTTTCACGAAAACCGGCTTCGCTCAGCATCTCTCGGATTTCTGGAACCGTCCAGAATCTCCAATCGTACTCGAAGGCTCGTTTGAGTTTACTGCCGTCGGGAAACACGAAAGAAATTGAGAAGCTTGCGTCTGCCGTAATCGGATTGAACGATTCTTGCGTCCAGTGGTAACTGAAGCCGTTCTTTCCCTTGACGATCACACGTTTGTCGGTGTGGCTCTCGGAGTAGCATTCGCCACCGCCCATCATGTCGGTGACAAAAACGCCTTGCGGCGCCAAATTCTCATAAGCCGTTCGAAAGTAGTCGATGACCTGCGCTCGACTTTTAAATATCCAGAATGAGAAGTTCTGTGCGGCCAGAACGTCCGCCGGTGGAGTGTCACGCGTCCGCACATCGTCGGCGAGCAAAGTGACCCTCTTTTGTTCCGCCGGTTTTAGCTGCGCGAGATTGTTTTCTCGGCCCCATGTGAGCGTTTCTTCGCAGAGATCGACTCCGTAGGCAACGCGTCGCCGGTGAGACGCCACCCAGTGACAACAGACGGAAAACGTCCCGCAAAAGTCTTCACGGAGGACCAGCGGCTTCCTCTTGAAGGCTTCGCAGTAAGCTTGCTCGAAGAAATCGACCTCGTGTTCCGGAGTTTGAACGGAACGTTGGTAGAGGTCGAACTTATCGGCCTTAGCGGCCATCGTCGGAGTGAGGCTGGACTTGCGTTTTGGCATTTGATGTGGAGCCGCCGATTGAATTTCGCCACCGAACGCTGCAAAACAGCGTCACGCTCGAAATGGGATTGCCCGGCTAGGGGCGCGTCGCTCTGCGAACTGCGACTATCGCCTCGCGAGTCTTCGGGCGATGGCTTCCGTTGGAAGAGGCATGATTTCGGCCGGTCCGCCGGGATTGAACAAGGCGTCGTCCCGGCTCTGTTCCGTTTCGGGCTGCTCATAGGTCACCAAATATGCGCCGATGATGTCACCACCTTTCTCGTAAACCGGCGGCCAAAACTCTTCGCCTCTCATCGCGATCGTTTTGGCGAGCAGACGAGTCGCACGGCCCGAGAACCCGCTCAAGACCATATCCAGTCGACCGAGTGCTTCGCGATAGATGTAAAACACCATCGCCGTGTCTTTATGCGTGCCGCCGGCGAACTGCCAGGTTCCGTCGTTCTTTTCGAAGTAGAAGCCAGGCTCTGGTGCGTCTTCATTCTTGCTCAACCTCATGCCCGCCGACGCGCTTCCTGGCTTTGGATCGGTATCGCGATAACGCAGAAAGAACGGACACGACCTTGCGGACACATCGTCGACGTCGTCTTCGGTAACGAATGGCGAATACCCGAAGACGTCGGAGAATAGGAGTTCGACGACCGGATTACTCTTGATGCTTCCGATACAAATCATCCCGCGGTCGCCGGTGGCATCGACGAACCCGTCAAACACCTCGTCGGCGCGTGCGCGGACGTCCTCCTGGGAGACTTGTCCTGGGCTCCAAACCAACGTCTGTTGGAAGCGGTCCGGCATCGGGACCTCACGGCTGCTCGACTCTTCAACCTCGGCTTTGACGGCGCCGTGTTTGGCAACGCCACCAAGGGTCGATACTCCGCTCAGAACCTCACCGACCAGCACCGAATCACTCGCGACGACGGACGCGCCTTCTGGAGTCGCGTTCTTGTCGGTCGCACGTACGCCGACAATGATCTCGATTTCGTTTCGCCGGGCGATCAATTCCCAAAAGTTCTCCGGGTTGACCGCGAAGAGCGCGCCTGGAAGCTCCTCCGCAGTGGCATGCCCTTGATCGATGAGGTAGTCGCAGAGGCGGGAGAGCGCATCGAGCGGAATGTACTTGGCTTCATTCTTCAGCAGCGACGCGACTTGGTGCCGATCCAGTCCCGTGTGTTCCACGATCGACTTGATCGTTCCGGGGCGTTTGCGGCGGTCTGGTGTATGGCCAAGCAATTCGGCCAAACGAAATGCATATCTCATCTTCGGATTCGTCTTCAATCGATATTTGAAAGCTGGCGAGAACCCTCGCTCCGGGACACCGTGGCCGCCTCCGATGTTGGCTGTCAGTTTCGTCGATCACCTGAGTTCCGACTACCCCACAAACCACTCATTACCAGATAGGAAATCAACCCGATCGACAGCGTGCCGAGTCCGACTGCGGCTTGCATGGGGACTCGGATGGCCGTCAGGGTAGCGACGGTGAGCGTGCCAGCGACGTAGATCAGCGGCACGACCGGATAGCCCCAAACCTGCTCTGAATCATCGGAGCCGATTGCGGGAGATTTACCCGCAACTTCTGGGTTGGCCGGCGAGGTGGCATTCTGACCAGAAGAGCTCCAACGACGGGGCAGCAGTGTTAGTGAACAGCACAGAGCAGCACAAACTGACAGTGTGAACCCGAGATAGTCCAACTGGGCACGCAGGCTAGCCGTCCAAATCACGAGGAGAGCGAGCACGGTCTGCATCCAGATTGCCGCAAGCGTTGCCTGTTGATCGCGTCGGTCTGACAAGAAGCCGGGCAAGAAACCATCGGATGCCATCTTTCGATAAACCCTTGGTCCGGTTTGCATCAGCGCTAGGACGCTCGTTGCAAGTCCCAGTGTGATCGCGATTCGAACCAGTGTTACCAACCAAGGGGCAGATCCCCACCCAGCATCCCGCAGCACGTCGGCGAGCGTTCCGGTGGCAGCCATGGCGACGTCCGCGCGTCCGATCACGGATGACGGATCCGGTGCAAAAACGAACACCGTGTTAAGCATCACGTAGAGCAGACTGACCGCGAGCGTTCCGAACAGCATCGCGCGCGGGACATTGCGACGCGGACTGTCGATTTCATCCGTCATGTAAACGGCCGCGTTGAAACCGCTGAAGCTGAGCGAGATCCAGGTGAGTGCGTTAGCGAACAATAACAACCCGGACCAGCCCGAAGATTCGGCTTCTGTGGAAGTTCGGGCCTCGGTTCCCGTTTGCCATTCAAGAGACGGAATGGCTGCCCAACGAGTGACGCAGCTGTAGGCAATGATCAGAAAAAGTCCGATCAGAATCAGTTTGAGTAGAACAATTGTGTTCTGAACGTTCGTGCCACGCCGAAGTCCACTACCGTGCGTCAGCGCGGCGACAATTACAATCAATGTCGCAAGGACTTGAGAAGCAAACTCAGTGTCATCCGCTTCGATCGGCAACCATGCGGCGGCGTAGACTCCAAAGGTTGTAGCGGCAAAGGCCATCGCGCCGGTGAATCCGGCGAGCAGCGAGACCCAACCGGCGGTCATGCCGGCTGCCGGGTGCACGGCACGTGCCAAGAAGACGTATTCGCCGCCCGACTCCGTGATGCGGCGGGCGAGGCTGCCGTAGCAGATCGCGCCGCATGTTGCGATTACGCCGCCGATCAGCCAAGCGAAAACGACAAGGGACGGTGATTGCAGATCCTGCAGCGTAAAGCCGCTCGTCGTATAGACACCGGCACCGATCATACTGGCTGCTACGACGGCGATCGCCGATCCAAGCCCCATTCGGTGCGAATCAATGCCGCTTTTGGTCGTCATTTGCGCGGCCGATTCGGTCAAGCAAGAACTTCGTTTACGACGCTTCCGCCTTCGACACCCGTCAATCGCTGATCAAGTCCCTTGAACGCATACGTGAACCGATCCGAATCAATACCGAGCAAGTGCAGAATGGTGGCATTGAGGTCCCGGATGTGTACAGGATTCTCGGTAACGTTGTAGCTGAATTCATCAGTCGCCCCATGAACGACACCGCCTCGAACCCCGGCACCCGTCATCCAAACGGAAAAGCACTTTGGGTGATGATCGCGGCCGTACGTCGTCTTAGTCAGCTTCCCCTGACAGTAGACCGTACGTCCGAACTCACCTCCCCAAACGACCAGCGTATCGTCCATCATGCCGCGTTGACGAAGGTCCGTAAGGAGCGCAGAGCATGGTTGATCGACGTCACGACATTGATTGGGAAGGTCTCGCGGAAGGCTGCCATGCTGATCCCAACCACGATGAAATATCTGTGAAAACCGAACGCCGCGTTCGGCCATTCGCCGCGACATCAAACAACAGTTTGCAAACGTTCCCGGTTTTGTGACGTCAGGCCCGTAAAGATCAAGGATGTACTGTGGCTCGTCACTGATGTCCGTCAAATCAGGCACGCTCGTTTGCATGCGGAAAGCCATCTCGTACTGGGCAATCCGCGCATCGGTTTCCGGATCCCGAATGGACTGTGCCGTCATTGTGTTCAGTTTCGACAACGCATCGAGCATATCGCGTCGGACGCCCGCATCGACGCCCTTGGGGTTGGACAGATAGAGCACCGGGTCGCCTGCACTTCGCAGCGCGACGCCTTGATACTTCGTCGGTAAGAACCCACTACCCCAGAGACGATTGTAAAGCGCCTGTGCTTCTTTACGTCCCGTCCAAGAGGCCGTCATCACGAGGAACGCGGGAAGGTTCTCGTTTTCCGTTCCAAGTCCGTAGCTCAACCACGCACCCAAACTTGCTTTCCCCGGGAGTTGATCACCGGTGCAAATATAGGTGATCGCCGGATCGTGATTGATCGCTTCGGTGTGCATGGACTTGATGAGCGCGATTTCATCGACGTGCTTCGCCGTATGGGGCAGTAGCTCGCTGACCATCGTTCCGTTCTGGCCATGGGGGCTGAACTTGTACTTGCTCGGCGCGATCGGAAAGCGTGCCTGTCCGCTGGTCATTGTCGTCAGTCGTTGACCTTGCCGGATCGAATCGGGCAGATCTTTGTCGAACCAATCCTGCATCGCAGGCTTGTGGTCCCACATGTCCATCTGGCTGGGGGCGCCCGACATAAAAAGATAAATTGCTCTGCGAGCCTTTGGAGCGTGATGGGGCAGTGTTGGGATCCCACCGGGCGTTGAATCGGCGTTTGCATGTGGTGCATCGATCGAAGCGAGCGCGGCGGCTCCCAAGCCCGCAGCCGAAGCGGAGAACAACGAACGCCGCGTGAGTTGATTCGCGAATTGATTCAGCATCTTCGTGAATTCCTACTTATTGACGACTTCGTCGAGATTGAGAACGGTGCTGGCGGCCATCATCCAGGCCGCTAGATCTGCGTCGTCAAAGTCCTCTGCGTTTAGATCATCCACCGAAAGCAGCGCCTTCGCGTCTTCGGGTTTCGATCCATAATGACTTTTCAGACCCTTCAGAAGCGAAGCGAGCGCCTCGACTTCGGAGGGACGTGGTGAGCGGGCCGTTGCCGTTTGCATCATCCA
>JBCCOI010000236.1:0-10586 GCA_039025515.1 Planctomycetota bacterium
GGCTTCGTATCGGCTTAGTTTTGACTCGATCGCTCCGGCCACCGCAGATGCCGCTTCGAAGTTCTTCGTGGCGACTTCGACCACCGACTCAGCTTGGGCAATTTGTTGCTGCAGTGGCTGTTTCTTTTTCGTGAGCTCTGCCAGGCTGCTTTGCAACGTCTTTAGCTGACCATCGAATTGAGGAACCCTTACTTCCGCCTGCAGCTTTGCCTGCCGCTGCTTGGCCAAAGTCGTCAAGTGGCTTGCGAGCTTCAGCTCCAACTCCGCGAGCTTACTTTGCCGCGAGGGATCCGACTTCACAGCAACTCTCTCAGCCGTTACGAGATCTTGAAGATCGCGAGAAACGCTTGTTGCAGCAGGAAGCTGTTTTGCCGATTGATCGATACTCGATTTGGTTGCCGCGATCGTCGATTCGAGTCCGGCTATCTTTTTCGTGACGTCGTCAATCTGCGTTTGTAATTCGAAGAGAGGTTTTTTCGCGGCTGTAAGCTGTTGTTTGGCTTGGTCGAGTGCTTGCCGGACGGGTTCGATCTTCTGTTGCGCGCTGACGAGTGACTGCTTCAGGGCGTCCGCACGTGCTTTCAATGGAGTTGGATTCGCGGCCAGTCGAGTCACGTTTTTGGGATCAGCCACGGAACAGTTGAAGACTTCGCCGGACCAATTACCGCCGATCAAACGATTGCCATCATGGGTGACCGCGACTTCGAGCATGTCCTCCGATCCGTGTGCGAACGATTTGAGCTCTTTACCAGCTGCATCCCACAGCTTGATTCGATTGTCGGCGCCCGCGGTCGCGACTCGTCCTTGATGATCAAACGAAACAGAGGTGGCTCCACCCCCGTGGGCGTTGATCGTGCGAATGGCTTTGCCATCGTTCAACTCCCAAAGCTTGACCGTTCCATCGCCGCTCGCACTGGCAAGGACGTTTGAATCGTCGCGCCACGAAAGTGAATAGACGGCACCTTTATGACCGACCAAATCCAGATAGTGCCGCCCCGTTTCGGCTTCCCAAACGGAAATCCCACCGGCGCGATCCGCCGAAGCCACGAGAACGCCATCGGGGCTATAGGCAACCGCATAGATCCAGTCAGTGTGCTTCTTGATGTCGAAGATGACTTCGCCGGACTCAAAGTCGTAGATCCTCAGCATCCGCTGAGGACCTCCGAGAGCGACCCGCGTCATCGTTTCGTTCACGTCGGCACCGAAGACCGTGTCAAACTCATCGCCGACCGTGCCGACACGCTGGCCAGTTTTTACGTCATAAATGGCCACCAATCCTAAGGCGGAATGCCGACCACCGCCGGCGATCAAATAGGATCCGTCTCGGCTGAACTTAAGGTCCTGGGGGATTCCTTCGGGGAACGGAAGGACGCCGAGTAACTCTGACGTCTCGCTATGATAGAGAACGACTTGGTTTTGACCGGAAACCGCAATCAGCGGGGCCCATGGGCTTGCTGCTAATGCGGAGATCGCGGGAGCTCGTGAAGTGACGACGGGTGTGTCAAGCGGAGTCGTCTCGGGCATTGCGACCGGCCCTTCCGGCTTGCCTCCCGCGGTTGCGACGAAAGCCAACGCGGTATTCTTTTTCTTCTTTGCAACCGAACCGGAATTTTCGAGCACGCCGCCTTCGATCCAAGCGCGTATCAAAGCCAATTGTTCGGCTGGCAGTTTCTCGTCGCTCGGAGGCATGACTGGTTCGTCATCGTGGTTGACCAATTGCCACAGCCGACTGCCGTCTACGTCGCCATCGTCGAAAACGATTTCACCGCTTCCGCCACCCTCGATCAATGCGCCGTACGTATCGAGCGCGAGTCCGCCCTCCATTTCGCCCTGGTTGTGGCACACCATGCAATGCTGCCGCAGGATCGGCTTGATATGTTCTTCGAAGGTGACCTTCTTCGGAAGCTCCGCGGCGGATGCCGCGATGGCAGCGACGCTTAGTCCGATAAGGCTGAATAGGAATCGCATCTAACTGATCAGTGGTTGAAGACAAACTCTCGGCTATTGAGCACCGCCCAGAAAATATCTTCGAGCGCGGCGATCTTATTGCTGGCTTCCGAAACGGATTGAGAAAGGTTCTCCATTTCAGTGACCGTCGGTCGTCGTGACAAACACCGCACGTAGATCCGAGCGATCACTTCTTGTTCCGATAGCTTTTCCTTCTCAAGCCAGCTCTTGATCTTGTTCCCCTGTGCGATCTTGCGGCTGGTCGTGCTTCCATTAAGCAAGTGCAGTGCCTGAGAGAGTGACGGGTCCGTCGTCGCCTCACAATCACAGACGGTCGCACGCGGTGCCCGACCAAACGTTGTCAGGAAGTAGTTCGAGGTGCGGCCATCGGCGATTTGCACGGCGCGAGCTCCGAGCGGTAATCCGTTGAATTTGTCCGGGGCTTCGGTTACCTGACAGATTGAATCGAGCAGACTCTCGGACGGAATCCTGCGGATGATGGCGTGTGAATAGTTCCGCGTGTCGTGTGCGTTGGTGGCATTGGTCGCACTGCTTCGCTGATACGCTTCACTGTTGCAAATGTCGCGGACCAGACGGCGGAAATCAAAGTCGTATTCGACGAGCTTATCCCCCAACACGTCAAACAACTCCGGATTGCTCGGTGGGTTACTGACACGAATATCGTCGACTTGGTCCACCAAGCCGACGCCCATGTAATGAGCCCAAACGCGATTGGCAATCGAGGTGGAGAAGAATGGATTCTCCGGACCGGTTAACCATTCGGCAACAACGGCGCGGCGGTCTTTGCCGCGAGTCTCGGGCGCGTCACCCCCCAAGAACTTTGGGGGAACTGGCTTCTTGGTAACCAAGTGGTTTACTTCGCCGCCGCCCCGGTTGTAAACGATCCGTTCGCGATAGTCCTCGCCACCCTTTCGGCCGATTTGCGAGAAGAACGATGCGAATCCGTAGTAGTCGTCCATCGTCCAACGATCAAACGGATGGTTATGACACTGTGCGCACTGCGTTCGAATTCCCATGAAGACCTGGGCGACATTCTCAGCGGTCTTCAGCGTGTCCCTTTCGATCTCGTAGAAATTGGTGGCGGGAGAGTTGAACGTTCCGCCCGTGCTGGTCAAAAGCTCACGCACCATCTGATCAATGGGGAC
This sequence comes from Planctomycetota bacterium, assembly GCA_039025515.1. Classification (GTDB taxonomy): domain Bacteria; phylum Planctomycetota; class Planctomycetia; order Pirellulales; family Pirellulaceae; genus Stieleria. The sequence goes on from JBCCOI010000236.1 coordinate 3,114, forward strand.
GTTGCGGGCAAACTTATCCGTCAACCAATTCGCGTAAAGGAACGCAGACTTGTAGCTCACTTGATTGCTACTCTTGATCATCAGCAGTTGGGCAAACTTCATCGCCCAAATCTCACTGAACTCCTTTCGTTCGAGAAGTTGATCGATCAATGCGGCACGTTTGTCCGGAGCGGGGTCACTGAGAAACCCCTCGTATTCGGTTTCCGTGGGAAGCAATCCGGTAATGTCCAGCGTGACCCGGCGGATAAACTCTTCGTCCGTGCAGCGACCACTGGGGATGATTCGCAGTTGCTGCAGTTTCTTGCCGACCAATTGATCGATGTAGTTTCCAGTGATCTCGGGAGCTTCGTATTGCAGATCTAACGGCAGCGCGAGAACCTGGCTGCCGACCGTGTGCGTGTCAAACCGCGCCATCACGAAAGCCTCGCCGCGTCGCCCCGCGGTGACGATTCCACCATTGTCGATGGCGGCCGTCGTTGAGTTGTTTGACGAAAACGCCGCGAGCCGAGTCACATCGCGAGTGGTTCCATCACTGTAGCTCGCAACCGCGACGAACCTTTGTTTTGTACCCTCGCCTTCGATCACGGCTTGCGGTGGATAGATCGCAACAGAGTCGACGGTTGGTGGCGGCGCATCCGCCGCGTCCAATTTCGCTCCAGCCTTGAGCCACTCCAACATCGTGGCGTAGTAGTCGGACTTTTCGTCGAACAGTTTGCCGCCGGTGTGAGGCACGGCGCCGATCGCCTTCTCCATCAGCAAGCTTTGTTCCGGAACGGCAAGGTTGATGCGTCGGAATCCGATCTCGCGTGTGATGCGGTTGTAATCACCCTGCGGATCAAAACCAAAAAGACTCAATTGAAAACCGTCTTTTCCCCGCGCCGCACCATGACAAGAGCCGGTGTTGCAGCTCGCGCGAGTCAGTACGGGCATCACATCGTTGGTGAAGCTGATCGGAGGACGATTCGATGCTCCACTGACCGTCACGGGAATCTTCACCTTGGCGCCAAGGTATTCCGCAATCAACTCCGTCGATCCGTCCGCGACCGGCTTCAACTGGAAGCCTTCCCGCTTCACCAAAGACTCGTTTGCGACCGTCCAAGTGACGCGGTCACTGGCGTCTTCGGTGATCCCATCGTCTCGCCGTAGGACGGCCACGAATGATTGGAAATCGCGTGCCGAGTTGAGCCTGATCTCCGGTGGATACACGGCGATTTGCGGCGGCCGAATGATCTCACGCTTCCCGATCGATGACTCTTCCGGTTCTTCGGCAGTCATCGCTGACGGTGAAATGGATGCGACGAAACAGATCCCGCCGACGACAAGTCCGTACATGGATGTGCGATCGAAGAATGGTTTCATGGCAGAAAGACTGTCTCAATAGGGTGTCACGATTGACGCGATCGGTTCGTAGAGCGGATGCCCAACCTTCTATTTCTTTTGACGTAACTGCTCGAGTCGACTGAGCGGTTTGTCCTTTGGCTGCGCCGGCTTTGGCTTCACGGCCGGAGCCTTGGGAGCATCTTTCTTGGGCGGCAACGGCTTGTCGATCCGAAGCTGTCCCGTGCCGTTGGTCTGCACGATGACTTCGCCATCCAGCTTGATGCGTGATTGGCAGACCAGAGTCTTGTGATTCCCGACCTTCGCTTTCGCGTCGATTTCAATTGGGAAGGTGACGGTGGTCGTTTCAGGCGTAATCTTCTGAACGGGTTGCGGACTCGTTACTCCGGCTGGAATCCCAACCAGTTGCACTTCGGCCTCACCCTTGTATTCACGCAGGATCTCGACTGGGATTGTGATGCTGGTCGTTGCTCCCAGTTCGCCGGCAGCCTTCGGGAACTCGTACTTGAACATCGAGTTCTCGACCGTCAATTGGATCGGGGCGGTTGCCGTGACGGCTTGGCCATTCGGCGTGTTGTAGTACGCGAAAAAGATCACGGGCCAAGTGCCGAGTCCGGCACCACCGTTCGCCGTGATCGGCACATCGACTTCGGTTTTGTCTTTAGCGACCGAGCGGCTGTTGTTGATGCCGATGCCCGGTGGGTTGTACAGCGTCCGGATCGCGATGGAATCATTGAAACCCTCATTGCGTTTCACCCGCACCCGCAGATTCTTGCTGCCACTGCGGACAATCGGAGTCTTCGGTTGCACGACTTCCACGGAAAACGGTGCAGCATCCGTGACCGCCATCGCGGCACGCTGTGTTTCATAACTCCACATGCCACGTCGATTCTGCCCAAGCACCAGCTTGTGCGTTTGACTTAGCGTTCCGCCGATCAGCGGATTCTTCGCGTCACCCTTCGCGCTAATCGTAAAGAGTGAGGCGTCATGTGATGCGTCGGCTGCCGCCGTCAGCAGCACAGGTACTTCCGGTCGTCCAGGTGGCATCGGGAACGTCGTCGCGGTAACGCCTGGTGGCAAATCCGTGAGGTTCAAATTTACTTCGCCGTTGTATCGATCGCGTCTCGCACTGACGACCATCGCGGAGTGCCCACCAATCGGAACGTTCACCACGTGTGCTTCATCGCGACGAAGCTCTTTGAGGGACAATTCCACCTTCGGTACCGGTATCGTGACTTCGATCCGATAGTTGTGGATGGGACTTCCGTTGCGGAGGTGGTCGTAGATTCGGACGGTGTGCTTACCGTCTTCCTTCGCGTCGAACTCCAAGAAGGGATCGATCCGGCCGCGACTATCATCGCTGGAGACCAGGGTTGCGTGCTTGGGATTGAAGACGTTGACGACCGCGTCCAGGGGGGATCGCAAGACGTTTCGTGCGAAGACTTCGACGCGATACTTTGTTCCCTTCTTGGCTTCGAACGTGAAGCAGTCGAAGTCGTTTTCTTTTTCAATGACGCCGCAGTAGGCTCCCGGCACGCTGACGACGGGGGCTTTCTTTCGATCGTCGTTCGGCTCTTGCTCGAGTGCGACTGGAAGCTCGTTGACTCGAACCCAGTTGGGCGACGGTGTGATGCCTGAATCGTCCTGTGTTGAGACTCCCCAGCGTGAAAACGATTCGCCTGGCAACTGGATTTCGGTCTGCCGTCGTGACCCATCCGACATCACCAAGTTCGCTTGCAGTGTCGATGCCGGAGGGCCGCCCGCCGGAAACACCGCGACCGGGCGCGGGTAGGTTCCGATGTGCAGGCGGTAGCCGCCAAGATCACTGCCCTGAAACGCACTATGCCGAACCAAGATCGTATACTCACCCGCTTCATCGGCGGTGAATGTGCAAAAGCCGTCTTGTTGAAGCAGCGACGAATCATCGCTCGAAGCGACCTCGAAGCGACCTCCGTTCAAAATCGCGATGTAGGGGTCCAGGATGTCGCGATTGCGAAGAGTGAAACCGAGACGGATTCCTTCGATCTCCACATTGATCGTTTGACCAGCCTCCAGCTTGACGCGGAAGTGGTCGACATCCTCACGCTTGATGACGCCATCGATTGTCTGGTTGAGCGAAACCTGCTGTGGCTGATCAAACGTGTTGTTGGGCTCCACCTCCTTCACGATCGGCATCGAACCGACACCGATCAAGCGAAGGTTGGCGATGCCGCTTCGTGTGATCAGCCGAACCGGATACAAACCGGGTGTCAGGTCCTCGGCTGCACGCAGTTTGACTTCGGCCAGCCCATTGTTGACTGCTTTCACCTCCAAGATCTCAATGCCCGGCACGTCGCAGAGGATCTTGTAGGCATCGCTGAGCCGACTGCCCTTGAACTGGATCACCGATTCTTCACCACGAACGACGCCGCGTGGTTCCAAACTGGTAACGACAGGAAGCGTTGCTGATGCATGGGTGACGAAACCCAAGCACAACGTCAACAACCAAAAGAGACGTGGAGCGTATCCGCGGTTCAATGCATTCATCGTCGATTCGCTAACGATTGGGGGTTTCGGCCCTGCAAGACGTCCACTTCTTATGGACGTACCCATCCGTTCTACACCATCAATGGTTCGATCAGTTTGCCACCATCGACGATCTCGATCGGACGATCGCCAGGAGCCATCAGCTCCTTGTCGGCGACAATGCCGAGCAGTCGATACATGGTTGTGGCGAGATCAGCGGGGCCGACTGCGTCCTCTTCCGGTTCGGCGGCCGTCGAGTCGCTTGCCCCGTGGATGATGCCGCCCTTAATCCCGCCTCCAGCCAACATGACAGAGAAGACTTTGGGCCAGTGGTCTCGGCCGGCGTCTTGATTGACCTTTGGAGTTCGGCCGAACTCGCTGCTCACCATGACCAGCGTTTCATCCAATAAGCCTCGATCGGACAGATCATCCAAAAGCACGGCAAGACCTTGGTCGAGCGGAGGCATTTGCCCTTTGAAACCGTTCGTGATGTTCTGGTGCATGTCCCACCCGCCGTACGTGAGTGTGACGAGTCTCGTGCCGGCCTCGACCAAGCGACGAGCCATCAGCAGACGTTGTCCGGCCTGATTGCGGCCATATCGGTCGCGGACCTTCGCGTCTTCCTTTTCGATATCGAAAGCTGCTTTCGCCTCCGGTGTATCGAGCAAACTGTAGGCGCGTTCGTAGAACGTATTCATTGCTGAGACGTTGTCGGCGCTCGTCGCAGAAACGAAATGGTTGTTGACCGAGGCGAGTGCACTCTTTCTTCGCATGAATCGCTCGGCGTCAACACCTCCGGCTAGATCCAAGTCGCGCACTCTGAATCCGTTCTGCGCGGGATCACTTCCCAGAGCGAATCCGGCGTAGCTACTGGGCAGGTATCCGGTCCCCGCGAACTCGTTGGGCACATTCGGGATGCAAACGTACGGAGGAAGATTATTGCGTGGGCCGAATTCGTGGCTGACGACCGCTCCGAACGATGGATACCGAAGCGCCGGACTGGGCTTATAGCCGGTAAACATGTTGTGTGTGCCGCGTTCGTGAGCCGCTTCGCCGTGGGTCATCGAGCGAATGATGCTGAACTTGTCTGCCCGCTTGGCGAGCTGTGGAACCGACTCGCTGAATACTTCGCCCGTGTTCGTTTTGATCGTCCGCATCTCTCCGCGATATTCCATCGGGCTGTACGGCTTGGGGTCGAACGATTCCTGCTGAGCCATTCCTCCGGGGAGGTAGACGTGGATGACGCTCTTGGCTTTCGCTTCCACGAAGTCGTAGTGCTTTTGTTCGGCCATCGCCTGCCGCATGAGCAGTTCCGGGAGCGAGAGGCCGATTCCTCCAAGCGTTCCGGCTGCCAAAAAGCCACGCCGACCGATTGGGTTTCCTTGGCAACGCATCAGTGCAACTCCGTGATCTTGGTTGGGGTGTAAGCTGATCCGAATTCGCTTGTTCTCTCATTCATCGTCTGAGCGAACAAAATCGACGTCGATCGTGTTGAGGCGGGATAGGTGGGCGGGAGCGGCGTTGTCTCTGCGAACGGACCGCTTGGGTGGGGATGGAAGCACTCCTGGGACGAGAGTCCGTGGAGAGCCTCCGTTGGGTGCAACCTTGCCACGGAAACGGTATTGCCGAGTCCTCGAACTCAACAAACTCCGACCAAAACTGAGAAAGCACCGAAGTCCTTTCTGCACGTGAACGCGGCTACACTACTTTGAAAGCGTAACGTGGCTCGGCGGTGGCGTCAAATTGTTCCCGACCGGACTCGTTTACCAGGCTTCCGGTTAAACTGGCCTCCCACTCGTCTGGCGTTTTTTGAAGAGACGCGCTGCAGTGATATTCCTTCCCCCCTGAGTCCTCCTCCCACACTGAGAATGATGCGACGTACCCGATTCGTGATTGCGAGTTTACTGGCGGCGATAACCCTGACTTCGGGCTCCCTGACTTCAGGCTCCCCGGCTTCAGTGTTCGCTGATGAGCTTCCGGCAACGGTGAAGCGCGATGGCGTCAAACCGAGAAATGTGATTTTCGTTCTGACGGACGATCACCGTTTCGACGCGATGGGATTCATGGACCATCCGTTCCTGGAAACGCCGCATTTGGATTCATTGGCATCAAACGGGGTTCACCTGAAGAACGCGTTCGTCACCACCAGCCTCTGCTCGCCGAGCCGAGCTTCGATCCTTACGGGACTTTACACCCACAAGCACCGTGTCATCGACAACAACCGACTCGTCCCCGAGGGCACACTGTTCTTTCCCCAGTATTTGCAGCGTGCGGGTTACGACACTGCATTCATCGGGAAATGGCACATGGGCGGGCATCATGACGACCCGCGTCCGGGATTCGATCACTGGATCAGCTTTCGTGGCCAGGGAAACTATTTGCCACCGGGACCCAAGTACACGCTGAATGTCAATGGCGACCGTGTCAAACAAAAGGGCTACATCACCGACGAGCTGACGGAATACGCAATCGATTGGTTGAAGGAAAGGGATTCTGAAACGCCATTTTTTCTGTACCTGTCGCATAAAGCCGTCCACGCAAACTTTACACCCGCTGAAAGACACCAAGGAAGGTACGCTAACGCGGACTTGAGTTTCTTGCCTCGTGGTGAGGAGGTGAAGCCAGAAAACGATGCACCACGCTGGGTTCGAGATCAGCGCAACAGTTGGCACGGCATCGACTTCTCATACCACAGCGACAAGGGTCTCGACTATTTGTACCGAAGGTATTGTGAGTCCATTCTTGCCGTGGACGACAGCGTTGGACGCGTGTTAACGCAGCTAAAAGAGATGGGCGTCCATGACGAAACGCTGGTTGTTTACATGGGCGACAACGGTTTTATGTGGGGAGAACATGGTCTGATCGACAAACGGGTTTCGTATGAGGCATCGATTCGAGTGCCGATGATGATGCAGTGCCCCGATCTGTTTGAAGGTGGCAAAGTCGTCGAACAAGTGATCGGAAACATTGACGTCGGGCCAACCATTTTGCACGCTGCGGGTTTGGAAACTCCCGGCTACATGGACGGACGGAGCTTTCTGGATCTCCCCAACAATCCGAAGCTCCCGTGGCGTGACTATTTCTTGTACGTCTATTACTGGGAGAAGAACTTTCCTCAGTCGCCGACACAGTTCGCGCTCCGTGGAGATCGCTTCAAGTACATCACATACTATGGACTTTGGGATGTTGACGAGCTCTATGATTTGACCACCGACCCGGGCGAAACAAAGAACCTGATTAATGATCCCGACTATCAGTCGGTTGTCAAAGAAATGGAGGATCGACTTTATTCGATGCTTGGAGATGCCGGCGGCATGGACATTCCGATGAACCAGCCGAAGGGGCGCAGCCAAAACAAGCGTTGGGACGATCGCGGTGGCAACGAAGCCGCAGCGTTTCCCAAGTCGATCGTAATCGACGAACCGATCAACCGCGAAGCAAAGTGAGCAAGGGTGATCTGAAGAGTCCGCGTTTGATTTGGATCAAGGGCGGGCTCTTTTTCTTTATCGCATGTTTCGCATGCGGGTTGCTTGCGACGAAGCTCGGCGATTGGCAGGCCTATCTGCTACTGGCGCTGACTATCTGGGCTTTCTGCCGCAGTTATTACTTTGCCTTCTACGTCATCGAAAA
>JBCCOI010000237.1:0-10504 GCA_039025515.1 Planctomycetota bacterium
CTGGAACGTATTTCCGGCCGCAACGACGCTGCCCTGTTTCGGGCTGATGTCGGGGTTGAACGAGTCGATTCGGCCACCGAAACCAAAGACACTTGATTCTTCCTGGACGATGCTTTGATGGGCATTGACGACCACGTTGTTGAGCAGTGCCGCGCTCACTCCGCTGGAAACGAAGATGCCTTGCTCGGCAAGCAATTGATCGGATTCGGTCGCGTAGCTCGCATTTCCCAGTCGAGGATCGAGCAGCCCGGTGTTATCCGGTCCCAGACGCAAGCCCGCCGCACGTGCTTCGGGGCTGAGCTCAATCTTCGCAGCGTTATGAATCCAAGTGTAGAGTTCGGTCGTGCCCTGCGAATCGCTAAGCGTTCCATTGGCGACAACGTTAGTCCCACCCGACTCACGTCGGTCGTGACCAAATCCGTTGTCGTAATCAATGGTTCCGAAGATTCCAAATGGACAGTTCTCAAACTCGAACGTGCATCCGTTTTGACGCGTCAAGTTATCGATTCCGACGTTGTCACCAAAGCGCCCGCCGAGAGCCTGAGCCGTCACGCGAGTCACGGGGCCATCCAAACCGTCGGGACCGTTACCGACCTCATGGTTGGGAATCGCCGGGTTGTTGATGTACCCGTTAATCGCGTTCGCAATGGCACGCATGATGTCGGGTACTCGATAACCACCGCCACCCAGGAAGTTGGTGTTCAAGATCGGCACGTTGATATTGCCATTGGGCAGCACGACCGTGTTGATTCCACCCGTGAATTCGAACGTTACGCGGTTGCCGTCCGCGTTCACACCGGCGTAGGCATCGCCGGGACGAGTTGGAATCAAATAGTCAGGAATCTGCGAAATCGTGAAGGTCGTTCCGACCAAAGTTCCCGCACCCGCCGGACCACCATTGGCGGTCGTTCCGTTGATGTTGCCGCTGATTTGCTCAGCGTCGAATGGGTCGAGCGGATGGCTGTCGAGCGAGAAGACGAACTGTCGAGGTGCGAGGACTTCGATCGCTAGATCGTACTCGCCGGTTCCGCCGGTACCTTCCAAACGCTCGGCCAGACTCTTCGCTTCGTACACATCGTTTCCAACGCTACTCACACCGACGAAGTAAGTGTCTTTTTCGAGTGCGGTGAAATCAATGAAGCTGTCTCTTTCGTTTGCATCATCCAAAACCGGATTCGCAACCGTGGAGCCCGGATTGAGGTGTTCTGGGAGGGCACCCGACTCGCCAACGACGACTTCCACGCCCGATGAATCAAAGACTCGGAGGTGCGTCGATGGACCGTCATCACCGGTATCGATATCGACGATCAGTCGATCGCCGACGTCGAGCTCGACCTTGAACAGGTCCACGTCCTCAAGCTCGGTCAAGAAGTTGTCATTGTCCCCGATCGTGCCGGTGGTGAAGTATGCACCGCGATGACTGACTTCCAGTTTGGGATCAACGGCACCGAAGATCGTGTCGTTGGCCTCGCGTGTCGCAAGCTCGATCGCCGGAGAGAGCGAACCGTCTTCTAAGACCGCGCCCTCGGTGCCGTCGGAACCACGTACCGTGTTGTTAATCACCTTGGCAAGCGGCTGCGGTGCCTCGGCGATGGGTAACATCGGAGCGGGGGCATTGGACGCAAAACCGGTCTGCGAGTTGAATTCAGTCAGCAGCTCGAACGGATCGCCGGCAAAGCGGTCCAAGTTGAGCATCGACTCACGTGCACCACCCGATTGCTTTTGGAACGCTTGCGTCGCGTAGATACCGGTCACTCCTTCCAAATACACCGCCGGGTTTAGGAAGTCGAGGGCACCCGGATCGCTGAACTGCGGTCGCGGGAAGATGATGTCATCATCAATGGACTGCTGGATGGGTGCGTCGAAGCCTGTCAGCGAAGGTCCGATGTACGGACGCACCAACTCGACCATGCCGTTGGTGACCAGAATACTTCCCTGGATCGATTCATAGATCGCCAGCATCAGTTCATGAGCACTCGACCCGACGTTCCGAACCGGAGCCGGAAGCGGCGGGTTGTAGGTCGGACCTTCACCGAGTCGGTAATAAACCGGTACGTGGCCGTCGACGAATCCGTCACCCCCCGCGACACCACTGCCGCCCAGGTTGGTCGGTGCACCACTAATGTCTTCAAACTCGAAGACCACTCGCGTGCCGCCGGCGTCGAGAGCGAACGCAAACCCGTCGGCAACCATGATGTCGCCGGGCGAGTCGAGGACGGTGTTCCCGCTCGCGTAGACGAAGAGAATATGGTCCCATTCGATGACCATGGGCCGGGTCTCACCGTCAACTTTGATCCCCGTGTAGCCGGCGCGGTCGACAATGTTGTTTTGGATGACAACTCCCGGAGCGACGCCACCGTCGACGCTGTCATTCAGCTCGGGGAAGTTGATCACGCCGCCGAGTTGTGAATTCCCGGCCGGTGGAAGTTGCAAGTAGCTGCCGCCGACGGCGAAGGAACGGTCGTCTTCCGGATCGGTACCGCGGTTCCCCGGATCGCTCCAAATTCCGATGGCGTGCGTCTCGGTAACCTGGTTGTTCTCGATGACGACTGCGCCCTGCGTTCGCAGCGTGTTTCGATCGCCCACACCACTGTGGAAGATCGCGGCCAGACGAAGGTTGCCCTCGTCGTCACGATCGATGACGGCAGGCGCGTCGCCAATGGTATCGACTGCAAAGAAACGACCCGCTGCGGCGCCGTGCAGTGCGACGCGACCATCAGTCGGAGGTGCATCGGGATCAAGAACATTGTCAAAGTCCCATGCACCACTCGCGGTCGATGCTCTCAGGGCGAGTGTCCCCTGAACGACTCCCGAGTTGATCACCGTGATCATGCTTCGGGCGACTTCGGACGAAGTCATTCCGGCGGTGAATGGAACGCGAATGTTTCCAAACGAGACGAAACCGTCGGTGCTGAATTCAAACGTGATGCTGCGGCTTCCATCGCCGAGCACGAACGTATCACCATCACTGATTTGCGAAGCATCAGGAGCAACGACTGTGATGAACTCACCATGGCGGTCGTTCGTGTCGAAGGAACTGGTCAGCTGAAGCGTGCGTGGCTCGATATCGTAGAACGACAACTCACCGGGCAGCGTTTGGATCGCAGAGATGACCCGGTTGATGATCGAATCCGTACCACCGATCTCAGGATCCGTGACGTTGTATCCGATCGCTACGGCGCCGGGAACAACGAGGCTCGCGTCTTGAAGGTTGATATCGTTGGGAACGAACTGGAAGACAAAGACTTCATCCATGCCGGTCGCCCGATCGAAAACATCGATCGAGAACGTTTCATACGGCGTCAAACCGCGACCGGATGTGAACTGCAAATAAAGCGGATCAATTAAGAGTGGGTCCGCCGCGAGCGACCTTTCGATCAGCAAATTGACCGGAAGCGTCGTCGTGTAGTCAGTCGCCGGACGAATCTCAAGCTGATAATGACCGGGAATGCTGGTGGGAGGATTGGTGAACTGGGCCTGACCAAATGACGCGTCGGCGACCATCTCACCGCGTTCCGCGAAACCGACGATGAAGTTGTCAAGGTAGAGACCTTCAGCGGTCTCGGTTGTGTCGACATCATAGACGAACTCGACACGAATGTTGGTATCGCCGGCGACAACACCCAGATCAAGCACCGCTTGTTGCCAGACGGTATTCGTAAGCGTATGCAAACTGATCGGCAGCGTAATCGGGTTGGGCTGCTGATCGCTCGTCACACTCACCGTGATCGTGTCGTTGCGAGAAGCCTGGACAAAGAAATCGAAGTAGAAGCGGGGAAGATCTTCTGCGGTATATCCGACCAGGTCAAACGGATTCGACTGCAGAACACCTGTCTCTTCACTGCGATCGAAGTAGTAGGACTCATTACGGCTGGACGTCGTCGGCAGTGCCTGGATTGCTCCGAAAGCATTCAGTCGCCCACCACTCACGGTCAGCCCGTTGAGTTGTGGAAGCTGATCGGAGCCGTTCATGATGGCTGCCTTGATCTCAAAGAGATTGGCATTCGGTGCGACGGCCCCTAATAGCCCTGCAACACCGGCAACGTGCGGCGATGCCATCGACGTTCCACTGTTGAGCCCGTACGTCCCGCCAAGCGTGGTGCTGAGAATACCGTCACCGGGTGCGTGAATGTCAACACTCGCGGCACCGACGTTGCTAAACCCTGCGCTAAAGTCATTATCGTTCGACGCACCAACGGAGAGGATTCCCTCCAAGTCATATCCGTCGGGGTAGTGCGGGAAGAGATCATTGTCGAGACCATCATTGCCCGACGAAGCAACGAAAAGAATGCCAGCCGCGTTGTGCGCTTCGATCGACTGCTGAGCGGCAATACTTGGGAACCGACCGCCGTAACTGTTGTTACTCGCAACAACGTTGATGCCGTGATTGAGCCGCATCATCGTCGCATATTCAACGGATTCGATCGAAGCCGATTGCGGGCAGAAGATGTCGCAGTTGCGCAAGATCATCAAGCTGACGTTCTGGTTGACGCCGCTAACCCCGATTCCGTTGTTTCCGGTAGCACCAACGGTACCCGCGACGTGAGTACCGTGACCGATGATATCTTGCGGGATCACATCGCCTTCGACCGGGTCGATCCCGTTGATGTCGTCGATGTAGCCGTTTCCGTCATTATCGATTCCGTCACCGGGAATCTCGCCGGGGTTGACCCACAGGCTGGAGACCAAGTCCGGGTGGGTGAGATCGATACCCGAGTCGATCACTGCGACGACGACGTTTGGATCACCGGTCGTGATGTCCCAGGCCTCTTCAAGACTGATATCAGCACCGGGGGTTCCTCCGGTTTGGCCAACGTTGTCGTAGTGCCATTGCTGAGGATACAGTGGGTCGTTGGGAACAAACGTCGGCTGCATCAAGAAGTCTGGCTCGGCGTATTCGATTTCCGGCATTCCCGAAAGTCGATAAGCCAACTCGGGGATGTCTTCTCCCGGCTGCGTTGAGACAACAACGGCACTGATGGTTTGGAACGATTTCGTGATCTCCAGCCCCTCGCGTCCGAGCAGCAACTGTTTCGCCGCCTCGGGAACGTTGTCCCGAAAGGCCAGGATCAACTGATCGGCAACGTAGGCGCTCTCGGGGATGTCGATCGGAAGTTCCGTCGGCGGATTCCCGGTTCGCCCCTCGAGCGTCTGCGAAGCTTGCGGGAAAAAGCCGGGGTTGGCGACAATCGGAGTGCTGGATGCAACCCGAGTGCTGGAAGCAACAGAGTCGAAAGTCGAAACTCGACCGTGCCCCTGGTCATTTCCACGCTCTTCGGTGATCGTCCAACCCGCGGAAGTCGTGTCAACGAACTCACGCAGCACGGGCGCCTCAGCCGTCGTTCCACCGATGGACTCGACGTGGTCGTCGAAGATACGAACGGTCGACTCGACCGGTGAGCGGCGAACACGTGTATTGTCCGTCAGTTGTGTCGGGATGCGTCCCGCATCTGTCACCGCCACGAAATAACTGCCTGCTGGCAATGCAATGGGACCGATCAAAGGATCGTTCGTGCTGATCGACCCTCGCTCCAGCAACTCGCCTGCGAGTTGCGTGCTGAGCGGGCTGTTCAAATCATCTAGAACGTTGCTGCTTTGGCCGAACAATACCAATCGCGCCGTCGAAGGATTTCCGCTCGGCGAATAGAACACGCTAATGTTTGTGTCAGGCCGGTCAAACCCATCGGCGTAATCGATATCAAAGATGGTCGCACGTCGTGCATCATCAAGCTCGCCCGCGCGATCAATATCAAACTGATAGAAGTCAACATCCGAATTGGTTGCGAGCTGACCGCCTACGCTGATCGTCCCCGTTTTCGAGTCGACAAGATCGCCAAGGTTCTGAGGACGTGAGTTAATCACTGACGGATTAAAGAAATCAAACGGGGCGAAGACACCACCGTTGATGACGTCGTTACTCGCGTAAACATCACTTCCGTAGCGAGGCTCACCTTCAATACCGTACCCGCCGCTAAACGGCGCGATGACTTGACCGCGAGCTTCGGGCGAAAACGGATCGACGGATTCGTTCTCTTGCGCTTCGCCGACCAACGGCGAGCTACCGGGCAAGCCTTGGACGTGGATCCCGTGGTTTGCGTAGCGGATTTGAGCGAAACGAACTACGCTGCCAGGGAAGTCTTGCTCCTCTCGAAGCCGATTTTGGAAGTTGTACGCGCCACTGGTCGCACCGCCCGCGATGTCACCCGGATCAATGGATGCCGATCGAACGCGAACGAAGTAACTGCTTCGCGTTCCGACGACGCCAGGGAGTGTAATTCTCAAGCCGGCATCTTTCAGGTTCGCCGATGCATCGTCGTAGTACTCACCATTGCTCCAACGCCGGGTCAGCGGGCTATCCGCGTTACCGAGCGGTCCGGCGAGAATCTCACTGTCGAGAATATCGAGTTCGCTTTCGTTCTCAATCTCGACAAAGCTGTCATCCGAACGTGCGATCACGTTGCCGAGGTCATCGATGACTTCGACCACCGTGTCCAACCCGATCGATGTCTTGTCAACGTCCACCCAGATTTGAGTACCGGCAACGGCGGTGAACGAATACGTGTCGATGTCACCGGGGGCACTGATGAATCCGTCGACCTCGAAGCCAAGCCGGCTCACTTCATCGCTAGCGGTCAGTCGCTCAGCCAGGTCACCCAAAATCTGGGCGTTCTGAACCGAAGAATTCAGTCCCGGAGGCGCCGCGTTTGAAGACTCTTGCTCCAGAACGACAGACAAGTTTCGGTCATTGCTGAGTGTGTCGAAGAAGAGGCTTCGCCAGTCATTGCTGGACGGACGACTACCAAACGAATCGCCGTTCGTATCGTTCTGAGCCGTTCCATCGATGCGGCGTCCTGCCCCAACCGAGTCATCTTTCAGACTGGTGAGGACGACAGGGGCACCGGGCAGACCGAGCACTTGAACCGTTCCGCCAATACGATCGGAGATATCTCCCGTCGAGCCGGTCGCGGTGATACCGGTACCGGCGGTATCGCTGTTGGGAGTCCCGCGCCCGGCCAACTTAACGACCAAGCTCTCATCGGGACGACTTCGCAGCACGAGACCACCGCTGGAAACATAGTTGCCAACGACGACCGATTCGAACAGCACATGGGCAATGTCCGTGTCATCCCACACGCTGCCCGCGACCAGTTCGCCGCCGCGGATTCGAAGACCATTCAGTTGACGCTCGCCGGCAACCGGACTGGCCTCGCTATCGGTGGTGTTGCGGCGAATCAATGGGCCGTGATTGTCGATCAAGTCATCCAGACGTTCGATACCACCGGTTTGACGGCCCGCATCGATGACCAGGTCATCGGTCATGGATGCAAGGTCGAGATCGATGATCGTTCCGTGGTTATCGATGAACTGGTTGCCCACCAGCACCGGCTGCGTGAATCGACCGTAGATCGTTGCCGGCGTAATCGCGAGTCGACCGTTACGTCCAACCGGTCCGGACCCATCCTGCCCGTGATCGTTGTACTCGAAACGGCTATTGGTGACGCGAGCGGAAGCCTGCTGCAGCTCGAGCGCGGCGAAGCCTCGGCTTTGACCGCCTTCGATCAAACTCACTCCACCGCCATAAGCGATGACGGCATAGTCCAAGCTCACATGAGCCGTTGGACTCGCATAGATGCCCGACCAGTCGCCACGGGCAGGTAGGGCACCGCCGCCCGGAGTAGCCGAGTCCTCGTTCGTGTCGAACGACCCGCCGGCTCCAAACCGATCATCCAGAGCACTGGTGAATACGATGCCCTGACCACGTGTACCTTCGGCCAAGAGCTGTGTGCCGTGATCCAGCTCGATCCGTGCACCGCGGAATTTGACCACGGTATTGGGATCGATCACCAGCGAACCGTCCAGTCGAGCCCGAACGCCGCTTCGGGTGAGATCAAGAATCGCACCACCGGCCACCGAGCCATCGTCGACAAACGTTGCATCAGAACGATTGAGTTCCGCGATGAGCAGATATTGCCCGCTGTCCGGGTCCAAGCGGTAGAGGCGACGCGTCAAGTAATCGCTGCCGTTTGAAATCAATGGCAGATTGAGCAGTTGGATCTGACGCGATACACTATCCGTCGTCACCGAGGCGGTCGCATCACTCGCCAAAGACTCGAAGCCTGAGCCGTCAACGAATGTGAGGCGATAATCGATGTCGCCGATCGGCAGCGAACCGCCACCAGTCGTCTGCGTCGAAACGGACGAGACGTCAGGCCGGACGCCATCTTGGATGGGACCGCCAGGCTGTCCCGCGATCAAGATGTTTTCGGCGATGTAGTGAACGACATCGACGTCATCGATGTGGGCCGCAACGGTAATCTGACGAGCCGGCTCATCGACACCAGTCACCGTCCGAATGAACAGGCCGTTGATGCTGTTGTCAACGATCAGGTTTTGGCGGATGTCCGGGCCGATGCGGCCGTAGTCTGCCGTGAACGCTCCGGCTTGTTGGAAGCGGGGCTCTTGGAATCGTGTTTCCAAGAAAGCGTCCGGCGACGCACTCATTGCGGCGCTGGCGTTATTGGTGATCTGGTTAAACGTGATCGTCGGGCGCAAGTCAACAATCTGGATCGGGTTGACCGTTTGCTGCACCGAATTGATCAGAATGTTGCTGCCACCGCCGAAACGAATGTCGGCGTGGTTCACGACCTGCAGGAAGATACCTTCGTCTTCCAAGTTTCCACGGCCTTCGAGACGATCGAAGTCACTTCGGAAAATCAATCCGCCCCAATTGCCTTCGGAAGGCGCCGGGCTGTTTCCACTCGATGCGACGTCAACGGATCGATCTCGCGTGCTGGTGAAGACCACGTTGCCGGAGGAACCGAGCGGTACGAGACCGGGATCCGTAACCGTGTTTCCGTCGAATGTCGGATCACGCAGTTCCAAAAGCGTCGGCGTTCCCAAGACTTGCAATGCACCGCCGCTGCGATCAGAGAGCAAGTTATTGCTTCCGACGCTGACCGTTGACGATCGAAGTTTGAACGCCGCACCGGCGTCGACCATCATCGTCACGCCCTGCGGAATGTCCAAGTGTCGACCGTCTGGTAAGATCCCGCCACCGATCTCGGCAACACCGACCTGGTACGCAAAGTTATCGGCTGGCGTGGAGATGTCGTTGTCTTGTCCGCCGTTCCCGACGACTCGGACAATGTCACCGGGTAACGCAGAAGTGAACGCGCCGTTGCCCGCGATGCCGTTGATGTTGTTGAACGGCTGATCCAAGCTTCCATCAGCAACCACGGTCGCGATCTTGTCGACGAACAGTGTTCTTCCAAGCGCATTGATTCCTTGGAAGTCCGCGCTAAACGAAACGGCTCGCTCGCCACTGAGCACCAGGAACGCGGGTGCGTTGGGATCGTTCGCATCGACTTCTGGCGTCGCACTTATTCCCAAAACCGCCCCATTTGTGTTGATCGCAGCCGCCAAGTTGACGGTCACGTCGGAAATGGTGTTCAGCGGGCTGAAACGGACAGGGATGTTGCCGGGAGAGGCATTCTGGCCGAATGGAATAAACTCGAATCGACGCGTGGCTCCGTCGGCAGCCGTAATCGTGATCGTCTCGCCGGCAACCAATCCGCTACCACTGGAGACGACTTCGAGAACGCGTTCTTGAGGCCGCGTCTGGAACCAAAAGTTCTTGACTCCGGATGGGCGGCCGTCCAGGTCCCCATCGATTGCGGTTCCGGGAACGCCGATACGATCGGAATCGAGATCGCGAATCACATCCGTCTGACTGACTTGCGGTTCGAACTTGACCAGCAGTTCGTACTCGCCCTGCGTTCGGCCGCCGACGGCGCTGCCTTCGAGAGCGGGGTCATAGGTATCGTTTCCGCTCGCCGCGACGCCGATGTAATAGACACCGTTGGACAGCTGGGCGGTCAGCAAAGAGTCTTCGCTGAAGTAGTCGTCGTTCCGTGTAAGCGGTACCGTGCCCCCATCCGCCAAACGAATCGGATTGAAGCTGGAGAGCGGTGCATCGATAAGGTCTTCGCTGCCATCTCCATCGACGATGCTCAACTCGAAGAGAGTGCTCGCGAAGGGATCATTGTGGATCGCATCGATGACTTCGCTGACGGTCAATGAAGTGATCGCGGGGCCACGTCGGGGCAAATCAACACGGATCGCGTTTTCAATCAACTCGCCATTGTCGGCTGCGATGCGATCGACGCGGACGTCCGTGTCGCCAACGCTACGGTTGGTCTGGATGAACTCGATCCGAGAGCGGTTGCCCATATCACCGGGCAACTGTGAATCAATTCGTACCGAAACATCCGAGCCAAGGCCGAAGTTCGTGACGGCCGAAGCGGAGACGTCCTCGAATAGAGTCAGAGTCGTGTCGAGCAAACTCGAATCGGCCAATCGTTCGGCAAAGGACTCGACGGTCAACGTGCCGAATTCACGTCCGGCATCAAGCTGTACTTCGAAACGGTACAGGTCAACGTCCACCGAATCCGGTCGATGAATGTGTTGACCGTGCAAGATGTCTTGTCGTCCCGGGAAGACGGGC
>JBCCOI010000238.1:0-10430 GCA_039025515.1 Planctomycetota bacterium
ACGTCGGCGGAGATCATCTGATTTCGCTTTCGCAAGCGACCAACGGTCGCGCATTTGATTACACCGCGGGTTCAGGAAACGTTCGCATCGCAGATAACGGAATCGACGCGGGATCTGCCGACGTGAGGATCACTGCTAACAACGGTTCGATCTCCGAACTGAACAACAATTCGAACGTCAATGTGAGCACGACTGGAACGTTGACTTTGGTCGCATCCGCTGGAGTTGGATCGTCTGGCCAGTCCTTGGACACCAACGTCGGAACGATCGCGATCGGATCAACGGCGGGCGGTGCGTTCGTCAATCAAGCGGGCGGTCTCGTGGTGGGAACGGGAAACGGCATCGCGGGCATCAATGTCGTTGATGGGATCGACCTCAGTTCATCGGGTTCGATTGTTGTCGATCAGACTGTCAGTTCATCGAACGGTGACGTCTCAGTTACCGCCAGTTCTTTGACCGCGAATGCCACGATTTCCGGGCAGAACATCACGATTGGAACAACCTCAACGCTGACGCTGGCGACTGGTAGTCAGTTGCTGGGCGGTGGGGATTCGACATCCGTCCAAATCAATGCCGGATCGACTTCGATTGCCGGCGGTTCACTGAACAACGAGACGATCCGCAACACAGGAACGGGGTCGGTGAACTTGGTCGTCACCAGCGATCTCAACCTGGAAGAGCATGCGATCTCGTCCGGAACCGGGGGGCTTTCGATCGATGCCGGCGTCAATGCAGTGTTGGCCTCCAACGCGAGTGGCGTTTCTGAACTGAGATCAACCGGTGCGATCACCATCGACGCCGCGACGATCGGTTCGGCGACGAATCGATTGGATGTCGCAGAGGCGACTTCATTGATCCTTCGTGACTCTGGATCGGGTGACGTCTACCTAGCTGAGGTCGACGCCAACTCCATTACGGATGTTTCCGTTACGATCGAGTCGGGAGGTTCGGGCTCGATCGACATTGACTTCTTCAATACCGATGTTGTCGACATCGCTGCCGGTCAAGTCGTTAACCGGGTCGATCAGTCTGGCTTCAATCGCTCGTTTAGCTATTCGACAACGAATGGCGACATCTTGCTTGCCAACGCGGGCATCGACACGGGAAGTGCCGGGATCACCTTGACGACCAACGCCGGGGCGATCCTTGAGTCCACCGCATCGACAACAGCAAAGCTCACGTCGCAAGGTCTTGTAACCCTGAACGCGACAAACGGGATCGGATCTTCGGCGTCTGATGCGTCGCTCGATACCGACATCGCGTCGCTTTCAGCAGAAACGTCGACCGGTGGAATTTTTATCAATGAAGCCAACGACCTCACGATTGGTGCACCGAGTGGAATTTCAGCGACCACCAGCGGCGATATCTCTTTGGTTGCTGGCGGCAATGTCATCGTCGACGAAACCGTTGAAGCGAACGCCGGAAGTCTTGTGTTGTCTGCCGCAGGCTTCACGTTAAATGCCGACGCACGAGGCGAAACGGGGTTCGATTTGGATGCAACCGGAACGGTGACAATCAATTCGGGAAACCAGTTGGTTGCAGGTGCCTCGGCGAGTGCTTTGACGATCGACGCCGGACAGCTTTCTGTGGGCGCCGGGTCGACTGGCGCGGGGTCAATTCAGAGTCTCGGCAACGCCGAGATCACGTTGGTCATCACCGGCAGTGTCACGCTCGATGAATACGCGATTCATGCGGTCAATGGCGGTGTGTCGATTGATGCGGCAACTGGAGGAATCATCGTCAATCAAGCAACGGGTACGCCGGAGATAACTTCCAACGGTGCATTAACCCTACGAGCCTCTTCGATCGGGACCGCCGTCGCGAACTTGGATGTCGATGGGGTCACGTCGCTAACGCTTGTGGATACGGGTGCGGGCGGGATTCACATCAACGAGTTGAACTCGGCTTCGATCGGCTCGGTAGCCATTGACGTTGCCGCCAGCGGATACGGGACGATCGACATCGGTTTTTCGAATACGGATGTTATCGACATTGATGACAACCACTCGATCACGAGTGCGGATCTGGACGAACAGGATCGTTCGTTGTCCTACACAGCCGGTTCCGGTGATCTCGTGCTCGGTGACGCTGCGGTGCAAACGGCCAACGCAGATGTGTACTTGGAAGCCACTGCCGGATCGATTCTTGATCTCGCGACGGGGAATGCGAGCGTGACGTCCCTCGGAACACTAACGCTGAACTCACAGGGTGACATTGGAGTTTCGGGAACCAACTCGCTGGACATTGCAGTCACCAGTCTTGCCGCGTCCAGCGTCGGAGGTGTGATTGCGATCCGGGATGCTGATGGACTGCGAATCGGATCCGGGAGCAACAGTGTGAGCGGACTAACCGCCTCGGGCGATGTTTCGGTTGAGTCAAATTCCGCCTTGACTGTTGACGCATCCGTAAGCAGCACATCAGGAACGGTGTCGCTGCAAGTCTCCTCGGCCGACTTGAACGCCAACGTATCGGGCACAGGAATCGACATCGACGCGACCGGACTGGTTGACCTAGCGGGAGGGTCTCAAATCAACGCCAGCGGAACGGGAATCGCAATCGACGCCGATCAAATCCAAATCAATTCCGGAACCACATCGGCCGCATCCCTCGTCAACGCCTCCGCTTCGGCATTGGCGATGAACGCAACAACGAGTATGTCGCTCGGTGAATTCGCGATCACGAGTGGTGCTGGCACAATCACGTTGGCTTCGCCGACCATCAATGTGATCCAGGCTAGCGGGAATGCAGAAGTTACTTCGACGGGAGCGCTCGAAGTAATTTCGGGAACGATCGGTTCGAGTACGTCGCGACTCGAAGTCGACGGCGCGACGTCGCTGGCTTTGACCGATAGTGGTGCCGGTGGAATCTATCTTGGGGAATTGACGGCAGCGACGATAGCCGAACTGGACGTCACGGTTAGTGGAACAGGGTTCGGCGAACTCGACATTGCCTACAGCAACGCAGATGCGGTTCAAATCGCTGACAGTCATCAAATCAATGCGGTCAGCCATCAGACTGCGAACAGAGACTTCACCTACACGGCAACATCCGGAGATGTGGTCCTCGGTAGTCTCAGTACGGGGACGGCGAATCTCACCATCGAAGCGACCAGCGGACAGATTGATCGGCTGATGTCGGTGATCCCCAATGCGTCGGCATCGCAACTAACGCTTGTCGCGTCCGGATCGATCGGCGGTGGTTCGGGCGGTGCGATTCAAACCGCCGTGGATACGTTCGCCGCACGGACTACTGCGGGAGGCCTGATCGCGATCAATGAAACCGATCAGCTCGAAGTCACGACGGGCGATTCGGGGATCGTCGGTTTGACGACTTCAAGCAACGGTTCGATCTCAGTCTCCTCCGGCGGAGACCTCCGAGTCGCGGAAACAATCAATTCCGGTAGTGGTGCGATTCTGATTTCATCAGGCCAGGTGGACGTGAACGCCGACGTTTCCGGTGGCGATGTACAAATCACTTCAACAGCAAATGTCGACATTGCCGATGGCTTTCAGGTGATCGCGGGAGGTGCCGGAACCACACTTCAAATCGATGCCGTGTCGATCGGCATCGGTTCGGGGTCTGCAGGAACCGAATCGATACGCAATACCGGTAGTGGGTTGATCGCCTTATCGACAACGGGCGGCGACCTCACTATCGAAGAACATGGTATTGGTGGTGGCACGGGTGATGTAACGATCAACACGGGAACGAACGCCATCGTCGTCGCGCAACCCACGGGTGTTACGGAGGTAAGCGTTCAAGGCGGATTGACGTTGGTCGCACAATCGATCGGCAGTGCGACCAATGAGCTCGACATCGAGGGAGCAATCTCGCTTGTGATCGAATCGGATGGCCTGGGTGATTTCCATTTGCAAGAAACCACTGGAAGCACGATTACCGATGTCACCCTTACCGTACAGAGCAGCGCCGCCGGAACGATCAATCTTGACTTTTCCAATGCGGATCAGATCGCGATCGGTGCGAATCATTCGATCAATCAAGTCGATTTGTCGGTGCGAAACGGCGACTTCACCTATCAAGCAACAAGCGGTGATGTTCAGGTTGATGCCGTCGACGTCGGGTCAGGCGCCGTCGTTATCGAAGCAAGCTCCGGATCGATCGTTGAGTCAGGGTCCGATACCGCTGCCGAGTTCACCACTTCCGGATCACTCTCACTGAGTGCATCGGGGTCGGTCGGGACCAGTTCCGATCGAATCGAGACCGATGTCACGACGCTTTCGGCTACCGGGAATGGCGGCATTTATGTGAACGAAGCGGATGACCTGATCATCGGTGTAACGCCAGACGGTCAAGCCGGTCTGACGACTTCGGGTGGGACTCTGGAGCTAGCTACATCGGGAACGCTTCAAGTTGACGAAGCGATTTCAACCAACGGTGGAGGGATCTTGTTATCGGCAGCGACATTGGACTTGAATCAAAGTATCGCCGGTAGTTCGATCACGCTTCAATCCACCAATAATTTGACGATTGACAGCGGAACCACTGTTTCCGCGGGAGGCGACTCGACGACGCTTCGCATCGAGGCACCCGATATCAACATCGGACAAGGCGCTACCGGAAACGCGACTTTGAACAACTCTGGAACTGGAGCGATTGAGATTGTCTCGACCGGCAGCGTGGTCCTTGCCGACGATTCCGTCGAAGCGGAGAGCGGTGATATCTCGATCGTTGCTTCGTCTGGAACGATCAACGAAGCCGTTAACAACGATAACGCCAACGTTCGATCGCAGGGACAGCTGAACCTAACCTCTGCGGGAGATATCGGCAGCAACGCTGCATCGGGAGCCCTGGACGTTGCCGTGCAATCGCTGACCGCAACCGTCACCGGGACCGGTGCTGTCTTCGTTTCCGATGTCGACGACTTGGTGGTCGACGGTGTGTCAACGGTCGATGGTGATATCGACATCCAGGCTGCGAACTCATTGCAAGTCGATAATGCGATCACGGCGGGGACATCGGGTAATATCGACCTGGCGGCTTCGACGGTCGCGCTCAATCAAGACGGAGATTTGTCGGCTTTGGGCGGCACCGTTTCACTGGATGCGTCAACCGGCGGAGGACTTACGTTCAACGACAACGCAGTGATCACGACCGGTTCGGGTTCGGTCAGCGGACAGCTTTTCAATGCGTCCAATCCTTTCGCGGCAAGTTCCAGCGTCGGATCGGCACTTTCAGATTCCAATCGAATCGCGACGATCAACGTGGCCCTGACAGACTCGTTCGGAACAAATATCAGTGTTGAAGTCGATTGGGACGAAGGCGATCAGATCAATCCCGTTCCCACTGTTCCGCCCGAAGATCTGCGCGCCCAGGTGGTGCAAACCAACGTTGCCGTTGCGAGCGTGGGAACCGATGTTCGGCACGAATACGAAGACGCGCCGGATCCCTCGAATCCGTCTGCGGATATCAATATCGGATTGAGCATTCGGGAACTCGCGGGAGGCACGATTCAGTTGTTCGCCGGCGGGGCGTCCTTGCTGACCACGTCGCAGCTGGGCTCGCAAGTTCTCACCATCGAAGTATCTGCGGCCATCTTCCCGATTTTTATCACTGTTCCCGAGGAAGAGTCGAGCGAACCGGTGATCGCGGATGCGATCGGCTCTTCGTTTGATCGTGACGTGCAACGTGTCTTCGTCAACGAAGCAGCACAGGAACTCAACAACTCGATCGGAACCACGGACAATAGCCACCAACGCTACTACGTCCTGAGAATCGTCTCGTTCGGTGAAGAAGGTGAGGTTCGACTCACTCAGGACGATCAGGAGTATCGACTGCAAAGCATGGTCGACAAGGATTCCGAGGCAGGCTTTGAGCTGAGTCAATTGCCGGAACTGTTCAAGAAGTTGCCCGACGATCGCTATCGCATCTACTTGATCGAAGGCCAAACTGAACGCCTCGTGCTGGACTTTATCATCCGTGACGGCCAACCCATTGAGGCAAAGGCCGACGAGGTGGAATCAACGGCGTCGGTGCCTTCTGCGGATCCGCCGGAGCCGAGTATGGATCCCGAACAAATCGACGACGATGAAATCGCTTCAAAAAAAGCGATCAAGCGAAACAAAGATCAAACATCCGAAGAGCTCACCGAGCCTGACCAACGGACAGCAATGGAACAACTTGGAAGCGTCTCGATGATCTCCGCTGGCGGGGTCGTTTTGACGGCCCAAATGATGAATCAAACCAATCAAGCCCGTCGGCGAGGTCCCGGGCCAGCATGTAACACCATGCCAAAACAGAGAAACTCATGGCACTGATCTGCACATACTGCGGTGCGCACGGCACCGATCGAGACCAAGAAAACGGACGCTGCGGT
Source organism: Planctomycetota bacterium (assembly GCA_039025515.1). GTDB lineage: Bacteria > Planctomycetota > Planctomycetia > Pirellulales > Pirellulaceae > Stieleria. Next base: position 6,335 of record JBCCOI010000238.1, read on the forward strand.
AGCTGCGGCATTTTCTACACGGGCGCTGAAACGGTTGTGGAGACGCCCGTCGAAGATCCTGCAGATGGTAACGTCGGTGCGGAAGAAGCACCGGAACCATCCGTGACCGGACGTGGCGACGAGGAGCTGCAAAAGCCCCCGTCGACGGAATCGACGGAAGTGGAGCTCGGCACCAAGCAGCCAAACAGCGAAGACCTCGTCAAGCCGCGTCGTTTATCGCCGCACTTCAAGCGACGCATCGGTCAGGCTTGGCACATGGAAGATGGTGCGACATCGGAGTCGACCATCAGCGGTCAGCAGGCCCATCGTGACTCACGGCCGACGAGTACGCTCAACACCACCAGCGCGATGGTGGATACGAAGTCGGCGCAAACGTTGAGTATCGCTACACGCCGCATCGCGTCCTTGGGAGAGCAAGTTGATGGCGACTACCAACTCACCGAGGTGATCGGCGAAGGCAGCATGGGCAAAGTCTGGTCGGCACGCCAGGCTTCGCTTGATCGTCACGTCGCGGTTAAGATCCCGAGACCCGAACTCGCCGCCGCAGGCAGTTTGGGCGAAGGCCAGTTTATTTCCGAAGTCGTCGTCACGGGAAAGCTCGAACACCCGAACATTGTGCCGATCTATGAGTTGGGTCGTGACACAAAGGGCACGCCGTTCTACGCGATGAAGCACGTTCAGGGCTTGGCCTGGAACGAATTGATTGAGCAGAAGTCGCTCACCGAAAACCTTGAGATTCTCATGAAAGTGTGTGATGCCATCGCATTCGCACACGACCGAAACTTTCTTCATCGCGACATCAAACCCCACAATGTGATGATCGGTGAGTTTGGCGAGGTCTCGGTCATGGACTGGGGCATCGCCGTCTCCATCAAGGAAGATCCGGATCAACCTTGGGCGGCGCTCGCTTCCGGTCCTGCGGGGACGCCGGCTTATATGGCGCCCGAGATGGCGACGCACAACTCATCCGAATTGGGTGTCGTCAGCGATGTGTATTTGCTCGGAGCGGTGCTGTATGAGATCGTGACCGGGTTGCCACCGCACCCGCGATCCGGTGACGTCCAGGAAGCATTGTTTGCGGCCGCCGCCAACGAAATCGTCCCGACGACTGAATCGGGAGAGCTGATTGACATTGCTCGCCGGGCGATGGCCACCAATGTCGACGATCGCTATCAGGGCGTTCCAGCGCTGCAAGCAGCTCTTCGCGAATACCAATCACACCGTGAAAGCGTCGCGCTTTGCGAAAGCGCGAACGAGCACTTGGCGGAAGCGAAGCGCCAGAACAATAGCGACCAGTTCGCGAGGGCTCGATTCGGTTTCGAAGAAGCATTGAAACTATGGCCAGAGAACCTTCGTGCTCAATCGGGTTTGCAAGTCGCGACGATCGAGTACGCGACAAACGCGTTGAGATTGGAAAACTATGAGCTGGGAATTTCGATTCTTGATGCGGAGAACCCGAAGCACCGTGACCTGCTCACGAAGTTGGAGCAAAAACGTGCCAGCCGAAAGCGTCTTGCGACGTTTTCAAAGCTAGCGGCGGGTACCGCGATCGCCGCAGTGTTGTCCGTTGTGGCTGTGATCATTTTCAAGAACCGTGAACTTGATCAAGAGCGACAGGAAGCGGTTGCCGCACGAAACGATGCTGTCGATGCGAGAAACGAAGCCGTTGATGCCCAGGCGAAAGCAGTCACCGAAGCCGAGCGTGCCCGCGCCGCGGAGCAGCAAGCGAGAAAGTCCCGTGACGCTGCGGTGGTCGCCAAGGTGGAAGCTCGAAATGCTGCAGACAATGCGAGACGTGAGAAACGCAACGCGGAGTTGGCATCTTATTCGTCCGACATTGGACTTGCCGCCGAGTCAATCGGGCGAAATGCATTCAACAAAGCAACCTCCATTCTGGCGAGAATCGCGCCCGAGAAAGACGCTCGCCCGGAAGATATCTCGATTCGGGCCAAGCTTCGTCACATCGAGTGGGGGCTTTTGAAAGACGCGTCGAACCCGAGACCGGTTCGTGATTTTCTTATAAGCCAACAAGTGGAGACGGTGGCAAGCTCGATAGCGGGAGACGTCCTCGCCGCCGGCTCGAAAACGGGTTCAATCTCCTTGTGGCAGGATCCGGAAGGATCGGATCCGTTCTCGCAGAAAGCAACAACATTGAAGTTTGGCGAAGAACTGAATTCAATTGCGGTCTCCCATGATGGCCGCTACCTCGCCGCCGCGGGTCGAGTTGGAAATGCGGGGAACTCAAACTACGCGATCAAACTATGGGATCTCCAGTCGCAAAGTCAGCCGACAGATTTTATCGAACTGACCGGTCACACCGACGAGGTCTTGAGCGTCACGTTTTCACGCGATGCGCGGTGCCTGCTATCCAGCGGGTCCGATCGAAGGGCCATCGTGTGGGATCGCCGGTCGGGCGAAGCGATCGCAGTTGCTCGCGACCACCTGGATCGCCGAGTCTGGACGGCGGCGTTCTCTCCGAATGAACAGCAGATCGTCACGGCATGTGATGATGGTCGCGTTCGCGTTTGGGACTTTGATGAGGATGCAAAACGGCTGCGAAAGCAGTTTGATCTTCGCGGACATGACGGCCCCGTTTACTCGGCGGTCTTTTGTCGCGATGGAACGACCGTGGTTTCAGGGGGTTACGATCGAAGACTACTTCGTTGGCGTCTTCCAGATCAACCGGGGAAGCAACATGGTCCTACCGCAGATCTTGAAGCCCGCTTGCGGGGTGGGGCGACGAACTCCATTCCGTTTGAACAGATTGGGCAAGACTTTCAGCAACACGAAGCAAGCGTTCATGAGATCACAACCGGCGAAGTCGATGGTCACGAGTTCCTGCTGACTTGTGGGAATGACAATACGATTCGCGTTTGGAACCCTTCGGGTGATTCTTGGACGGCGAACAAAGTGCTGCGTGGACACGGACGTTGGGTTCGTGGATGTACGTTCTCGCAGTCAGGTAACGCCGTCTGGTCCGGTGCTCATGACGGGGCCAAATGGTGGGATTGGCGAGCCTACTCGATGCCGCGCGAGCTGTACCCGATTGCGGAACGTCGATTCGGAAAAGAGCCTAGCGAACTCGGAATGTCTGCGGCGACGAGATCCATTTATTCGCCCGATGGTCGCTGGGTGGCGACGTCCTACGAAAACGGAACGGTGGCGGTTTGGGATCTCAAGTCCGGTGATCGGTCCGCAAGTCAGCTTCTCGTCGATGGTCATGCGCTGCTGGCCGCAACTGGAAAGTTCTATAAGAATGGGCGTCGATTGTTGACGTCTGCGGGTGACAATACGACTAGGCTTTGGGATGTTCATCGTGGAACGCAGCTTACCCGGCTGCGTGGAACCGGTTGGCGGGGCTCCGCGGATGTTGCATCTTTTGGGTCTGAAAAAACGCTGGTTGTTTCCGGAAGCGATGACCGATTGACGCCGGCATACCTTTGGACGATCGATGCCGAAGGTGATGTCCGACGAACACCGCTGCTCTCCGACGTCACCGCCAGTTTCTTGCAGTCTCAGCTCGATCGAACGTCGTCGGATTTGCAGTCCGGTGTTTCGCCGGAACGTATCGAACAACTCAAGCGTCAGATTCCCGACGTTACGGTTGTCCGATTTGCAAAATCAGGTCGACGCTTCTTAGTCGGTGATTCATCGGGCAGGTGTTTTTTGTTTGAGCTTGGGCAAAACGGCTCGCCAAAGATGGTCGCCGACTACGCGGCGCATGGAACGGAGGTGCGTGATCTCGTTTTCATACTTGATGATCAGCAATTCATGACGGCCGGCGTTGACGGCCAGATCCGTCGATGGTCGTGCGACGACACCGGCATGCTCGAACAGCTCAAATGGTCGGGGCCCGTTACATCGTTGGCGGTAGCCGAAAACGGTCATAAGGTTTTAGTCGGTCACGCACCCATGGAATCCAAAGACTATTCTGTCGTCGAGCTCTTCGAAGCCAGTGAAAACTCGTGTCGGCTGATCGGCAGATTGCCAATGGCCAGCGATGATGGAAGTCGAGACTGGTCAAGCAGTCGACCAACGGTTCAGTCCGTTGAGTTTGCCGACAACCGAGCACTCGTCAGTCTCTATTTTCCAGCTG
>JBCCOI010000239.1:0-10404 GCA_039025515.1 Planctomycetota bacterium
AAAGTTGAAATCGCTTTCCGAAGGTGATTCCACGTTGCTGGACAACAGCATGGTGTTCTGGGGAACGACCATCCGCGATGGAAACAAGCACGACATCGAGAACTTGCCGTTGATTCTGGCGGGACGCGGCGGCGGGACGATTCGAACCGGACGTCGGTTTACCGCGCCAAAGAATACCCGGCTCTGCAATCTCTACTGCGCGATGATGCAGCGCATGGGCATGGATGTTCAGCAATTCGGAACCAGCGATGGCGTACTCGATTTATCGTAACGACGAACTGCGAGCAGCCGTGTGGACGACTCCTGCCGGTTGCGTGACTTCTCGGTAAAGGTGTCCGCCCAATGCTCCGGCGGCGCGGCCATACACGTTGCCGTAGGGGAGAAAGCCCAACACCTGCGCTCCGAGTGCTCCGCCGAAATCCGGATACAGGATTTTCTTGGCGTCGGAGACTTTGCGGCGATCGAAACGATTTAAATATCGGATCACTTCGGTGTTGGCCAGTGACTCATGCCAAAGTCCCAGTAGTGGCGTGTCTTGGCTTGCTGCGTAAGTACCCGGCAATGAACGACCGTGGACATCTTTTGCGTAAGCTGCTTTGGCAAGTCCGATCGCTGGGATATCGGAGTAGAGGTGTATCGAATCCGTGAAGGGGTTGTACCAGTCACCGCCCACCAATCGGCCGGGGATAAGCGTGTAGCGAAGCCAATCATAGGTGCCAAACGTGTACTTCCAAGGTGCCGCCATCCGCTTGTTGTCGACCAAACGCTTCCATTCGCCAACGGGGTCATATTGGTTTGACCGTACAAGTGTTGTGTGCAGTTGGTTCCGTTGGAGATAAGTCAGAACGTCACGCTCAGTCGCCGGTGAGATTTCATGGTTGTCGGCGCGTCGATCCCAGAGTGCCAGCTTATTCGCAAAGCCAAGCGTCGAACCGATCTCATCGAGAAGCTTGTTTTTTCGGCCCCGAACAAGTTGCTTTGATTGTGTTTGTCCGGAACCTGGCCAGGCATCGCATCCGTCGCATGGCATGTCGGTGTCCGCGTCGCAGATTGGCATGCAGTCGCAGTCGAGCGAATCACAGTCGGAACAACCCGTATCGCAACCAAGATCACTCGTGTCGCACGCGAAAGAGTCATCGCATCCTTGCGGAAGTGCATCGCAAACTGCTCCGGTCTGGTGCATGCTATGGCAACCGCATGAGATCGCCAGTAAGCAGCACAAGAACGTTCCACGAAACGCCGCGGCATTTGATTGAAAATTCAACTTGTGACGAAGCACGATCACGGCGTCTTCCTTGACAGGGCGTTGGAGCATTCTATTGCGTGAATGATCTTCTCGTGGAAAGGACCGCCGGAGCTGCGAGTCGTGAAACTCGGGGAAACTCGGCTTCCTTACTTTAAACCTCGATCATCATTCGTATACGCAATCGTCTTCGGTGGTTGAGGCGGGTGAAAACATCGATTCTGTTGTCGTTAGACGAATCAGCTTCGTTTCTGTGTCGCAAGTGACACAATCACCAAAGTCAAAAATGCGAGGGGGATTGTCACGATCCCAGGTTGACTGAACGGCGCCCAGGCGAGATTCGGGTCCAGTCCGTAAACGCTCTTGAAAGTATCGGCAGAAAGCAGAATCCAGCCGAGCGAGCTGAACATTCCGACAAGCACACTGGCAATGATTCCTTGCCGAGTTGTCTTTGACCAGAAGAGCAACATCACCAACGCAGGAAGATTCGCGCTCGCGGCGACGCTGAAAGCCCAACCGACGAGGTATCCGACGTTCAATTCTTTAAAGAGGATTCCGAGTAAGATCGCCAGGGCTCCAACAATCACGGCGGCAAACTTGGCAATGCGTACCTTCTGCGGTTCCGTAATCGACAGACGCAGGACACCGACCAGGAGGTCGTGAGCAACCGCGCCGCTGCTTGCCAAGATCAATCCGGAAACCGTTCCGAGAACGGTTGTGAACGCAATTGCCGAGATGATGGCAAAGAGCCACGTGTTGATGCTTCGGGCGAGCAGCGGAGCAGCCATGTTGCTATCCGTCAGGTCCATAGCACCGCTGGTCATGGCTCCCAAGCCAATGTAGAGCGTCAGAACATAGAAAAAGCCGATGCTGGCAATCCCAACAATCGTGCTCTTTCTTGCCGCCGCGCCATCCTTGACGGTGTAGTAGCGAATCAAGATGTGCGGCAGCGAAGCAGTCCCGCAGAACAGAGCCAACATAAGTGATAGGAAATTCAGCTTACCGGATAACGCCGGCTCACGAATGCCGGCGAACTTGGGATGCTCACCCGGTCGCAGGACTTCCGAACCCGGCGTCGGCTTTTGAACGTAAACCGTGGATGACAAGCCGTCATCGTGTTTCACGGTGCGACTTCGCCACAAGATGACCTCGCTGTCGCCGAGTGTGGTCAGAAAGGAGATCGGACCCAGCGATCCTGTTTCACTCTTGCCGCCGGGAAGTCTTGAGAGCGTTCCAACGGGTGCGAGTTGTTTTTCGCCAAGTTGTTTCCCTCGTGGTGTACCGTCGATCAAAACGTCCCCGCCCGCCTTGGTCACGCATTGGGCTTTCGTCAGAAAGAGCGAACCGTCCGTGTTGACGATTTGATACACGTCGAACCCGTCTCCTTCGGGGTTTCTTAAGCGGATGAGGTCATCGTGATCTTGCCAGCCGTCTTCGCGAGCGATGATTGTTTTACCCTCGAGCTTGCCGCTTTCGATGGTCGCTTGTTCGTACGGCCCGAGGGATTCAAATCGGTCAGGTTCCGAAACGAATCCACGCGCAAGAAGCATCACGACCAAAACAGTGCTGAAGACGACCAGCAATGATCCCTTCAAGAACTGCACCCAAGTCGTTGAAACCATGCCGGCAGTGACCACGATCGTGATCACCACGATTCCGACCAGGACAACGCCCACCCAATGCGGAAACCCCAAGAGTGGTTGAATCAGTGAGCCCGCACCGACCATTTGCGGGATCAAGTAAAAAACACTGACCACCAGTGTGCTCAATCCGGCGGCGGCTTTGATTCCTCTGGATTCAAACTTTGCATCGAGAGCATCGGCGAACGTAAACTTACCGAGTCGCTTCATGGGCTCGGCAATCACGAACAAGGCTACGATCCACCCGGCCAGAAAACCGATCGAGTAGAGGAATCCGTCATAGCCATAGCTCGCGATCATTCCACAAATGCCGAGGAACGATGCGGCCGACAAGTAGTCACCTGCAAATGCGACTCCGTTGACTGCCCACGGTATTTGCCCGTGCGCTGCGAAGTAGCCGGCAGATGATTTTGCTTTGCGGCCCAAAAAGAAACTGAGTCCAACCGTCGCGCCGACGAACGCGAAGAACACAAAGATTGCAATCCACGAACGTTCAAAGATCATGCGTCTTCCTCCACGCTCGATGTGTTCCCTTCGTCGGACTTGCAAAGCACTCCATAAAGTAGAGACAAAACAAGCGCCGCGATGATCAGTCCTGCACCGTAGAGAATGGCAAGGTTTAGACCCGCAAGCACCGGGCGTTCCATGGTGTCCGTGAAGAACGCACTCAGCAGAACAAAACCGAGGTAGCAGGTTAGATAGACGAAGAAGAGAGCGAGGCCGAGCCGGCGATTCGCCTGCGTCGGGTCATCGGGGGAGGGCATGGAGAATCCATCAGGTTGCGGTGGGGAATCGACCGCGAGAGTATAACGGCGTCCGGCGCCGTTGGTGCGTGCGTTTCCAGCGTGAACTCTTTCCGGCGTACCGCTTGTTTTACGCGTACTGGTCGCTCATTTGTTTCGCCGTTTCCGCGACTGTCTGCCGAAACTCTTCGGGTGCGATGACTTCGGCATCGGCGCCCAGCGAAAGAACTTTCGGAAGTACCTCTCTCGGGTGCGCCGCCGGGACAGTCAACTTGACGTGTTCTTCGCCGTCCGGTTCCAGGGTTTGTTCGGGATGCCAGGGGTCTTCGCGAACGTAGGCTGCACTTCGCTTACCGAGTCGAATCTCTACGAGCGTCGTTGTCTTGCCCGAGAAGATTCCGACGCTGCTGCCAAGGTAATCCGCGAGATCAACGTTGGGGTCGGGTTTGAAGTACTCGTCCAGAAGCGTCGCGGCATGAAAGCGATCAAGCTTCCAATTGCGGAGTTGGACCGGATCGTCGCCCGATGCATCGGATTCGGATTCAACCGCAGCGATGATGTAGATACTGCTTTGGTAGACGGCCAAGCCGTAAGGTTCGATCTTACGTTTGGAAACGGGCTTTTCGATCGGCTGATAGTCGATTTCGACTCGCCGGTGTTCCAAGATGGCACGATTGATCGTCTTAAGCATGCCTTCTTGTCGTTCATATGATTTACTGGGCGAGCCGAATACATGCAGGGCAGCGCGGTAGCGGGCGTAGTGATCAAAAACTCCATTTGGAACCGCTTCTTGGACCTTGTTCCAGAAGGTCTCGATTCCCCGCCAGTACTGCGTACCCATTAGCGGATAGAGAAGTTCGCGTCCGATCGATAGGGCAATCAACTCGGTCGCCGAAACGCCGATCTCGTGCACGTCGGTCGTGTTTTGACCCAACTTAAACACACGTCCACGCGCGACGGTCTCGTTCTGAATATCGAAGCCCGCAGACTGAAGGGCCTCTAGATCGCGCCGAACCGTACGCTCGTGCAGTTTGCTGAGCCCCAGATCGGCAACCAGGTCGGAACGAAGTTCTTCGAGCGTCCGCCCAAATCGAGAGAGTTCCAGCAGTTGCAGCAATTTGTGTTGGCGAATCAGTTGCTCATTGCGCGCCATTTCGACTCCTCGCGTCCCGGCTCGGTAGGGAATTCATCTTTCAGGCTTCGTCTTGGGAGACCAATTGCAAAGAGTGCAATCCGTTCCGTCAACCTAGGGCATTATCAACTCTTGATCTTCCTTTGGATGGATCGAAGCCGGAGCATGTTTGCAGCGATTCACGCGAAGATCTGGCTTTGAGCGAGTAAGACGCGCTGAGATCGCTCGACCAGGTTTATGCGTTGATCGAGTCCCATTTTTAGTGGCAATTGGGCGACTCCCAGCAGACGCCGTAAGACTTCGATGGCTGCAAATCCTTCGACTAATTCCATGTTGATGTTCCCCGGAAGTTCGGCTACTCGGGGCTGGAACGTGGACTCAGAGAAGACGGGATCGATCAAACGTAGGTGTGCCAACATAATGCCGAAATCAAATTCGGCTGGCCCTGCGAAACAGAATTCGGGATCGATCACGTAGACGCCGGCTTCGGAAGCCAGCCAGCTCGCCGGATAGTAATCGCCGTGCAAGAGCGTCGTTCCGTCTGCCAGATAGCGCTTTCCCAGCTGCAAGGCCCGGCTGCGCAGCTGCGAATTTCGTCTCACTTCCAACGTTGCTGCTTCGAACCCTGCCTGTACTTCGTCGAGCTGAATTTCTGGTGGGTCGCGAAAGGGGATATCGAAGATATGCGCGTGATTCAACGCTCTTAATCCACGATTCGCAAACTTCGCACTGCCGACCCGATCTTTGGAGGTCTCATGGAGCCGGCAGAGCCAAGCCAGCAACGCCTCGGAATGCTCTTGTAGGGTCTCGGGAGCCTGGTCATACCAGCGAGTTGCATCCAATCCCGTCCCTAGGTCTTCCAACACCAACAAGGAATGAGCTGGAATCCAGGCAAGTTTCTGCGGCATCTTTCGCGCGAGTGAAGCATCGCTTTCGACAAACTCATAAAACGCAGATTCGAATTCGATGCGTTCGAGCGGAGCTTCGATGCTTCGGTACTTCGCAACAAATGGTCGAGACTGCTTGACGATGATTGTTCGCGTCGAGTCGCCGCCTTGAAGGCTGACCCGCAATGTCACGTTCATGTTCCCGTCGCCGGCACTTTCCAAGCCACCAACTGATTCGCCGGCTTTCAAAACGCGACTGTCACGAAGAAGTGCCTCAAGTTTCTTGGCCGAGGATTCGTCAATCCAAACGGTACTCATTCACGACTCCAATCATCATCGGTCAGTAGCTTGATCCAATCCGAGGTTGATTCATCGTAGTCGCGCCTAAGCGTCCGTTGGACCGCCTCGATCATGGGTGCCGGAAACACGGTCGATCCGTGGATTGCACCGACGATGCACCCAAGCACTTGAGCATAGGAATCGGTATCGTGTCCGAAATCGAGTGTCAAATGCAGGGCGGCAAGCGGATCACCGTCGCAGAAGTGCATCATGCTCAGCGGCACCAACAGCGTGAAATGGGCATCCCACCAGTAGACGGGCTTCCCTTCAGTCTCCAGCAAACGATAGAGCTCCTTGGGCTTGCGGTCAGCTTGAGTCGCAAGCTCTTCTGCCGTGTCCAACCACTTGTTTAGTGGGCGACCGGCAAACGGGACATCTCGATACCGAAACGGGTCGGTGTCGCGCATCGCATCTAGGAAGATCTCCCATCGCGTTGATTCGGACTTGCCCAGATGTTTGGGAGAAAGTAGTTCGGCTAACCCTGCCACCAAAGAGGAGGCCATGTCGCGTGCTTGGGGTGCATCCACAAAGTTAATCTCGAATGCTTTGCGGTAGGCTTTTTCTGGTTCTCCCGCGTAAGCCAACGCCAAGGGTGGCAAGAGCATCTGTCCCGAACAATTGTTGACTCCGGCCCACAGCCGTTCCAGCGGTCGAGCCTTACTGGGATCTCGTTCGCCGAGCAACCATCGCGCGGCATAACGATATTCACGAAGACCTTCTTCAGTAAGGCGCTGAAGTTCCGCATCGCTCGAATATCTCTCGGGCTCAAAGGCAAGGAACGACTTCGCAATCAATTCAGCCGTCAGTGGAACTCCACGTTTTGAAGCGGTTTGGATCGCCCGTATCAGTACAATTTTGTGCCTCGAATCGTCCGTCAGCGTTCCCGCGGGGGCTTCCTTTTCCCATGGCCCGTAGGACGCCGGCTGTGGGCGGAGCGTTCGATAACTGAGAAGCGGGACGCTGCCGGAAAGTTTCTTCAAGTCGGCGAGCGTGAGTTGTCGGTCGGGTTTCCACGTTCGTGCGTCTACCAACCCGGTACGTGATCCATCGGGTGGAAGAAACTCAATCGGGCCCCCAAGTGCGTCTCCAATCAAACCGCCGAGTAAGAGGCCTTCCGCGTAACCCTGATTTGATGGAATCGTTGAAGCGGAGGCGGATTCGAAGACGCAAGATCCGCATCCCATCAATGTCGCCAGCCGGAATAGATCTTTGCCAAACTCTCTACGCTTCACATGGCTCTCCTGATGCATGTGCTGGAATCGTGGTCATCGGCAACCAGGAAACAAACGCGACGACTTTATCTCAGACTCGTTGAACTGCAAGTCGTCGATGGCCGCTCGCTCCAGCTTCAACCCGTAGAAAACAGTCCGGTTCGTGCTCGGGATCACAAACGCGTGATGCCGCATTGGATAGCGTTGCTCTCGCGCGGACGCCAACTGTCCGGATCGAAGTCGAGGCGACGGCGTACTGGTTTCGAACAGCGAGGCGAATCAACCACCGGCCTCACAGTGGCCAGTCAGAAAATTTCGGCCTCACAGTGGCCCGCAACAGTTAGATAGTATCGGCCTCACAGAAACCGGCTACAGTTACCAAGCACCCTCGTTGAACGACAACTGTAGCTGGGCTCTCTGAGCCCGGAACTTAACCAACTGTAGCTGGGCTCTTGGGACGTCGGATTTATTACTGAGCCGCAGGGCGATAGCCGGCGATAGCCCCGGTTGCTGGCGAGGTTGCTAACAGAACCGGGGCTATCGCCCTGCGGCTCAAAGTGGACCAACCGGAAACCCGCAGTAATAAATCCGACGTCCCTCGAGCCCGGGAGCGACATCGCGCCAGGAACGGAGCTACGGTGCGTCTGCGGAGAGGTAGTCCCAGAGACGTGTCGCGAGCGTTCGATCATCGGAGATCGTGAGGCGGCCGATTTGACCCGACTTCACCGATAAGCTTGAGACGGGGTCGAGCGACAGAAGTGCACGCATGTGGGGACGCACTAGCGTTGGTTGGTTTTCATCCTCCGAAACTTCGACGGCGAGTGGACCTCCCGCGGATGCGGCCATGGCCGGATGAGGCAGGCTTTGAGTCGCCGATGGATCCGGATACTTCAGGTGCGCCGAAAGGCATACTCCGCCTCGCATTCGAATGTTGCCCAGCTTCGCATGTTCGGCAGATTTCCGATAAGCGTCCAAATCTTCCTCAGAAATCAAAGCCACGATCTCTTTTTTTTGTGGGTCGCAAACTCGCAGAACCTCTTCGCCTTGTTTCAAGAAGCGTCCGACCATCCGGTTGAGATTGGGTGTCGTCACTTTTCCGTTTCGCTCGGCGACGATATTCAATGCCTGAATTTGTTCGGCAACTTCCGCAATGCGCCTCTCCAGACTTTCAGCGTTCTCTTGTTCCGCATCCGCCAACGCGATCTCTCCGCGTCGCCGGTACTGCAATACTCTCGACGCAGCAACGTCGCGTTGATCGCTGAGTTGATCATGCTTTAACGACAGCTCCGGATGATGAAGTTCCGCCAGAAGAGTTCCGGGGCTGACGCGATCGCCGCAGCGGACATGGACGGCAACGACAAACGCGTCTGACGATGCGCGAGCAATCTGTTCTCCTTCGTAGCGTGCGACGACCGGGATGCGTCTCGCAAAGGGTGAAGTACTCGATGTCGCCCATTGAACGGGCAAGGCGAGCAGAAGGATCAGTCCAATCAAACGGTGTTGATAAACTCCAAGTCCCCAAGACTTTGGCTGCTCTAGCGTCCAGGTTTTCACCATCCACCGCACGAGCGGGAAGACTCCCCAGAGCATCGCCGCAACCACCGCCAACCCGATTCCGAGAAACCTCATTCCGAAGTCTTCCGCAAAATGGGAAACGGCGAAGATCAATCCAGACATCCAGACGACTTGGAAGACCACGCTACACATTGCGTGAAGGATCGCCACATCGCTTCTCCATCCATGCATCATCGGTGGAGGTAACGGTTTCCCAAGAAGGAGACGCTCAATCCAATCCACCAGTCGTTTGCGACCCGCGCCCCTGAGATTTGGTATCTCGAGCAGATCGCTCATCACGTAGTAGCCGTCGAGTCGCAGCAGCGGATTCGCGTTGACGAGCAGAGTCGCGGGGCCGGCGATGAAGAAGACTTGAGCCGCGAGGTGTTTTAGAAAACCGACCGGCAACATCCACCAAGACCAAGCCGCGAGCGCGCCGATGGCGAGTTCCAGGTAGACTCCGGCAAGTGCGATTTGAACGCGTTTTCGGCGGTTCACGATCTTCCATGCGTCCGTCACATCCACGTAGGCGAGGGGAGCAAACAAGAAAAACATGATGCCCATCTTCCCGACTCGGACGTCGTGCAGCTTTGCGCAAACGGCGTGTCCGCATTCATGGACGACTTTCAAGATGCACCAAATGATGGCGATGTAGAGCCAGAGTTGTTGATCGAAGACTCGTTGCAACTCCGAACCCAATTCGTTGGCCGACGAATACGCAACACCGATGCCGCTGATCACCAAAAGCGACCAAACAAACATGGCGGGTTTCTTAAACAGGAAACCCGTCCAAGGCAAAAGGACTTCGGAGATCGCATTTCCGTTGGCGATGGGAAAGCGTTGGGATAGCATTCCGCTGGCGATGCGCACGACGGCAGCGAAAGGGCGTGGGCTTGTTGATTGGGGTTTCGATTCCTGTGGTGGCGGAGCGTCCTGTGGAGCTTCAGAGCTCTGTTCCACGTGCTGAGAACCCGAAGGCGTGCCGGATGCGGCCGGCGCGACCAGACTAGCCAGTCTTTGGTCAATCAGCTGTCGAGCAAACGCGAGTGTTTCGATCTCGGTCCAGTTCACTCCCTGGCCGGTCAGGATCTCGCTGACCTGGGCGATCGTGCGTGCTCCATCCAGCAGCATCGTGACGTGGAACTCTTGCGCGCCGAAGCGAAAATACTTTCCCGTCCGAGGATCGCTTGCGACGTAACTGGTCACATCACTCTCACGTCGCGAAAACTTGATCGAGGGATCCAACTTCACGATCAACGCCATCGGATCGTTGTCACCGTGCGGGCCCGGCTTTGGAGTGTTTAGCTGTGCCACCGACTTAGCAACCTATCCACCAGACAACTTTCTCCCAGCCTCGCCTCATGAAGGACCATATCCACGGACGTACGGGGCCATAAGTAATTGCTTCACCCCTCATTCCCGGACGAAGTCGATTGGTTTCATTCGCAATCGTAATGGGAGCGACGAAGACATTCTGATCCTCACGAAGCTCCGAAGCCGGATAAACGTCGCCCAAGGACGTTTCAAAAACCTCGCCGTCAACTGCGGGAAAACGCAAACGGGTTTCTTGCCCAGGCCGGATGAAGCCCACGTCGTACTCGGGGATTTCCAGTTCGACTTGCATGGAATCAAGAGAGGCGATTTCCATGATCGAT
>JBCCOI010000240.1:0-10402 GCA_039025515.1 Planctomycetota bacterium
AGACCCGACGTCGCCGATCTTCATGGTGAGTTGGTGAGCGGTCTCCTCATCGATGAGCGTTTCTTCAAGCTCGCTTCTCAAGAGATAGGAGATGAGCCGCGTCGCACGTCGATCGCGTAATCTGGCGAGGATCAACCGATTCCCTTCCGTCTCCGCGATCAAGACCACGGGCTGCGCAGGATAGAGACTGCCCAGTACCAACTCGCATTCCGAAATATCGATGTCGATACCCGGAACGGTCAAACCGATTCGGAAAACGGTTCGCCGTTTGCTTGGGTCGGACTCGCGCACGGTTGCAAGACTTCCGGCACGATCATCATCAGCGAGCGAGTCGATCTCCACGGGGTCAAGCGTAACCGCAATTTCACCGCGTGAGACCTGGATCGGCGTTGCGTCTTCGTTGTCCCAAGCGACGTTCGGGTGGCCGACCAATAAATCAACCGCTTGAAAAAGATGGAAATAGTCTCGATTGAGATCACTACTGATTTGATTGACGGCAGCAGCGATCTGACTGTCGATCGCTTCATGTCCACTGCCACGCAACAGCTCGAAACTATTTGAACGTCGTCCCTTGGTCCAACCCTTGGCGTTGCGCTTTTGTTTCTGAACAAAGGGTTCGATGGTCAGCGGAGCGAAGACCTGGTTGTCAAGCAATGCGATTCGCCACTGCAGGCGAGTCCCCGCGGCAGTCTGTTCGGTGAGAGCCTCTTCGCTGAGCTTCAAGATGCCGCTGACCAACTCTTTCCCAGCCGCCACGGTGTCCGCTTTCAGCTCGCTGAGAAACATCATGACCTGCTCGCCGCTGCGTCTTGCGAATTGCTCGTGCAACCACCAGGCGGCGGCCAACGTGCTACTGCAACGATCGACTCCGTCGATCATCTCCGGCGATCGCTGGCATGCATCGCACTCGCAAGTCGCACCGGCACGCAATGTGAGGTCAAAGATTTCCTCGATCGCGTCGTCAGGCTCTTCGGGAGCGATCTCAAGCTTGACAAGAAAGGCCGGCTGGCGATTCGGTCGGATTCGAAACTCAAAAGAGAGTTTTCCATCCGCCTGAGAAAACTTCGGAGCTTCCGCCCGAATCATCGCGGCACGCTTGTCGAGCGACTCGTCGTGTTCGTCCACCAACCTGGAGACGGCTTCACCCAACAGCAATCCGAATGCCGATGGCAAATTCTCCGTGATCAATTCCATGCCTTCGATTCTTCCTATCGTCCCAGCGACTCCGGCAAACCGGCGTCAGCTCTCGAGCAATCCCAACGCAGCATTCTATCCTGGCCGCATTGAGTTGCGAATCGCTCGACGCTCTTCTGCGCACGCGTCAAATCAATGATCGACCGTCGCACGTTAGCCCACGGTGACGTCAGAAATATGGACGCTAGCCGAATTGGCTGAAGCAAACCGCCGCCGCAGCATGCCTTGGACTTGTGCAAACTAAGGACCGTCTCCGCCGGCTTCGATCAACTGGAGCGCTTGTTCGAGCAACTCGTCACGGCCATCGCGAATTCCCTGCACGGTCGGCCGCATCGGAATCGTCGGCCGCACGCCACGAACGTGGTGCTGCGAATCGTCATGGTTAATCACACGCATTCCGGTGTAAATGACGCGGTAGTCACCAGCGAGCGGAAACGGATTGATGTTTCCATTCGCGCCGGCGGTTCGCGAGCCGATGATTTCACCCAACTGATAGTTCGCAACGATCGCCATGCAACTTTCGGCGTAGCTGATCGCGGAGCCATTGGTGATGAAGACGCATTCACCCCGAAACCGTGGTTCACGCGGAGGCATCTCCCATCGACCTCGCTGGTCAAAATTTGCCATCTCGGCGCGATCGGGGCGGATTTGTTGAGGGATCAACCATTTGGCCGATTGCATGTGGCTATCTGAGATGTGTTGAAACAAATACTGCGTCCCTCTCGGATAGCCTCGAAGGTCAAACACGATCCCCTTCGCGCGAGCGAACTTGTCGATCATGGGATCAACGTCGGCCGGCTCCGCGCGACCGAGATCGACGTAATAAACCGTATCCGTCCCGTTCTCCTTTCCCTCCTTGAGAACATCGACAACCTCTGGTCTTTCAACCGTTGGTACTGCTCTTCTGGCGACCGGCTTCATGCTGACCGAAATCGCTTCGCCGTCACGATCGAGTCGCAACTCGACGGCATCGTCTCCTTGGACGAGCGACAGTTCAGACGTCGAACGGTAACGTTTCCACTGCGGTGAGCCCGCGATCAATGCCTCCGCAGACGTCAGTTTCTCTTTCGCGGCCACTCCGTTGAATTCGATCACGATGTCACCGACCGTAACGCCGGGTGCTTCAGACGCGACAACGACCAACTTATCTTCAATCCAATCGAAGGCGATCGGCAACGTTCGAACGTTCACGAAAGCAGCCGGGTCGATGACTCGACCATGACCATCGTCCAACTGAGCGACCAGCCACTGAAGTGCTTCGGTACACTGTCCGCGATCTTCGGCATCCAAAGCGCGACGAATCGCGACCGTTAACGCCTCATCCCAGTCCGTTTCGATCTGATCGAAGTAGGGGTAGAAGTGTTGCATGGCAGTCCAAATGGCAGCCACATTTCCCAAAGCAAGCACATCGGTGCGTTCTGTCGAGAAAGCTTCGACGCGATCGATAAACGCTCGGCTCTCCGCATCAATTTCGAATGATGATTCCGCATCAACCTCGAAGACAAGCGGCATTCGAATCCTCAAATCACCACTGAGACTCGCGTCCACGACTTCGCCCAACTCGGGCACAAACTGCAGGATTCCGCCCGCGCGGTAGTCGCCACGTTCGCTTGCCGCAGGCGGAGCCCCAAGTTTGACGGCTTGTTTTCCCTCCGCGACATCATCGACTTCGATTCTCGCTTCATACCCTCGGGTCGTGAGCGTCCAGCGATCCGGAGCCGATGTTCCCGCTTCGAAATCGCCGTTCCCGATATCGATGGACTTCCAAGCATCGCCGGACCTCTTTTCCAGGACGACGTCATCAATGCAACCGCTCGCTTTTCCGAAATGCATAAAGCCAAACGTCAACTGATTCGCGTCTTCATCGACGGTGCCTGCGAGCTCGTAGTCCAACCACTCTCGTTTCGTAATCGGCCGGTCTTGCATGTTATCGAAGAGCCCCATCTCCTTGGCTTCTCGATCAATACGAAACCACCCCTGCAAACGGCCATTTGGACCGTTCATCTTCGCTTTGAATCGTAAACGAATCTCTTCGCCACGCAGTTCACGCGCGTCGACGACCTGCAGCAAGTTTCCGAATAACGCTTGCGTGGTAACCGGCAACGTTGGCTTCCATCGGTTCGTTCGAATGCTTCGATACATGCCACGGCCTGAATCATCGAGCCCAACGCCAAAGTGTTGCCAAGCGATCACCTGATCAATTGGCAAAGCCTTTGTTTCAGCAAGCGGCTTCGCTTCTCCACGGTAGAGCTCCAGATCAGTTACCAACGGATCGAAGAGACGCAACAAGAGTGCCTCGGTCGTTTCCGTTTCCGGAGAGAGAATGGTTTCCTCAGCACCGTAGAGAGCCATTTGATTCCAATCGACTTCCGCGACGGCATCGCTCGGATGAAAGAATCGAACGTATCCGAAGGCTCTCGCGAAAGCCTCGTGTTTCTCATTCGGTTCCGCTGACTCTAGGGGAATTCCCGAAAGCGAATAGATAATCACAAACAGTAGCGCAGAATGCTGTGTAGCACGCATCGGTTCTGGTCCATCGTCGCGTGTGAAAGAAGACGAATGTACGAAGTCGGGGGGCTAGCGTACCGCGTGAGGAAACCACTCGCAAATGATGGACGCATTGATGGTGTAGCACTGCTTACTCGGCGGTGGTCTGACACTCATCAAACGTTCACGCGACGCTCGTGCATTCACATTGATTTCAATCGCCAGCAGAGACTCTTCAATCCGCAACAGCTCGACAAACGCTTTCCGAACGTTCTGACTTTGCTGGATTCCCGGGGCAACCACCGAAGGGTCCGATTGGAGCAGTTCAGCCGAATACGGCAAAAAAGCGTCTTTTTAGGTCGGGCCGGAGTGCCAAACGTGTTTGGACGGCGATATCGGATCATGTTGCCCAGTCCGAATTGCCGAAGATTGAAAAGTGTGATGCCGCGCTGATTCGAGTGCACGTCCATAAACGCCCGGAGGTCTCGTGATGCCAGTTCATTTCAATTCGACATCTCGATCGAGAAGAGTTTCACGCCGTCGAATGCTTCGTCGAGGCATGCACGGGGTGGTGCTTACATCGGTGTTGCAGCCGTGGCATGCCGTCACTGCCGCCCCGCCGGAATCGGAGCACGTGGCCGTGAAACCGACGCGAAAGCGTTTGGTTTACGCGACCACCAGTCAGCCCATTGTGCTGACGCCGGTCAGCCGTGACTTCGAGAACACCGTTGTTCGTGCGATTGCTGCGGATCCGCGTGGCGAGTTCATCGCGGTGGCCGGAGACGATCACGCGATACGCGTTTTGGACGCCACGTCGCTCGCAACCGTTGCGACGTTGCAAGCACACACCGACCTGATTCGTTCGATGCACTTCGCCGGTGACGGCAGCTACCTCGCATCTGCTGGTAACGACGGTCAGTTGATCGTTTGGGATCGCGGCCAGAACTTTAAGATTCGCCAGAAGATGCAAGGCAAATTCGCACTCGCCTGCGCCCGCTTTTCTCCCTCCGGTGACGAGATGGCGGCGGTGGGATTCCAAAACGAAGTTTATCTTTTCGGCCGGGGCAAGAGCGTTGGACCTTCACGCACGGAATGCGAGTGCACGGACCTGCGAGCTCTGGCCTATCGACCCGATGGAAAGCTCTTGGTCGTGGGCGGAAGAAGCGGCAAGCTTCACGTGTTTGATCGAAGCAGCGGAAAACTACTTGGGGACTTCGAAGCCCATGCAGGCCGAATCCATGCCGTCGAGTTTCTCGAAGACTCGTCGACCGTGGCAAGCGTCGGAGAGGACGGGCGAGTCGTTTTGTTCGACACCAAAGCGATGAAAGTTCGTTCGCGAATCGAAGTCGCCGATGGAAAGTTATTCGCGATCTGCGTGCTCGACAATCAGCACTTGGCGGTGTCGGGGAGTGACAATCTGGTCCGACTGGTTGATTGCCAACAAGAACGCCCCACGGAAGTGCTTCGCGGTCATACCGGTTCCGTTGCTTCGTTGGCCTTTAGCGGCGACCAGCTCTTCTCGGGCGGCTATGACGCTACCGTCAGACGCTGGCAATTGACCGGACTGAATGGTGGGCGTGAACGAATCGCCGAACGCCAAAACCCTCTCGATCGGTAATCGGCGAGAGTACTGAACCGGATCAAATCTGGGCACACGGAGGTGCCGACGCGTGATTTGGAAACGAAAGCGACAACGTCAACCGAAACGACAACCCATCGCCGATCCAAAGCGAAGGGTCGTTGTGCCGCAAGTGCTGGAGCGGCGCGAGTTGCTTGCCGCCGACCCGATTCATGTCGGTGTCGTGTATCTCGAAACGGATTATCTCGAATCCGATAACGACGTCGGCAGTGATTCCCGAGGCGACCGCTTTCTACTCACGTTCAATGGTGGAGCGGAGCAAACGGAGCTTCGCGAGCTAAGGATCGTCACCGACAAATTTGGCGACGGGATCTCCATCGGCGATCCGATCTTTGACACGCAAGTCGGCGGCTTGGGAAAGCGTGGCGCACACCCTTTCCAAATCGTCAGCATCACGGCAGACGGCGGCCGGCAACCGACGGTTCGCGCAACCGTGGCTGATGGCGGCCAAGAACTCGTCCTGGAGTTCGATGGATTTCAATCGGGTGATCGACTCGAGTTTACCTTGGATGTCGACGAAGTACTCGCGCCCTTCGGCACACCGGGATTCAATGAATCGCTTGACGTCATTACTTCCGGGCAAGAATTCCATAACTCCATTTTGAGCGCACTCTTCGAAGCACCGCACTTCGAATCCGCGTCCGCCGACGCGTTCTTCGTGAACAACTACGGGTCGCCGCATCAAGCGTTCGGGCTCAACCTCCCTGACGACGAAGGCGATGGTCCTGACAGCCGGCCCAACCGCAGCGCCGCCGCGGTCGGAGAGATCACACAAACACCCAAGCCCGTTTCGATTAGCGGCAACGTTTGGCTGGACAACAACCTCGACAAAATCTGGCAAGACTTTGAGCCCGGAATCGCGGGCGTCGAGCTCTCGCTTGCCGTGCAGGGCGATTCCGGAAGCTATCTCGACACGGGATTTCGGACGACAACCGACTCCGACGGTTTCTACGAGTTTGCGAGATCACTGGGTCTAGCTCCCGGCAATTACCGCGTCACTCAGACACAACCACCAGGACTGTTCAGCGTCGGCGCGTTTCCCGGCGTCGTTGAAGGAACCGCAACGGGAGTCGCCGCAACAGAGAACATCCTGACGGATATCGCGATTCCGCTAGGTGACAGTGATGCGGTGGAGATGAACTTTGCCGAAGCGGAACCCGCCGGCTTGAGCGGTTTCGTTTATCGCGATGACAACAACGACGGAATTCGCCAGCCCGGCGAGTCGGGACTCTCCGGCGTCACCGTTCGTTTGATTCCGGTTGGTGATGTTGGTCAACGGCAAACACAAGACACGACCACCGCTGCCGATGGATCCTATTCATTTGGTGGACTTCGGCCGGGACACTACGAGGTCATCGAGGTCACGCAACCGGCGGGTCTGCTGGATGGGCTTGATGCGGCGGGAACCATCTCCGGCGTCACCGTTGGCGTCGCAGAGAATCCCGGTGACGCGATCCGAGACATCTTGCTGGCCGGTGGCGACCAGGGCATCGAATACAACTTTGGCGAAGTCGCTTATGCGGAGGTAAGCGGATTTGTTTATCTGGCTGAGCCGGGTACCGACTGCACCGGACATCCCGTCCCCGGCGTCGATCAGCCACTCGAAGGCGTGATCGTGGAACTACAACGGCCAGATGGCAATGTGATCAGCCGAGTGTCGACAACCGCGATGGGAAGTTATTCGTTTGGACAGGTCGCGCCCGGCGAGTATCGCATCGTTCAATACACTCCGGACGGTCTGATCGACGGTCGAGCATTCCCGGGGACCGTCGAAGGCATCCGAATTGGTCAGGCTGACAACGGTTCATTGATCAGCCGTATCAGTTTGGGCCCAAACGATGTCGGCATTGAATACAACTTTTGCGAGATTGCGCCGGCCTCGATTTCGGGATACGTCTACTACGATGCATCCGACGATGGCGTGCGTGACGACAACGAACGTGGCATCGCGAATGCAACGGTGCGTCTGGTCGATAACAACGGCGCGGTTGTGCAAGAAACGGCGACGGATGCGAGTGGTCGTTATGAGTTTATCGGGATCGCTCCCGGCACTTACGAAGTCCGTCAAGTCCAACCCGTGGGATACTTGGACGGACGCGATACGCTGGGTTCCGTCGCGGGATCCCCTGTGGGTTCGGTCGCGAACGACCGTTTCTTTGGCGTCACGCTTCCTCAAGGCCTCGCCGGTTTGGAGTACAACTTCGGGGAACTCCTGCCGGCCTCACTCGCTGGACGCGTCCACGTCGATCTAGACGGTGACTGCATTCGTAATCCGGACGAAGAAGACTTGGCGGGCGTTACGATACGACTGTTCGATGACTCTGGTCGCCAAGTCGCTGTCGCGGTCACAGACGCAGAAGGTCGCTACAAGTTCAACGACTTGGTTCCGGGCCGATACCGAGTCACGCAGGACCAACCAGATGGCTTCTTTGACGGAGGTGCAACGCCGGGCACGGCTGGCGGCTCGGTTGGCATCAATGAGATTCGAGTGATCGACCTTGCCTCCGGCGAGAACGCCATCAACTACGACTTCTGCGAAGTCCCACCCGCATCCATTTCAGGAATGGTGCACGAAGACCGCGACGGGGATTGCATTCGAGACCCGGATGAGGTTGTCCTCGCGGGAGTCATCATTCGGCTTTACAACGGCGCCGGCGAATTTGTTGCCGAAACGACGACCGACAATGAAGGTCGGTATCAATTCCGAAACCTCGCGCCGGGACGCTACAGCGTTGAACAGGTGCAACCGGAAGGTCTTTTCGACGGCGGGGCAAAAGCCGGTTCGGTTGGAGGAAGCGTCGGCGACAACTTGATCTCCGAAATAGATCTTGGCGCGGGCGTCGACGCCATCAACTACGACTTCTGCGACGTGCCACCGGCATCCATCGTAGGAACCGTCCATGAAGACCGCGACGGTGACTGCATTCTTGATCCCGATGAAGTCGTCTTGGAAGGCGTTGTCATCCGACTCTACAACGAAGCCGGCGAGTTGGTTTCGGAAACCGCGACGAACGCAGAAGGTAAATACCGCTTTCAGAATCTTCCCTCGGGCCGTTACAGCGTCGAGCAAGTCCAACCCGAAGGCCTCTTCGACGGCGGCGCGACTGCGGGCTCGGTCGGTGGAACCGTCGGCGTCAACTTGATCTCCGAAGTTGACCTTGCCGCCGGTGTCGATGCGATTAACTACGACTTCTGCGAAGAACCTCCGGTCGCAATTTCTGGGTCCGTGCATGTCGACCATGATGGAGACTGCGTGCCCGATGATAACGAGCCGCGGTTGGAAGGCGTCGTCATCGAACTGCGTGATGCCTCGGGTGCAAAGGTCGCTGAGACGCTGACCGATTCGGAAGGTCGCTACCAGTTTACGGGCTTGCGTGCGGGAACCTATACGGTCTTCGAGCAACAACCCGAGGACTACTTGCAGGGCGGAGAAGTCCTGGGTTCGCTCGGCGGACTGGTGCTGGGTGTCGACCTGCTCTCGGTAACGCTGCAGCCCGGCCAATCGGCGGTGGACTATCTCTTCTGCGAGTACCAACCGGGCTCCATCGGTGGATCTGTCTGGTCAGACTCCAACCCCAACGGTATGCGAGATCCCGACGAGACGTCTATACCCGGAGTGACGATCGAACTGACGGACGAAAGCGGAAACGTCATTGAACGAACACAAACAGACACTGAGGGTCGCTACGAGTTCGGCGATTTGGAGCCAGGAACCTACGGAGTCCGTGAAGTCCAACCCGCTGGATACTTTCATGGCGGTCAAAAAATCGGAACCGAAGGAGGTGCCGTCTTTGCTGATGATTGGATGATACAGATCCAAATCGGTAGCGCAACGGCCGCAACGGAATACGACTTTCCTGAGATCCCGCCGGCTTCGATCGGTGGACGCGTCTTCATCGACGGCGACCCCATCGTTAGCGAAACCGAAATCGCGCCGGAAGAATTGCGACAGTATAAAGATGGAAGGTTCACAACCGACGACGTCACGCTGGAGTCCATTCGTATCGAGCTGCGTGATGCGGAAGGCAATCCCCTGACGGAATCCGACTTTCTGAGCGGCAACCCCGCCGACGAATCCGTCGTCTTCACCGATGCCGACGGCCTGTTCAGCTTTACCGGCCTGCGTCCTGGAACCTACACACTGTTCCAAACACAACCGGACGAACTCATTGACTCTCTTGATACGCCTGGTACCACGGGTGGACTAGCGGTCAACGCGGCCGACAGCTATGACGAAAGCGAACAGTTCCTCATCGAGTCCATCGAACAAACCGATTCGTTTGATGCGATTTTAGGAATTAGCGTTCTTCCGGAAGAGGAGTCACTTCAGAACTGGTTCAGCGAGGTTGAAGTTGACATCGTTGACCCGCCAGTTCAAGACCCGCCCCGCCCTGCGGCTCCGTTGGATCAAGTCCTCGCGCCCGTACCGGAATCTTTCGAACCTCGGGAATTCCTTTTCGGCGATGGCGAGCGACGCCAGGTCCTCCCCCAACGTTATGACTCGGAAGTCGAAGTGGTCACTTGGCACCTAAGCATCATCAACGGCGGCTATCCTCGTGGTTCGTTCCAAACCAAAGACGCATTTGTTCAAGTCGCCTACAAGCAATCAAAATCTGCAAGCCGCGAAGGAAAGAACGAGGGTGCTTGGCGATTGATGACGATCGAGGGCGAAGTCCTAGAGATCAGCAAAACGATGAATCTGGGGGCCGAAGATGCAATCGCTTTGGCCGGCGATTTTAATGGAGACGGTAAAGACGAAGTTGCCGTTTACGTCGCGGGTGAATGGTTCGTCGACTTGAACGGAAACGGATATTGGGACCAGGGCGATTTGTGGATTTTACTCGGCACCGAGATGGATCGTCCCGTCGTCGGTGATTGGGACGGTGACGGTAAGGACGACATCGGGATCTACGGACGACAGTGGGAACAAGATCTTCATCGAATTAAGGCGGACGCCGGGCTTCCGGATCCCGCGAATCGTTCACGACGTTTTTTGGAGAACCGCAAAACGCAAGGGCTGGTTTCGCGGCAGCTTCGCGACAAAGGCACGGAACGCGTGATGCGTCGCGTCGATCGCAATGA
>JBCCOI010000241.1:0-10312 GCA_039025515.1 Planctomycetota bacterium
AATGGGAAGCAAAACAGAGTTCGGTGAAGGGCTAGCAGTGTCACGTTCGTCACCATCGGACTTGTCGGGGGGGAGGTGAGCTTCTGAAGCGAGTCCCGCTCGCTCAGTTGCTCCGAACTGCCAACGCCTCGAGCGTCGCATCGCGAATCGCTGGGCGGAGACCAAGTTGTCACCAGCGGTATCGTCGACGCGTCTTCGCAAGCTTCACGCGAAATCAGAAAAATCGTCAAAATCGGCAAGCGTTTCGTAATCGGCAAACTTTGACACCTTGACCCGGCGGAGTACGGCGCGGTACTCGGTCCAAAGCCAAAAGTTCTTGAGCCCTTTCCGCGTGAAAGTCGTCACTTCGTGAAATCCCAACTCGCAAATCCTCCTCGCAAGCCGATCGCGCTTGGTCCGCGATTGCGCTCCAGCAGCGGAGCGAGAAGCTTGCGGCTATCGATTCATGTGGGTTTCGTTCTCCTGATTCTCGCCGGCGGATGCCGTGGACGATCTTACGACGACGTCTATCGGCAGAAGCTCGCCCAGGAGATCCGCGTGCTCGAGGACCAGCTCTACGAGGCGGATTATCAAAATCGCGTTCTCCGCGATGAGGTGCAGCGACTGAAGAGCTCGGCTTCCTCAGATGGCCAAGTCCTGCGCCGTGGGGACATGCTTCCGGGAACAATCATTGACACGCCGCAGATATTAGATGACCGCGTTGTTCCGATGGAACGTGATTTGGAAGCGGGGCCCAAGTCACCTTTCGAGGACGACGACTACGACGTCTTGGATCTGGACGCTGAGAAAAATACGTCATCTGGAAACGGGGGCGGACTCCCGACGCCGCCTGATCTGGATGAGCAACCGCTCGTAGACCCCGATCCGCGTGAGCCTTCGCAGCCTCGATCGACTGTACCTGAGTCTGGCTTGGGCATGCCGAGGGAGATTCCGACGCCTCAGCCCGATCCGAGCAACAGTGACGCCGGGATGGGGATGCCAGATCTGCCAGGTTCCATACCGGACTCGTCGTCGGCTGATCCCGAGGACGGCACAGGAGCCGGACCTTCCATGCCGCTGCCACCTCCGAGGCTGCGACCGGAGAGCATTCCTCCTGGCAGCGGTGAGCCAATTCGTGGAAATCCTCTCTTGGACGAAAACATTCGCCCGGGCGAACCCAAGCCGCCGGCGGACGATCCGAATGGGATACCGGGAAAAATCGAGTTGGAAGGCGGTCGAACGTTGCAGTTCGATCCCCTCGAGATCGGAACCCCAGATGACGCGAGTACGTTGTCGGTTGAGCTCGAGC
The DNA here is from genome assembly GCA_039025515.1 of Planctomycetota bacterium. Taxonomy (GTDB): domain Bacteria; phylum Planctomycetota; class Planctomycetia; order Pirellulales; family Pirellulaceae; genus Stieleria. The sequence goes on from JBCCOI010000241.1 coordinate 1,289, forward strand.
CTGCCGTTCCGACTCGAATCGAACTGAACGAGAGTCTGAGTGGCACCGACGAATCCGAGGATGGTGACGCCGATGGTTTGGGATTGGTCGTGACCGCGACGGACGAGAGCGGAAGGCTAATCGCGCTCGAGAATTTTGACGTCGACGCAAATCTGAGCGTCGTTCTGATTGATCCGCTGGATGACTCGGACGACCCGCGAGTGGGTCGTTGGGATTTTTCTCCAGAGCAGGTTCGTTCGTTCGTCAAGTCGTCTCCGGTGAGTGGACTGCACATTCCAATTCGCTGGCAGGACCGCAAGCCGACGGGACGGAGTCTGCATGTCTACGTGAGGCTGAGTGCGGCCGAGGAAGAAATGCGATGCGAGGGGCGCGTCTTGATGAAGCCCCAAGTGGCACGCTCGACGTGGTTGCCACGCTAGCCCCAGGCAATCGCGCGAGGCGACAATGTCTCCATGGTCGTTTCTTCCGATTTGACGACCTTCCAATTCGTCGTTGCCCCGCTAGACTGCTGAGTCCTACGCGTTCGGGGAACGCGTGCCAGCGGGAGTCCCTGTGGTCGGTTCGTGCCCCTGTATTTGAACGCCATTTTTTAATGATGGCATCTGTCCACTTTTACACTTCCAGGAGTCGATTCGTGTCGCAAGTTGATGCACGACCATTGCCGTACAAAGTCAAGGATATCAATCTGGCTGAGTACGGCCGCAAAGAAATTCGTTTGGCCGAAAACGAGATGCCGGGGTTGATGGCCCTGCGCGAGAAATACGGAAAGGCAAAGCCGTTGGCGGGGGCGCGGATCGCCGGCTGTCTCCATATGACGATTCAGACCGCAGTGCTGATCGAGACCCTGGTTGAATTGGGAGCCGAGGTCACATGGAGCAGCTGCAATATCTTTAGCACCCAGGATCACGCGGCGGCCGCGATCGCGGCGGCGGGCATCCCGGTTTACGCCTGGAAAGGCATGACGGACGAGGAGTTCGATTGGTGCATCGAACAAACGCTGACGTTCCCATCCGGTGAGAAGCTGAACATGATCCTGGACGACGGCGGCGATCTGACCGCGATGGTCCACGACCGCTTCCCCGAGCTTCTGAGCTATATCTACGGCGTCAGCGAAGAAACGACGGCCGGGATTCATCGACTCGAAGTGCTCAATCGCTCCGGCAAGCTGAAGGTGCCCGCGATCAACGTCAATGATAGCGCGACCAAGAGCAAGTTTGACAATCTTTACGGATGCCGCGAATCACTTGCAGACGGCGTCAAACGGGCGACCGACGTCATGCTGGCCGGCAAAGTCGCGGTCGTTTGCGGTTACGGAGACGTTGGCAAGGGCTGCGCACACAGCCTGCAGCGTTACGGCAGCCGCGTCATCGTCACCGAGATCGACCCGATCAACGCACTGCAGGCTGCGATGGAAGGCTTTGAAGTCACCACGATGGAGAAGGCGTGCAAAGAAGGCCGGCTCTACGTGACGACGACGGGCAATAAAGACATTATCTCGGGCGAGCATATGAAGCAGATGCCCGAAGATTCGATCTGCTGCAACATCGGTCACTTCGACACCGAAATCGATGTTGCTTGGCTGGAGAACGAAGTCGAGCAAGGCCGTGCGAAGAAGGACGAGATCAAACCCGCCGACATCGGTGCGGTTGATCGCTACACGTTCAGCGACACCGGACGAAGCGTGATCATTCTGGCCAAGGGGAGACTGGTGAATCTCGGTTGCGCGACTGGACACCCCAGCTTTGTGATGAGCACATCGTTCACGAACCAGGTTCTCGCCCAGATGGAGCTTTGGCAAAACCGCGAGAACGACACTTACCAGGTTCAGGTTTACATGCTGCCAAAGCAGCTCGACGAAGAGGTTGCTCGATTGCACCTCGGACAGTTGGGTGCCGAGCTCACGACGTTGTCTCAAGAGCAGGCGGACTATCTCGGCGTTCCCGTCGAGGGTCCCTACAAGCCGGATCATTACCGGTACTAAGGAACGGGCGATCAATGATTGTCGCCGATCGGCTCCGTCCGATCGATTTTGACACGTTTCGATCGTGCGGAGCCGATGGGCGACTTTGAAAAACACGCCTGTTAATAATGGGCCGTTTCTAACGAGATCGTAGGCCGTCATCGAGGAGCCCCCAGGCGACGAAAATGCGGCAGTGCGCACTGTTAAACCGCTTGCCGCATTTTCGCTCGCAAAGCTCACTCGATGCAGCCTACATCCCCTCGCGTGATTCAACCGTAGGCCGTCATCGAGGAGCCCCAAGGCGACGAAAATGCGGCATCGCCCACGGATCGATTGTCCGCTACCCGTGTCAAGACCAGTTTCTTGTGAAACCGATCTTGTCATTCCGTCTTCACTTTGCCTAGTTTCCCGCGAAACGAACAGTCTGCTACAGCGGAACTGCGGGAAACAATTCAGTGGGACGGATTCTCTGCGTGGTGAATCAAAAGGGCGGAGTCGGCAAGACAACGACCGCGGTCAACTTGGCCGCGGCGCTTTCGGTTGCCGATCACCGTTGCCTACTCGTCGACATGGATCCCCAGTGCAACGCGACCAGCTCGCTCGGCCAGGAACCTGCCGTCCGGCATGCATTGGTACGAGATGATTCGATCTCGGAATCAATCGTCGATACCAAGCACGCTTCTCTGTCTTTGTTGCCTGGCAGTCGCACCTTTCAAGACGTCGATCAACTCGCTTCATCGGATGACCAGCAGACACATCGGGTCCGCCGACATCTCGATTGTGTCTTCGAAGATTACGAGTTTGTGCTGATCGACTGTCCGCCCAGTGTCGGAGAGCTAACGCAGTCAGCTCTGGCGGCCAGTACCGAAGTCTTGATGCCCATCCAGTGCGAGTACTTCGCGATGGAGGGGCTCACCCAACTGATCAAAACGATCAAGAAAGTGATCGTCGCCACCGACGGACGACTGACGTTCGGCGGCATTCTTTTGACGATGTATGATCCAACTTTGGAACTTACGCGCGAAGTTGATCTGGAAGTCCGAGAGTTTTTCGGCGATATCGTGTTCGAATCGGTCGTGCCGCGGGACGTCGCATTGAGCGAAGCACCCAGTCACGGCCAAAGTGTGTTTCAGTACGCGCCGCGTTCTCGAGGGGCGTTCGCTTATACGCAGTTGTGCATGGAGGTGCTGCAGCGTGACTAATTCAACGGCCGGAACAAAGGATCGACGATTGGGCAAGGGACTTGCTGCCTTGCTGGGGACACCGTTGGACGAGGATCTGATGCCGCCCGGCGAATCGGAAACGCCCAACGGACGTGAGGGAATTCAATCGCTCACGCTTCGCGTCGACGAAGTGGAAGCGAATCCCTTCCAGCCAAGACGTGAATTCAATACCGACGAGATCGCTTCGCTCGCAGAGAGCATCAAAAGCCACCAACAACTCCAGCCAATTTTGGTCCGAGTGGTGGGCGGACGCTATCAGCTGATCAGCGGTGAGCGACGTTTGCGTGCGACGATCCACGCAGGACTCGATACGATCCGAGCGGAAGTTCGTGAAGCCGACGATCGGTTGGTTGCCGAACTGGCGATCATCGAGAACTTGCAACGAAAGGATCTCAACCCGATCGAAAAAGCGCTTTCCTTTAAGCGGTACATCGAAGAACACAAATGCAAACAAGATGACCTGGCGAGAAGATTGAGCATCGATCGCAGCACCATCGCAAACCTGATGCGTTTGCTGGAGTTGCCGGAAAGCGTGCTTGACCTCCTGCAAGCCGGAAAGATCACAGCCGGACACGCGCGGGCTCTATTGCCGATCGGTGATGAACCGGTCCAAGTCGCGACGGCTCGCCGAATCATGGAAGAACGAATCAGCGTTCGTGCAACCGAGCAGTTGGTCGCCGAAATGTTGAAGGCTGAGGAAGATGCTGAGACAGGACGCCGCGTCATCAATGCAACGCGTCAACGTCGTCGCCAAGTGTCCCCGCAGATCGAAGCCATGGAACAAGAAATGCGCATGGTTTTCGGAACGAAGGTCGAGATCAAAAGTAGCGCCCGTGGGCGCGGCAAAATCACACTGCACTTCAGCGACAACGACGAGTTCGAACGACTGCGCGCGATGCTCTCCGAAGGCAAACGCCCGCCACTCAGAGTTGCCGGGTAGATCGTCCGTGTTGGCGTATCGGAGGACGCAAATCCTGGCATCCTCCGAAGGCTGCGAAAAGTCCCGCATTCTTCACAACCCGACGCATGGGCGAGTCAAAATCGATGTTGATTCGTGCCTCGCTGACGCGTCGGGTTGTGAAAAACCAATATGCGTGAAGCAATAGCGAAACTTCATAAGTCACCCGTCGGATTAAATTTGGGTCCGACGTTGTGTTGTCCAGCTAGGCTTTAGCCGAACGGCGATAGCCGCGGTTGTTCGCACGGAACCGCTGCTATCGCCCATCGGCTCAGAGCGCGTTCCCGCTGAGGATGGATGCTGTCCTATAATCCAGGGGACAGACCAGAATTTTTCCTCGGAGAAGCTTGCGGTGGGCTATCGATTCAGATTGAGTTTGCTCAGTACAACTCGGCGTCGGACGCGTGCAGGAGCAGTCTCTTGCCTGAGCCATCGCTGTTTCCTCGTCGGACTGGCCTACGCTTTCGTTGTCGGACTCTCTGGCTCTGCGAATGCGGAGGCGAAGCGGGGCTACTACATCGACGTCCCGGTTCCGCTCACCACTCAGTCGTCCACGCGTTTGCTGGATCAATTGGATGAGTTGGCGGAGTCGATCTCCGGCGAGGATCGGACGACCGTCGTCATGCGGTATTCCGCCGATTCAGCAGCGGGCGAAGCAACAGCCTTTGAAGACGCCTTGAAAGTGGCTCGGGCCATGACGGGGGAGAGGTTTCGAGAACTGCGTTTTGCATCGCTGATTGAAACGGAAGTCCGCGGTCACTCCGTGCTTCCCGTACTCGCATCCGATGTCCTGTTACTTTCTCCGAATGGAATGCTTGCCGATGCTTCTGCCGGCGATCCTTCGGCCGATGAAACGATTTTGCTCAGTTATCAGTCCATTGCTTCTCGGCGTGGGTTGTTCCCAGATCCGCTTGTCGAAGCCCTCGTCGATCCGTCGGTCGAGCTGGTGAACGTGAGTTTGGTTGGTGGCGGAAAGCGTTTCGCTTCCGGCGAGAATCTTGTGAAACTTCGTGAAACCGGTGAGATCTTAGAGGAAAGCAGCTGGAGCGCCGCTGGCGTCGCGGGCCGTTTTACGGCTGAGCAACTCCGTTCGGCGCGGATCGCAGCGCGGATCGTTGAAACGGTCGAGAATGCCGCCGAGGTGTTGGATCTGTCGGAAGTCGTGCCGGTCAACTCGTCCGGCATTTCAGGCGAAGCGAAGGGCGTGCTTTTGGAGATCAATGGATCGATCTCTCGAAGCCGGGTGCGGCGATGGCAGAGCAACTTGAATGCGTCACTCGATGACGAGGACGTAAACACTTGGTTAATCTCGATCAACTCCATCGGCGGAGACATCGACCAGAGCGCGACACTCGCGAGCGCGTTTGCAATCCCGGATCCGCCGCTGCGGACGGCTGCCGGCTTTGTCAGCGAACAGGCTCGGGGCGACAGCTTGTTTCTGGCGCTCGCGTGCAAGCCTTTGTGGTTGCACCCCGACGCCAGGCTCGGCGGACTCGGGGCGGATGCGATCACGCTTCAGGATCTCGACAACCACGCCGAGTTGATTGAATCGATCTCTCGTGAGACGAGACGTCCGATCGGTTTGATTCGCGGGCTGCTTTGTAGCGAATTGGAGATCTACAAATTCACCAACAAGACCACCGGTCAGATCAAGTTCGCGACCGAAGACGAATTGCTCGAAGGAGCCGAAGACGTTGAGCTGGAACGCGATCGTTGGGAACGAGGTGATCGGCTTGAGTTGGCCGAAGGAATCGACGCCGCACAGGCCATTCAGTTTGGGTTGGCGGAAGGCACGGGTGAATCGATCGAAGAGCTTGCTCGCAGCGTAGGTCTTCCGGGCGTTCCCGAGCCCGTGTCGGATCGCGGCCTTGTCAGATTCGTTGAAAAGCTCGGACGCAGCCAAGGGCTGATGATGTTCGTGCTTATGGTCGGTTTCATCGGGCTTTCGGCGGAAATGAACGCGCCCGGGTTGGGAGCTCCGGGGTTCTTGGCGCTCGTCTGCTTCGGATTGTTCTTCTGGATGAACTATCTCGCCGGCACTGCCGAGTGGCTCGAACTCATTTTGCTGGTGCTCGGATTGGGCTGTATTTGTTTGGAGCTCTTCGTGATACCCGGTTTTGGGATCTTCGGTATCGGTGGGTTACTGATGACGATCGCCTCCATCGTCTTGATGAGTCAGACGTTCGTGCTGCCGCAGAACTCCTACCAACTAACCGTGATCACTCGCGGTATCTGGGGAGCCCTGATCAGTTTGCTGGGCTTATTCGGCGGATTTTTCGTGATGCGAAAGTTCTTCCCGCACCTGCCCTTGTTCCGGCATCTCATCATGGAGACGCCCGACGCGGTCGCAATCGATCAAGCCGAGAAACTTGCCGACTTTACCGCTTTGCTGAATCAACAAGGAACGGCAACAACGCCACTTCGTCCCAGCGGCAAAGCGCGCTTCGGCGATGAAGTGATTCAGGTCGTCAGCGACGGATCAATGATCGAGAAGGGGGCAACCGTGACTGTGGTGGATGTGCAAGGTTCGCGAGTCGTCGTGGAAGGTTGATGATGACGATTTTGTATTCGCTGGGACTGCTGCTGCTATTTATCGTCTTATTGATCGGTGAGTTCTTGGTGCCCAGCGCGGGAACCGTGGGCATTGCCGCAGTGCTTTGCGGAGTGGCGGCCATCGCGGTTGCGTTTTCGCACAGCATGGTCGCCGGCGGGCTGATGATCTCAGCCGTCGCCGCTTGCACGCCCATGATTCTCTACTTCATGGTTCAGTATTGGCCGTACAGTCCCATCGGACGGATCATCTTGAATCGTCGTCCGGGCCAAGTCGACGAGCTACCCGAGAGCACGATTCGTTCGGGCGAGAAACGCAAGGACTTGGTCGGGAAAATGGGAATCGCCAAGACCAACCTCTTGCCCGCCGGTTTGGTGACCATTGATGGAAATCGTTTGGACGCCGTATCGGATGGGTCTCCGATCGATGCAGGTTCAAACGTCGTTGTCGTCAGCGCGGTCGCCGGGAAACTCAAGGTTCGACTTGCAACCGAATCGGATCTTCGGCCAGCCGAGACCGCCGTTCATCGACAAACCGAGAACATCGAAGCTTCGTTGGAATCGCTCGACTTCGGCATGGATGACGAGCCGATTTCGGATGAAACAATTCCTCACGATGGACCTCCGAGTTGACGATCCCGGTCGCCCGTTCTTTACCGGAGTTGACACCCGGCGAAGCGGGCAGGAAATTACGGTTTCTCGACTGATCCCGATTCGCACCAACAGGATGGCTCCACAATGTTTCCCGGATCGTCTTTGGATTTATTGACGGCAAGTCAAAACCTTGGATTGCTCGCGTTCGACAACCAGAATTTGACGGTTCCTGCTTTGGTGGGAGCATTGATCGCGATCGCAATTCTGCTGGTCGTGTTCTTTGTCATCGCCAGCTACTTTGGGATTTGGGTTCAGTCCTGGCTGACGGGCGCCGGCGTGGGCTTTGGTGATCTGATCGGAATGACGTTTCGAAAAGTCAACGCCCGCTCGATCGTTCGCAGCAAAATCATGGCCGTTCAGGCCGGGCTGGATGATCCTGCGATGACGAGCGAGGCATTGGAGGCTCACTATCTCGCCGGTGGAAACGTGCAGCAGATCGTACGAGCCGTAATCGCGGCCAAAAAGGCGAAGACGGTTTCGCTTACGTTTCGCGAGGCAGCGGCGATCGATTTGGCCGGACGAGACGTTTTGGAGTCAGTCAAAACCAGTGTTTATCCCAAAGTGATTGATTGTCCGCCCCGTGGGGCCGCCAAGCCGTCGCTCGATGCGGTGGCAAAAGACGGGATTCAGCTCAAAGTTCGCGCCCGGGTAACGGTTCGTGCGAACCTCCAACAATTGATCGGTGGGGCGACCGAAGAGACGATCATCGCGCGAGTCGGCGAAGGTATCGTCAGTGCGATTGGTAGTGCCGAGAACCATGCCGTTGTTCTCGAAAATCCCGACGTCATCAGTAAGGCAGTTTTGGCGAAGCGGCTCGACTCACAAACAGCATTCGAGATCGTCTCGATCGACATTGCCGATATCGATGTCGGGGCAAATATTGGTGCGAGGCTGATGGCGGATCAGGCCGAAGCCGATACCCAAGTCGCACGAGCGAGAGCGGAAGGAAAGCGGGCGCAAGCGGCGGCTGAAGAACGCGAGAACGAAGCGAAAGTTGAACAGTCACGGGCGGCATTGGTCATGGCACAAGCTGCGGTTCCGGAGGCCATGAGTGAAGCTTTCCGAACCGGAAAACTTCATATTCTGGACTACTACAAGCTACAGAATGTGAGTGCTGATACCGAAATGCGCAAGTCAATTGCCACAACGGGTCAGAATCGAAACAGCGAGTGAGACGTAGTAGCGAGCCTCAAACGGTTTCTAGATCATGCCTGGCGACTTAGAAGACTTTCTCAAACGTGCGGCAGAGCGCCGAGCCCAAAAACAGGGCGGTGCTGCCGGAGGTCAAAAGCCCAAGCAGCAAAGTCGTCCGCGATCGGAGTACACCGATGCGCGACGTGAGCGGCAAGTCCGCCAGCCGGTGGAAGAAGCGATTCCGGTCGCGGAAGTCGTGGAGCCCGTCAATCCGCTGGCCGAGAAGCAAAAACGGCTAGCTGCCGCGAAGGCCAAGGCGGAGGCGGCGAAAAAGAAGCTGGAGGCGAGCAAGAAGTCCGCCGCGAAAAAGGAATCCAGCGGTACCCCTCAGCCGCCGGTCGCCCTGCAAGGCAGCGGGACTCCCGCCGAGCAACTCTTGCAAATGCTGCGGCAGCCCGGCGGCATTCAGCAGGCGTTCCTGCTGCGAGAGATTTTGGAGCGTCCCGCCGATCGTTGGTGATAGCCGAATCCTGTAGCCGGCCTCT
>JBCCOI010000242.1:0-10251 GCA_039025515.1 Planctomycetota bacterium
GCCCAATCGCTAACCATCGCAACAATCCATCGCAAGCAAAATAGTTTGTAACATCCGTATCACAAACAGCTTACGCGATCCGATCGCTAATTACATCGCCAATTCAAATGTGTATAACGACGAGGGCCTTGGCCACCGGTTCAGTGACTAGGGGGATAGGTAGTCCCGAAGGGACGATAGCAGCTAATCCCACAAATAGCGTTCATCGTAGTCGACTCCAGCCAAGTTGAGCAGGTGAAGATACTCATCCTGGTATCCCTCGGTCGCATGGTGTTGGACCTGATTTTCGATGTACCGAATGAGCGAATCTAGATTTCAGCTCTCGCATAGAGTCACAAATGCGATGGGTGCTTTTTAGCCTGACCAACAGATGTACATGGTCGATCCAGCCTCCGATCCGAATTGGAACGCCGTCGAGCCCCGCACGGTTCCGCCAAGATACTCAAACATACTTTCTCGCGTTTCGGGTTGCAGATAGGGCTTTCGATTCTTGGTGCTCAATACAAAGTGGTAAAGCAGTTGATGATGGGTTGACAAACACGTTCGTGCGCTATCGTCCCTTCGGGACTTGTTCAAGTGTATCGACTTAACCGTGCGCAAAGACGTGAAACGCAACTCAATACTTGACAGCAAATCACTGTAGGCAAAAGAGGACGGAGCCGATCGGCGACAAACCTGATCGACCATTTCTCACCCTCCCAGCAGCATCGCTACCGCTTGTCGATCCGCAAATACTTTCATCTGACCACTACCCCCGGCGACCATGACCCAGCGAGTTGATTCGTCGCAACGGAGCTCGATGGCATAGCTCTGCGAAGCACCATCACTGCGAGCCATCAGCGAATCTTGCGGTCCGGCAAACTCTCGTCCCATCACGATTGACTGGATCGTGACACGGCCCGGCAATCTGAACTCCTGCGTGGGCGATGACCGGACGATCAACATCGATGATCCTCGGTCGATTCTCGCGGCGACCGGTTTGCGATTGACCAACGCTTCACGACGCAGTGCGGTATCGAATGCTCGAATTCGATCCGTCGCATCCGCCAGGCTCTTTCGTGCCGTCACGCCACGCAATCGTTGTGTCGCGAATCCAGCGATGATTCCAAGAATCACCAAAACGATGACGAGTTCGATCAACGAAAAGCCTCGTCGGAAACTCATTTCCGTTACTCCAACATGCTGCTGGAGAGATCCGCGTCTTCACCTTCTCCGCCTTCTCGGCCGTCCGCACCCAAGCTGATCACTTCCACGCCGTCCTCACTCAAGAAATAGAGATAAGGGTTCTTCCATGGATCGATCGGAACTTTCGTTAAGAAACCTTCCGGAAACGTGTCGGTAGCTTCCGTCAAGATCTCAAGTCCTTCGTCTTCGGTTGGATAGCGAAACTGATCGATGCGGTACGTTTCGAGCGCTTTCAAAATCTGCGCCAACTCGGTCTTCACCGCGTTCTTTCTTGAGTTCACGAGGTAGCCTCGCGTCCGCACGGCGACCAAGCCGGCGAGCATGCCCAAGATAACCATGACGACAATCAACTCGACGAGTGAAAAGCCGAACGCGCGCCTTCGACGTCGCGAGGACGCTTGCTCGGTGGGATGAACCGTTGGAGCTTGACTGCGGGTGAAATTCGACGATGAGTCAGACGACATTGCCAGCCTCAAGAATAGGTAGAATCGTGGCCAAGAGAAGAAATCCGACCATCAGAGCTAAGACAAGGATGAGTACCGGTTCGATGAGCGAAGTGAATCGGGCCGATGCGGTTCGGACCTGTTCATCATAGTCTTCGGCGAGACGGAATAGCATTTTATCGAGCTTACCGGACTCCTGCCCCACTGAAAAAACTCGGACAGCGAGGGGTGGGAAGATGGTACTTTCGCCAAAGGCGTCGGCAATCTCCTGGCCCGCTGAGATGCGTTGTCCACATCGATGAAGGGCTTCTCGAAAGAGGGTGTTTCGTGTCGAACGTTCGGCGAGTTCGAACGCCCTCGTAAGCTCGACACCGCTTCGTGAGAGTGTCCCGATCACCATCGCGATTCGCGAGACTCCTTGCTTGACGAACAGTGGTCCGAGAATCGGTAGACGCAAAATTGCTCGGTCAAAGATCCTCCGCCCGCGCCGCGACCGTATCGCAACGACTGCGATCACCAAGGAGGCTACCGTGGCGACAATCAGCGGCCAACGATAATCCACAAAGACGGTGCTGATCGCTTGTGCGACCCGAGTCGGCCATGGCAATCGGTCCAGTGTTTCTTCCAAGTTTTCAAGGAGCGGAGGAAGCACACTGGTCATCAAGAAAATCCCCGCTGCGGCGCCGAAGATGACGAGGAACACCGGATAAACCAGCGCGGTCGTGACGGCATCTTTGAGTTGCGACTGCCGTCGTTTAAAGTCAGACAGCTCGCCGAGCACGCTTTCCAGATTGCCCGCGTTCTCGCCGACTTCGACCATCGCGATCGATGCTTCATCAAACAGATCGGGTCGTGCGCGAAGTGCCTGCGCGAAAGACGCACCGGAGGCGACGCGATCCCTGACCGTCAGTAAAGCTGCGCGCATTTGACCGCGGCTTTGGTCCGAAATGGTGTCGAGTGCGTCCAACATCGGGATGCCCGCATCCAGCAGCATCGCCAACTCCGACATGCTGGATGCCCAAGAAGTCGCCCGCGAAAAACGAACCGACCACCGCTGCTTGGATGAGGATCGGTCTTTGCAGGGAGCAATCTTCCGAACACGAATGCCCTCACCCCGCAATGTATCTCGGGCCTGTCGCGCGGTATCCGCCGTAATGGTTCCACGCACCGCACGGCTGGAAGAATCGGACCCGGAATAGGAGAACACCGCCATGGTTTCATTCGCTCATGGAAAACGCCGCTTTGCACTACAGCGTCGTAACTCTCAAGACCTCGTCCAACGTGGTAACGCCTTGATGAACCTTCAAGAGTCCATCCATCGCCAACAGGTGCATGCCCGATTTTAAGCCCGCATCTCGGATGGCGGCGGCGTTCTCGCGTTGTTGAACCAGGTCGCGGCATTCGTCATCGAGCACGAGTAACTCAAAGAGTCCGACACGACCGCGAAAGCCAGTGTTTCGACAAGCGGCGCAACCCACCGGTTCGTGAATCCCCGGTAACGAAGCACCATCAAGACCGTGCGAACCCAGCAAGGAGTTCGGAACCGGCGGAATCGTAGAAACGGCATCTGACTTTGGCTGTTTGCATTCATCGCAAAGCTTGCGTACCAAGCGTTGCGCCAGCGACGCGACCAGTGAACTACTTACCAAATAAGGTTCGATGCCGAGATCCAGCAACCGAGTAACGGCACTCGATGCATCGTTTGTGTGCAATGTACTGAAGACGAGGTGCCCGGTCAGTGATGCCTGAATCGCCATCATCGCGGTTTCCGTGTCTCGGATTTCGCCGACCATGATGATGTCCGGGTCTTGGCGCAGGACGCTCCGCATTCCCGATGCGAACGTCATCCCCTTCTTTTCGTTGATCTGCGTTTGGCTGATGCCTTCCAGCTGATACTCGATCGGATCTTCGAGGGTCAGCACGTTGAGTTCCTGAGAATCAATTTCTTGGAGTGCACCGTAAAGCGTCGTGCTCTTTCCGCTTCCCGTCGGACCGGTTACGAGAATCAATCCATGATCACGAGAAATCAGATCGCGGAAACGTCCCAAGTCACCCATGGGCATTCCGAGTTCACCCAGCGTGTAAAGTCGCGCGCTCTTGTCGAGTAACCGAATCACGATTCTCTCATTGTGACTGGTCGGCAGCGAAGCGATTCGCAAGTCTACGACGCGGTCACCCAACTGAACCGTCGCGCGACCGTCCTGCGGTAACCGCTTCTCCGCAATGTTCATCTTGCCAAGTACTTTCACACGCGAAAGTACCTCTTCTTGAACCGCTTTGGGGATATCGAAACTGTCGAACAGAACTCCGTCGATGCGTTGCCTCACAATCAATCGATCTTCGTAAGGTTGAATGTGAACATCGGAGGCCCCGGCTTTGACGGCATCAAAGAGGAGGTGGTTCACCAGGCGAATGATTGGCGCGCGTCCTTCGGTATCCAGAAGGTCTTCGCGCGGCGCGAGGGTTTGTAGCTCGCTGAGCAAGCTGTCTCGGTCCAATGAATCGATCACCGATTGGGCCTGACTGGACTGATCGGAGTACGCCGCGTTGATCGCGCGTTCGATCGCGATCGATGTCGCCGGAAGCGGTCTCAGGCGAACGCCGCGGACTGTCCCTCGCTCGGACTGCGAGAGCGCACGTGCGATGGTGTCGAGATGCTGGTGTGACTCCAGGCTGTCGACCGCCAACAAAACATCTCGTTCGGATGGACCACTGAAGCCCATCACGTGGTGTTCCCTGGCGTGCGAGATGCTGATTCGCCGCAGGAACATCGGCGAAGGTTCTAGATTGGAGAGGTCGTCCGCGAGCGGCATGCCCAACGCATCGGCGAGAATCGAAGCGGATGCAGCGTCACTCAATCGAGGTGCCCACCTGAACGTCAATCGGGTTGCGGATGAATCAACACCGGTCCATCGTATTCGCCATAGATGACCGAGTCGAGCTCGGGAGCATCACGGTGCATCATCGTTTGCGATGGCAGACCCGGTGAGGTGAGTCCTGGCACACGTGGCGTCTCGCACTGAATCAACATCGGTCCACTTGTGGGGTAGTCCGTCGACAGTTGTGCGTCTTGTCTTTCAAGGTCCGAAAGGAAACGCAGATCACGAAACTCGCTGTCTCGTAGAATTCGGGGCTGGATGAAAAGAAAAAACGACGTGGTACTCTGCTCGTTTGATTGGAGACTCGAGAGTTCTCTCAGCACAGGAATGCGTTCCAAAAAAGGCACACCGGTGAAGGCTTCCGAATCACTCGAACGTTGCAACCCTCCGACGACCACCGTCTTTCCATCGGGAATCGTGACGACGCTCCCGACCCGATCGATCTGCCGAGGCGGCGGCAAATTGTCAGCCGCCGCACCGACGAAGGTGCTGAACTCGACATCGAACTCAAGCTGCAAGTGGTCGTCTTCGTTGATGTGTGGTGTGACTTGAATGCTTGTGCCAGCTTCTTGGTTTCCGCCCAGGCCGGCGAAGGTTGACGTCTCACCTTGGCTGAACGCTTGAAAGGGAATGCTGGAGATGCTGTTCAGTACGCCGGTCTGGTTGTCGTTAACCAGAACCTTTGGCGAGGAAAGTACTCGTCCACGCGTGTGTCGACTCAAGGCCTGCACGATCACGTCCGCGACTTCCGGGTCAACAAGCACTCCATTGAATCCGAGCGAGGGATCGATCGTCAACGCGCCGGTGATGGGATCGACTTCACTCAATCCAAACGATGTGAACTTGAACAATCGCTTCGCCCCTTCTCGATCTCCACCACTGATCTCGACACCCAGCGAAAAGTTGTCGGTGGTATCGATGGCGACGATGTGCGCCTGAACTAAGACCTGCGGGCGACGTTGATCAAGGGATCGAATCAGTTTCTCATACAGACTCTGCACATTCGACGGTGCGAAAACGATCAGACTGTTTGTCGCGACGTCTGCCGAGACACGCGCGCCACCGGGAAGCGTTGCGACCGAACCCCCGGCGCCGAACGCACCCGCGACCCCGCCCCCGCCGTTGAGTGCTCCCAAAGCGGCGTTCTGATTTGGGTTCCGCGTGGAGGCAAGATTGTTCGACAAGCCTTGCCCCGGCAAACCGAACGAACCTCCCGTCAACGTGTTCGGTGTACCCGCCGCGCCGACTTGTAGTCCGCCGGCATTCATTCCTTGGTTCTGCATGTTGCCGATGACGCCAAAACCGTTTCCCTGCATGCCCGCCGGGACGACGCCACCGACGTTTGCACCTCCAAGCGTGCCAAAGCTTCCCGCCGCAAGCCCACCGCCGATCCCGCCGATGCCGGCAGCTTCTTGCAACGCAAGCAGCGAGTAAAGCACTTCGATCGCGGTTGCGTTCTTTAGTTTGTAAAAGCGAATGGGACTCGCTTCGGAATCAACGGGTTGGTCAAGTTCCTTGAGCAGTCTTTCAATCTGTTCGTGAACTTCCGATCCCGCTCGCACGACCAAGAGGTTGCTTTCCTCGTCGACGGTCAATTCGACGGGTGGTTTCTCGTCGCGTTCCGCCTCAGGGTCGGCGACGAAGCCCTCGATCAGATCGGAGAGTCGATCGGCGCTGTAGTATTCGAGTCGGTACACGCGAGTCAGATACTCGTTGCCTGAATCCAACCGCTTCAAAATGGAAATCGTTGATTCGACCAAGTCGCGAATACCGGCGACGACGACTCGTCGACCCGACTTGTCGACCAGCAATCGCGGCATCGATAACTGCGTGGGTTGTTTCGCATCGTTGCCGAGCTGAATCGAGTTGTACTGTTCGATCAGGACCGACGGCGGCCGCCTTCGCGGTTGATAGAACTCGATGACTCCATCGGCCTCGGGGCGGTCGATCAGTTGGAGCAGTTCAGAGACCAGTTTGACGTCTGCGGCGTAACCGGTGACGATCAAGAGATTCTGGTCCTGGATCGCAATAATGTTCGAACCGGTCTTGCTAAGAAAAGGTTTGAGTGACGTCGATACGGTCGTCACACTGATGTACTTGACGTTGAGCACTTGGGTGACGGCTCCGGCCGGGCCGTTACGCTCGGTGACTTCGGCGGCAACACCGGTGGGAGCCGAGCTGACGATGTCTCCGATGTCGACGACGCGTTTCCAGCCGGGGACATCCGTGTCAACGATCGCCAGATTCGCTTCGCGAAGAAGGTTTCCCAGCAGCGTCGGCAAGACGCGTTTGGGAAGTTTTGCCGGCGTGTAGACCGTGACTTCGCGCCGTGCGATGTCGGTTCCGTGGAGATAACGGACGCCTAGCTGGCGGCTCATCAAGTCCAAAAGTGCGGTCACCTTGACGGTTCCCGATAGGTTGAGTTCGACGTTTTCATCTGCCGATGGCGGCTGAGCGCGAACCTGCGTGAACGCCAGCGTCCAGACAAGCCCGAAAGCCGCTGCGGTCGTGTTGAATTTTCGAAGCAGCATCACCCGTGCCGAGCAGGAACCAAGAATCGCCCACTGATGGGAGATAGAAAAAACGGGGAATTCGGGTCAAGATGACCTTCGATGGGGCGAAGTCACAGGAGGACGCCTTCCCGAAGCCGTAAACAAACTGTGGCCGGTGAGGCCGGAAGCAAGCTGTAGCCTCTGTGAGTGAGGCCGGAGGTCCCACCGAGTTCACAGAGCTCGGCTACAGGAGCAGAGAATACACGAACGAGCTCACAGAGCTCGGCTACAGAGAACAGAGCTCAGATATAGAGAACTGTGCTTGGTTACCGAGTACAGAAGATGCACCGCGTCCTGTGGCTCCATTTTTTGCCAGACAATTATTCAAGAGAGAGTTTTTATGATTTGTTCGTCGCTCCCGTCGCGGGCCGCGTGGCTGGTCGTCGCATCGGTGGTGGTTCTTGCACCACTGGCCTCGGCTCAGTCTGACGTCGGAACTTCGACGTGGCTTCCTCCTCGGCCGATCGAAGGTTCGTTGTTGATGACCGGCAGTTCGAAGGTTTCGAATTCGACGCTGCAGACGTTTCAATTGCTCGCCGGCGATGCGGACGCACAACTCGTATTGATCACAGGCGATGGCGATTCGGACCTCCACCGGCGATGGAGAGAGCTGGGTGAGTCGGCACGAGTGATTAATACCGGTAGCTTGGCCGAGATGAAGACGCTGGACAGAAAGATGCTGGAGCAGGCAACGGGCGTGTGGCTGGATGACGTTTCAATCGGATCGCTGGAGGCTGCGGAAATCACGCAGCCGCTCCGTGAGATCTTGTCCGCCGGTGGAGCCGTCGGAGGTTCCGGAAAGGGTGCAGAATCTCTCGGTGAGTTCGTTCGATCGAAAGCGGGTCCCGTCATGAAAGGCTTGGGGCTGTTTCCCGACGCAATGATTGAAGCCGGTGATGCTGAGGTCGAAGATTTCAATGCGACGCTAACGTCATTGCCCGATGTCGTGGGTTGGAAAATTCCGTCCGGTGGAGTCGTCGTGATTCATCGCGGGCGACGTGTTGCCGTGCTTGGCGAATCGGAGATCACAGCGTGCGTTCCGGCAAAGGGTGATTGGCCTTCCCGCGTTCAAACGTTCGCGCCTCCGGTCGACTATCTGCCTTACACCACCGATCTGCTGTCATGGCGACGATCAGCGAGGCAACGACGGGATCCATTGTTCCCACCTATCGATCCTCCGGCGACGCGTTTGAAGAGTGGAACGCTGATCTTGATCGGGGGAGGCGGATCGACCGACCCGATGTGGGAACGTCTCATCAAGGAAGCTGGTGGGACCAACGCAAAGTTTGTTTGCGTTCCCACCGCAGGATTGCGTACCGATGAAACCGTTGAGGATTCCTTCGGCGCCAGGCAGCTTCGAGAACGCGGATGCAAAACCATCAAAGTCATCCATACGATCAACCCCGATCGGGCGAACGGTGACAATGAACTCATCAACGCAATTAAGGAAGCAGACGCGGTGTTCTTTGGCGGCGGCAGAACGTTACGTTTGATGGATGCTTATCAGAACACACAATTCCATCAAGCGCTCTTCGGAGTTCTCGACAGGAACGGCGTCATCGCGGGAACTTCGGCGGGGGCTCAAGTCGCAGGCGACTACATGGTTCGGGGTGACCCGCGCGACAATGACCCGATCCGCTACGAAGGATACGAAACCGCGTTTGCTTTTCTGCAAGGTGTCATCATCGACGCGCACTTTCGGCAACGTGAGCGAACGTATCCTTTCAAGCAGTTGATGATGCGGTACCCGCAAATGCTTGGGATCGGCATCGACGAAGCAACCGCGATCGTTGTACACGGTGAAGTTGCCGAGGTTCTGGGGCGAAACGCGATTTCGTTTTTTGACTACCGCGGCGTGCCAAAGGGTGACGCACCGGACCCAATCGTCTTACGTGAGGGGCAACGCTATCACTTGGCCGACCGCAAAACGCTGGATTAATCGCGGCGAAAGTTATTGCGCAATTGCAAAGTTATTTCGACGCCTTGATCTCGGCCGCCTCAGCTTCCAGCTTCGTGACGGTATCCTCAAGGGACTTGAGCTCATCCAAATCGTCAGCTTGCTCGCGAGAACCCGCCAGTTGTTGTCGAAGACTGGTGAGCTTTTTGTTGATGACATCGAGGCGTTTCTTCTGCTTCTTATCCATGCGTTGGTCGAGATTGAGGAGAGAGGTGTGAAGACGCATTGAAAGCTGCGGGCTGCCGAATGACAAGCGGCGTCGAACCATCAATGGAGGACCGTTTGTCCAATCAATTTGTCCAATCAACCGGAACGCGCATCGGAGAGAATGGATTCGACGAAGGGAAAAATGTCCCTTTCGTAGCCGAAGCCCTTCGTTTCTCCGCCGTCGACGAATTGGCGAACGAGCTTTCCATTCGCGTCGAAAATCAAGACAGCAGGAATCGAGAGCAAACCTAGCTCGTCGTACACATCGTTGTTGGGCGTCTGGCAAATGAAGTTATCGAAGGTGGCGCCCGTCGATCGAAGGAAAGCGTCCACTCGGGGTTGGTAGGTTTCAGCCGGTTTTGATTTTCGTCCGTCGAAATCGGTAGAGACACCGATGCAAGTCACCTCACTGCCAAGCATTTGATCGAGTTTGACCAAACCGGGGAACTCCTTCAGACAGGGCTCGCAAGCAAGCGACCAAAGGTCGACGACGGTCACTTTGCCCGTCGACGTAGCGGTCGCCTGGATTTCGTCCCAGGCAGCAAGCCTCGCAACCAATCGTGTCTCCGAAGAGACGGTGCGTACACTTGCGGATGATTCGCTTGGACCCGCTGATGATGCTGAGCCTAGGTCGGAACCGGGAGCATCCGGCATCTCCATACCGCCTTCGCCAGGCATTGCCGGTCCGCCGGAATCGCTGTTGGATTCCTCGCCCGACGGAACAGCGTCGTCGGGTAGTTGCATTCCACCGCTGATCGCATCACCCGAGGACTCACCCACGTCCGATTTCGTCTGCCCGCCGCCGGATAGACCTTCATCACCCGACGAGGTCGAAGTTTCTGATGACGACGGCGACTCCGAAGAACTGCACCCGGTCGTCGAAAACGGGATCGCCAGGGCGACCGCAACGGCGATTAGCTTTCGAAGGGGATTTTGAGATCGGAATAACATGGCACGACCCTTCCGGTCCGAAGGACCAGTCCAAAAGGAGTGAAAATGCTTGTACCTGGCTGAACGAGCGTCCTGCA
>JBCCOI010000243.1:0-10250 GCA_039025515.1 Planctomycetota bacterium
CCGATGTGTCGGCCCTGGATGTTTCCGCTAAAAACGATCGGCGGTCCGCCTTCGATGGCGTGGTTGTTGCGGGTGTGAATGTGCCCGAGCGCCCAGTAGTCATAGCCTTTGTCGGTGAGTTGGACGGGAGAGCAGGGAGCGTAATGGGCGTGAGACGTTTGCCCTTCCAATCCGGTATGCAGGAGTCCAAGATTAAAGAGATCGCGCCGTGGTTCGGGGTAGTGAGCCGCCAAATTCTTGGTTTCGGCACGAGTGCGAAAAGACTGGCC
This sequence comes from Planctomycetota bacterium, assembly GCA_039025515.1. Classification (GTDB taxonomy): domain Bacteria; phylum Planctomycetota; class Planctomycetia; order Pirellulales; family Pirellulaceae; genus Stieleria. Next base: position 270 of record JBCCOI010000243.1, read on the forward strand.
GTGTACTACCAGTCCGACGTTCTCGAATAACCGCGTTTCAGGATCCCGCGCGGAGAGAAAGATCTCACTGCCGTCGGGATTCTTTGGTAGCGGAAGCGAGCGAGTCATTTGGTTTGCGGCATCATGGTTTCCTCGTATGACCAATAGTGGGATTTCGGCGTTGATTAATCGTGTCGCTTGTTTCACGAAAGCGAGGCCGGTGTTCTGGTCCGGCCAATCGCCGTCGTAGAGATCGCCGGCAATCACGACCAAGTCGACACCTTGCTCGATGCCCAAATCAACGAGTCGTTCGAGTGCATGTCGCGAGGCCTTTCGGATCCGCTCCGCGGGTGCTCCGTCATAGCGATCGAGTTTTTGAAGCGGACTGTCCAAGTGAATGTCGGCCGCGTGGAGGATGCGACGATGGTTTGACATCATGCGTACCAGTCTTCCTTTCCATTCTCGTAGAGAAGAGACTCGGCGTTTTCGATCTGAGAATCGCAGCCGAGCGCCGCGTGGATTACCGCGGAGGCGCGTTTGTCGTCTGGCTTGCACGGCTGAACGACCATATAGATTGCTTGCTTCGCGCGGGTCATCGCGACATAGAGCAAGCAAAGAGATTCCGTCATCGCGGTTGCAGCGGACTTGCCAAAGGCTCTTCGCCAGTCGGGATCAAGGAAATGCCAAGCTTGCCCGGTGAGGTATCGACTCATGGCGACGGGGGGCTTCGTCAGTTGTGGCGTTTGACTGACGCACAGCGACGGCATTCCGCTCAACTTGCCATCCAGTTCGGGTAGGAAGACGGCGTCGAACTCGAGCCCCTTGGATTGGTGAACGGTCATCACGCGAATTGGCGCGGCCTGTGGTCGTTCGACACGTTTCTGGCGAACCATCTGGACAAAGTCTGATAGCCGGTTGGTCGCATTCGATTCGTAGGCGATCGCCAATTGCGTCAGTTGACGAAGTCGGTATTGGTCACGATGATCGCAAACTGGAAGAAGCTTGGAAGATAACCACTGAACCGTTTCGGCAATCCCGTCGTCGCAAACTCGCAGCCGAATGTTCGCCCCAGTCACATCGGTTTGACTGCCGAGTGGCGACTGGCTGAGATGAAATTTCCAACGCCCGTCGGTAGGGTGCTCCGCCATCATGAGTGCCGAGAGGACGAGATCGACGGCGGCCGAATCGACGAGCGGATTGCCGCCTTCTTGGCTGACATCCAGGCCGGCCTGTTCGAGTAAGAAAATTAGATTCGCAACGCCTTTGTTCGTCCGCGTCAGCACTCCGATTTCTTTGTCTGGGTCGGCTCGATGAAGTTCCGCGACGCGCTGGGCAGCCAGTCGGAAACAAGAGAGCGACTTTTCTACTTCTGTCTCTCCCGCGACCGGTTTGCGGCATGTTTCCATGCGGACGTAGCCCGGCAAGTCCGGTTTCATCGATCGGTGCTCGGGGAACGACGCCGCAAAACGTTTTGCGGCCTTCGCCTCATACGAGCGGCGGTCAAAGTCTTCGCCGTCTGCGAACTCCACCAGCCCCTGGTGACGGTCCAAGCGAGAGAAGACTCGGTTCACGGTATCCAGGACGAGTGGACTGCTGCGGTAGCTTTCGTCTTGCTGAACCGTGTGTACATGCGGAATCTCTTCGCCCACGGTGTCGAAGATCTCCGCAACGCCGCCGCGCCATCCGTAGATCGCCTGTTTCGTGTCGCCGACGCAGAAGAAGGACCGGCCCGGGCCGCGTTCTTCTTCGCTCACATCCTCCCGATTTGCGGCTTGTAACGCCAACGGACGGAGGACTTGCCACTGGGTCGGCGATGTATCCTGGAACTCATCAAGCAAAACGTGGTGGATGTCCGAGTCCATTCGGTTGATTAAGGTACTCGGTTCCAGTTGCGAAAACAGGTCGGCCAACCGAACCGAAATGTCGTCGAAGCTGAGTGTGCGAAGCGCCTGTTTCATTTCTCGCATTTGTCGATCGAATAGCGCGAGTATCTCGCCAGTCGCTTGGTTCTGGACACGCATCAACGAGAGCGTCTGTGATCGAACGGCTGCGTAGAGGGCACCGAGTGAGGATCCGAGCTCGTCGGGAATCGACGCGCGCCCGAATTTGACAAGATCGCCGCGCTGCCGGGCAGACGCAAAGTTGAGCAGCAGTCGGTCGCTAACGAGGGGGGCGAAATCCCGGGCCTCGAGGTGATCGGCCAGATGATCAAGCTTCTTGCGCACGGACTTTTGCGAGACATCCACGCCTCGAAGATCGCCAGCGGCACCGGTGAGCACATCTGATTCGGGTGCCGTCGGAACCTCGATCGCATCCCATGCCGTGACACCGCTGCGCCGTGCCGTTGCATAGGCACCCGTGACGATTCGCAGGAGTTCTCGTGAAATGGATCTTTTGGTTTCGCCTTTGCTCAACATCGCGAGCAAGCTGGAAAGCTCAGACGCCTCGAGGCTTCCGATGACCGCATCGACGCCGCGTGCTCCGAGCCAGCCTTCTTCGATTTCATCGGTCAAGCGCCATCGCGCCGGCAGCTGTAACTCGAATGGAAACGACTTTGCGAGTTGCGTAAACAGACTGTCGAGCGTGCAGATCCGAATGCGGTGCACGTTGGCGATCAGCTTTTGCAGCAGTTGCAAACAGGCGTGACGAGTTAATGCCGGAATGCCGACCTGTTCACGGAGTTCTTCGAGGGCTTCATCGCCGTCGACGTCGGAGGCTTTCGCAAGAACAATGAGAATGCGGTCGAGGATTTCGCCCGCCGCTTTACGAGTAAAGGTGGTCGCCAGGATCGTCTCGGGGGATGCACCCTGAAAGAGGATCGTGAGGAGCCTGCCCGTCAGGCGATACGTTTTCCCTGTACCGGCCGACGCCCGTACCAGCATCGGCGGAAGATGTCCGTCGCGAAACAAATCATCTGGTGAGTTGGTTGTCGTGTCGTCAAGTAGTTCGGATGGCGTCATGCGAGCACCGCCTCCTCGTCCTGTTCGATCACCGCAAAGTCAGCGAGCATGCGGCTTGCGATTCCGGTTTGCAAAATCATGCCATAGTCATCGAAGGTCACGCCTTCGGGTGAAGGATGAAAATCCCCTGCAAAGATCCGCCTGACACAGTCTTCGATTAGAGCTTCCGCGTCCGCGAGCAGCGGTTCGGAGAACTGGGCGAGATTGATGCGAGTCTCGGCCGGTTTCTCGGCGACATTGAAGTATCCGAGTTGAACGTTGGCGGGATCATCAACTTGGATATTCAGGTCGGGGATCATGAGACGGTATAGAGGAAGCTGCAGATCGATCCACTCCTCTTTACCCGAGAGTGAATTCAAACGCAGATGCTTCTTTTCGGGAGGATGTCCATGCGTTTTGTAGTCGAGAATCGCCCACGTTCCGGTATCTGCGTGATAGTCGATGCGATCGAAGCGTCCGGCCAACGGCATTCGCCGGCCATCAACCGTAATGCCCGTCGACTGATCCGGAGCTACTGAGGCTTCGACGGCATGGATCGTCCATCCGCCGTTGATACGTTTGGCTTGCTCGGTCGCGGCAGCTCGCAATCGTTGTTCGGCCTGACGGACTTGAAGGATCACGCTCCGTTCGCAATTGAGACCGAAGTGATGGGAGGCGTATTCGTTCAAGTGATGGCGGAGTGATTCAAAAATGTCTTCTTCCGATGTCGCCTCTTTGTCCTTGGAAAGTCCGAAGGCTTCCAGCGCACCATGGACAAGGTCTCCGAACTGGTTGGCCGCGAGTTCGCGTGACGCATCATCGATCGGCCTCAGCTTGAGGACGTGACGAAGATAGAAACGGTAAGGGCATTCCAGATACGACTTGAAGGCCGTGACGCTCATCGCTTTGACGGGGCAGTCTTCGGTGAGATCGAACGAAGGGATCGCGATCTCGGTTCTGTAGACGCTTGCGGCAGGCTTTTCGAGAGGTTTGTTGTTGCCGCCGGGTGACTGAAGCGCGCGAATGCGACGTGGCAAATCAGCCAGCGGCATCGCCGAAAGCAAACGGCTGGGCGGAGTGGGCGTTCCATCGGCGGACTTCTTTCCGACGATGAATTTGCAATTCGTACGTGAGGCAATCAACAAATGCATCGCGTAGAGATCACGTGCGTAACGTCGTTCATTGTCGGCAACGCGAAGCCGTGTTCGCATCTCGCCCGGAAGGAACGGGTCGTTCGTGATCGAAGCGGGGACGAAGGGATGGTTCATCCCAACAACAAGGACGGCGGGCGAGTCATCGAGCGCGAGATCGAGCCAACCGTGAACGCGAGTCGCTTCCGTGTCTTGCTCCAGTACAACGCGTAACTCAGCGATTCGGTTGATCAGAGTTTCGAGGGCGGCATCGGCAGTGACAGAAAGATCAAGGTTGGGCGTGAGCGAGGAAAACCGCTTAAGTAGCTCACGCGATTTTTCGTAAGCAAGCTTTGTCTTGCTGCGGCTGTTCGAATCATTCAGTCGCGTTCGATAGACCGTGTCCAACCACTTCAGGAGTGCTTTGCTGAATAGTGAAAGAGAGCGACGAGACGGGTCCGATGCGTCGCCGGTCACAAAGTCGGCCAAGAATCGCTGGAGTTTCTTGGCGTACTGAATCGCCTCCGGATACTTATCTTGGGCCTCTGCCGGCAATGGCTCAGACAGGTGAACGGGGAAGTGATTTGCGATCAATTGGTCGAGCAGACAAATCGGTTTATCGATGTCATTCGCGGTCGAGGTCATGTGGTCGGAGGCAACCAACAGCTCCAGCACGTCTGGATGGCGAACCAACGCTGCGAAGGATCGCCAAGTCTGGCGTTTAACAAATTCATGCGTCATCGCGAGCAACTTCCCGACGGAAGTTTGCTCGATCGTCCAGCCGACCTGTCGAAATGGTTTGAGGCCAAGACGCGATAACGACATTTCCACCGGTACGAGTTGGGAGGGGTCCGTGATTCCGACGGTCACTTTTCGGGGTTTATGTGTTTCCACCCAAGTGGACACAGCATTTTCCACACAAGCGCCCTGATCCGCGATGTCATCGGCGGCGACCAGGTGTTCGTCTTTAATTGCGAGTTCAAAATCGAGAAACGACTCGGTACGAAATCGCCCCAGCCAATCGAAGCGACCGGCTTCACTCTCGGGAGCGGCAACGAACGAAACGATCTGCTGGTCGACCTCCGTTAAGACACTCGCAACCGACTCGTTGAGATCACTCGTGCCGACCAACGCGATCCGCAGATGACTGTGAATCGCTTCGCGTGCAGCCGCTCGGCGTCGCTGGTCGTGCACGTCGCTTCGTCCCGCTTCCTCCAGCCGCTTCAAATAAATCGTGTGCAATCGGCCGAGCAAATTCCAACGCCGTTGCTCTTGCGGTGTTTCCGCGATCGCCAGGACATCAATGAAGCTTTTCCCGTGGGACGCCAAATCGGTCGAAAGGCGTCGAAGTGTGGAGGCAAGCTCCAGCCACGCCGCCGTCGCGTCTTCTTCCGGTGCATTTGGCATCAGCGGTGCCAGTTGGTCGCGGGGCAGCGAACGCAACACCGCCGACCAAGCCAGCGTCTGTTCGAACTCGATGGCCAGCGTCTTCCGTGGCCGATAAAGCAGTTCGGGGAGCTCCCCCGCCGTGATCAACCGTGGAGTGTTGCAGTGAATGCCCCTCGCATCGCATCGTTGTTCCAAAAGCGATTCAAAACGGCGTACCGACCAAAGTGTGGGGAGCGCGAAAATCCAATCGCTCAGGTCGAGCTGTTGCGAATCTCGGGCGTCGGCCTTCCCAGCCGGTTTGGGGCTTGGATTCGCTGCGTGATCGCGGGAAGAGCTTTCGTCTTGCGAGACGCCGACGGAATCCAGGAAGGAATCGATGACGGCGGGAAGCAACGGGCGATCCCAGCCGAGAAAAATTCGCTTGCAGAAGATCTCCGGAAAAAGTTTCATTCCTTCGTTCCCACTCACCGGCGGGGTACCTCGGCATAACGGATCGAATGATCAAAACCGTGGTCGAGCATGGCGATCCTTCGTGACACATCTGGTCAATCCTAACCATTTTGGCCGTCGGTGTGACCCGCTCAGCATGTCCGGCACAAGCGTTTGTGTCCGCACAGGTCGGCGAGCCCCGAGAATCGTTAATGTCACACCAACGTGAATCCGATACGTAAACGGACGGACGGCGGTGCGCACCGGACCGCGTCCGCCAACGGTATGCCGAGGGGGGCATATCCGGCTGGAAAACCTTCGGGTCAACCAGATCGAATCCACTGGGATCAGGACCGCGGCATGCGTCATTTCCACGCGAATCGGCAACGATCAACTCGTCAACGCACCACCCGACTGGCACGTCGCGCGGCGCTGATGATGGCGATCCTGGCTGGATCCGCGACGCCTTGTGGGCTCAGCTACGGCCAACAAGCAACCCATGCCAATTCGTACCAGCCAACGGCGAAAGCTTCGTCGGGGACGGTTCAGCAAAACCCGTTCGTTTCGCGGTCACAGAGCACCTACCGAAACTCCGCGCAGCTAACCCCGCTGCCGATCAGCCATCCACACATCCAAGGCAGGAATTTCGGGCAGCAGGTCTCGTCTCAACCGAGACGCACCATGCAATCGACGATGAACCGCGCTCCGGCGAATACTCCCAGGATGCAGACCAATCCACACTTTCGGCGTCAGCTCGAGCCGATTGTGGCGGTACCCGCATCACCGATTCCGAGACACATGAATCAGGCTCGACGCGAGCCGTTACAGATTCTTCCCGTGACGGATCAGCGAGTGGTAGCGGCTCCCATTCGCCAGTCCGAGCCAATCGAGTGGTCTCTCTCCGATACGTCTTCGCCCCCGCCCGCCAGCCCGGAGATAAACCTTAGCTTGCCCGCCCAAGCACCATCGTCGGATCAGCCTCAAAACCTTGCTTCGACGAAAGGGCTGTCAGCCGCCGATCTAGTCGAATCTTCGCCCGTCATCGAGCCCTCACAAGATGAGATCGGGGAGCCGTCCATCACCAATTCCGGCAAGCCTTCAGCCGAAGTTCCGTTGGCACAGAAGGGAAACTCCATCGAGCAGTCGAAGAAGGCCGTTGTGCGGCTAAAGCAGGCTGAGAGGAACGAGCAAGCAAAAGCCAAGTCCGTCGAACCAAAGCCCTCTCCACTAATCTCGGCCGAATCGCCGGTACAACTGGCGCCCTTGGTCGACTTCAGTAAGGTCTCGAGGGACCGGATTCCCCAAACACCTCCGGCGCAAAAATTCGACGAATCCGTGCTGATTGCGGACGATGAGAATGTCGTCGAACTCGTGCCTTCCAAGCCAACGTTTAGTTTCTCCGACGAGGCGATCGACTCTGGGGCCAAGGCTTCCATCGCGGTCGTCGAGCCTCCTCAGTTTGACCCAATCCCCGCGGTCCCGGCCAAACAAGAGCTGGCAAGCGGCGACGAAGAAAAGCTCGCGCCACCGACGGACGATGGAGTCGTTGCGGGGCAAACGCCGCAGAACTCGAGGCCAGCGAACTCGAAGCCGGAGAAGCCTGCTGTCTCATCGGCCGTTGTCGCGAATCCGCAGCCGAACGACTTGGTCGCGAAAGACGATTCTCCGAAACCGGTAACCGCCGCCAGGGAGAAGGCGGTCTCGGTCGAATCGCCACCCATCATGTTTACTCTCGAAGACGAACGTGGCGTTGCAGGACCTGCCCCCGCCATCAGCGGAGTGGTTGAGGATCCGTTCAAACGAGACGCCGTTGAGCATTCCGTCGTAAAGGCTGCACCCGAGACGGCGGATGTTCCCGAGCGAAGCCTGCCTTGGGATGACTCGTTGGTTCAATCCTTGAATGATCCCGGCAAGATCCACGTGGCACCGAAGGGACTTCCGGTCGACTTGCCCACACCTCCTTCGCTCGTTCAGCAAGATGCTGAGAACTGGGACAGAGCACCGGTGGTCGTCGCTCCGGTCGCATCGGGTATTCCGACAGCGGTCCGAGAAGGCGGAATTGTCGATGCCGCACCGATGTTGGCCGGTCCCGAGGTTGTAGCGAAGCCGGTCGACTCCAAACGAGCAACTTTCGAGGTCTTGCCGTCTTTACCACAGCCCGTCGTGCCTGAGGGTCAGGAGGTCGGTCCGCCGACAAGCAGCGTCCCATCCGGCGGTTTCACATCAGCCGATGTCGCATCCATCGGTGCAGCTCCAAACGCTGCACGCTCGGTTGATGAGTCGCTTGGTGCCAATCGTCCATCGGCAGCGAAATCTGACGAAAGAAACCCGACGGAGGCGAAACTTGCTTCGGTCGAACGACGTGGGCCAAGCGACTTGTCACGTTCGATGACCGAGATGGCCGCAGCCAACCACGTCAACAGTGACGGACTCGGGCAAAACACTGACCCGTCGGGGCGTCGCGAAGCTGTCGTCCTCAACATGGAAAGGGCGCAAGTGAAGTCGATGACCATCGGAGGGCGACTGCGACGAGTAAGCATCGCCAACAAGGACATTTGTCAGGCCTTCGCGGCGGGCGCCAATCAACTCAAGTTGATCGGGACCGGTCTGGGCCGGACTCAGTTAACCGTTTGGGCTGATGTGGCGCCCGGCGAACCGACACGCGTCCAGACCTTTGAAATCGAAGTTGCCGACGCGATCGACGCTACCGGTGATCGCATTGCGGCTCACACCGCACTTTTGAATGACTCGATCGGCAAGGCGTTTCCAAGGGCGAGCGTCGTTGTTTCTCGCGAAAGCGGTCAACTGCTGGTCACCGGACAGTGTGATGATGAACGGACGGCCGTCCAGATTCTTCGCATGGTGAGGAAGAGTTGCTTGGTTCCCGTCAAAGACCAACTGCAAGTTCGATAGCACCCCCATTCCACCCACTCACGATCAACCGCGGCATCACGTTCCGCATCGATTTGTTTAGCGAGGTTCATGATGAACATCCGACTGAAACCTTCCGCCACCAGGCGGTCAGCGTCCTACGCCGTTGCGATTGCCATGGCGGCCGCGATGACCTGTCTCCATGGTGGCCAGGCCGCCGGTCAAAGCAGGCTCACATCAGGGCCCCAAAGCTTCTTGGCTCCCGGAACTCGGATCGTTCCTGCGTCATCGGTGGAAACCGAAGCGGATCTTGCTTCCCCGAGGGGCATCTCGAATGCGACGTTCGCACCGGGGCAACTGTCGCAGGCTGTTAACCAGTCGGCCATCAGTCCCGTCGGATACTGCAGCAGTTGCTCCACACCCAGTTACGGCACGGGTGGATGCAACACATGCGGTCCCCAGGGTGGCAGCAATGTCTGCGGAATTCCATGCGACCCGTACCAATACGTGAAGGTGGAAGGCTTGTTCCTTCAGCGGCAAGGCGACGACGGTTTCAGCCTCTCGCGCAACCGATCGCTGGACGAGTTCCAGTTCGAGTGGGCACCGCGAATCACGCTCGGGGCACTGCCAAACTGTGTGAATGGTTACGAGTTCACTTGGGTTGGACCCTTCGAATTCGATCGACGGCTTACGGTGGCCGACACAGCAGGTGGACTCGATTCGATTCTCTTTGACGGGGACAACCCGGTTGTCCTGCCCGCAAATGACTTTGACGGGACATTCCTCGACCCATTCAACAACGCGATTCTTCACGACCAGTTCTACAACAGCGAGTATTGGAGTGCCGAGGTCAACAAGACGATCGTCGGTTGGGATGTCGTGCGTCTCCTCTTCGGTGCAAAGTTCATCCGCATCGAAGAAGAGTATGGTTTCAACTCGCAGACGGCTATCACGACGGCATCGCTGAACAGCCAGACGGAGAACAGTTACCTCGGAGTCCAAGCCGGATTAGACTTGCTTTACCCGATCGCCAAACACGCCTACTCGGACTTCCGAGTCCGCGGTGGTGTCTACCTCAACTTTGTCGACACGGAGGTGCGGCTGCAGAACTCCGGAGTGACTATCTTGAACCCACGTCGAAGCGACGAACAGGTTGCGGGTGTGTTCGAGTTCTATTACGGGCTGCGATACGATCTGGGCGAGATGCTTTCGCTGAAGGCCGGCGGCGAGATTTGGTACATCAC
>JBCCOI010000244.1:0-10239 GCA_039025515.1 Planctomycetota bacterium
GCAATCAGAGCTGGCAGAATGGTCGCGGCTTGGCTCGAGTTCGAACCGAGGTGGGCCTACTGGCGATCGCACAGAACACCCTGTTGCTCTCCAACCGTGAAAAACGCAGTAAGACAGTACCGCCCTAAGCTGGACGATCTCGTTAGCCGGGACTCCATTCGGTCATCGGCTAACGCTCGCTAGCGTTGGTCAACGAAATCGCCTCGTGCGCGATCTCGAATCCGAGATGATCGTGTCCGCAGGCTCGAAAGATTGCCGGCCCCCGGTATCCGCTTTCCGTCATGACTTCCCAAACGCGGCTGAGATCGATGTCGCCGTATCCGAAGCGCTGATCACACCCGCGTTCCAAGTCGGGTTCACAAAGATAGACACAAGCGAGTCGATGCTGCAGACGGGCCAACCTGGCACCGATCGGAAACTCGCCCGCTAGCAACATCTCTCCGACGTCCGCCGCAAGCCACAGTTTTGCCTCGGTGCCGAGCCAATGTTCAAACCGTTCGAAGTGCGCGACCGTTTCGATCGCATGTCCCGAAACCGGACGCAGCGCCAACCGAATCTCTCGTTCGCAAGCGAGTTTGCTAAGTGGTCCTATGGTCTCAGCCAAGCGTTCCAGAACCGATTCCTCTTCTGATGTCGAGTTCACCGCTCCGTCAAATCGACCAGCAGAAAGGCTAATCACTTGAGGTCTCATCTCCGTGACGCGGTCGATCCACGCACGGACGCTTTCGCTCGCGGATTTTCGCTCACTCGCATCCGAACTCGAAAGCGAAAGAGGCTCCACCTGATCCGGTGAATCATAAAAACGCGAGTCGAGATCAATGATGAGTCTGAAATCGAACTTCTTAAGGGCCGAGACGACCATCGCTGAATACTGCTCGAACCACTCGGAGCCATGGTCCCAGCCTCCGCGTCTGGGTCGGAGTGCGATCGCACCAAAGCCCATTTCCGCGAGGCGTTCGACCACTGTGGTTACCGAGTGATCATTGAGGCCGCTGCAATGAAAACCAGGCACCATTGATCAGGTGACTCGCAATCGTAATGCCAGAAAGATCGTTGGAACGAGGAGAGCAAAGACGGCCAGCCCGGCATTCTGTCCTGCTCCCAAGAATGCAAATGCTGCAGATAGGGGAATGATGGTTAACACGCCCGCGCGGACCGCGTGGCCGATGGCTTGCGGTTCGGGTTCGAACTGCAATCGAAATGCCCTGACCGCCACGGGCAGAATGATCAACCAGATCAGAAAAACGAACTGGCCACCGGGCTGAATGGCCCATGTCGCACGGTCTTGTGGTCTTGCGAGCCCAGGCGCAAAGGCTAGCAGCAGGGCGCCAACCAGCAGAACAACAAACCCGGTGCGAAGGTTGATCTTTCGGTTGCCGGTCGCTTCATCTCGCGCGATCAGCGTTACACCCATCACGTAAACGCCCATCGCGAAGGAGATTCCGACGATGTAACGCGGTACGAATGGCTCACCGATGGCAACCGAGAGAACGGGTGACGCGCCCAGCAGAAAACTCAACGCACGACATCCGCCCATCGCCGCCGGTGCGAGGGGCGTCGACTTGAGGGGGCCATTGTATGCAACGATCATCGCGGCCAACGCGACGGAGGTCGCCGCCGGAACAAAAGTGACCGTTCCCGATGCATTGGGAAGGAACCCGCTTGCCGCGCCCGAGGCAACTCCGATGAGCATCAACAACCAGCCAAAGACTCGTGCTCGTTTGATGCAAATCGCCCCGCTCGCAATGGGCCGTGATGAACGTTCCTGTCGATCCTTCTCAACATCAAAAACGTCGTTGAGGATCATGCCTGACCAATAGAGGCAAACGCCGGCAGTCAACACCAAGGCAAAACGATTCACCGGTGAAACAGCACCCGCAATCAGCAGGAATGCTGCCGAAACGTCGGCCAACACGGTAAAGACATTCGGCAACCGGATCAGCTGCATCCACGCCACGATCCCTGACGACGTCGGGTTGGCATCGTCATGCTCGGCTGGTGGGTTTCGAAGTTCGTTGGCCAACGTCTTGTTGCCTGGTGTGCAATTCTTGGCGTTTTAAAAGATCGCTATCGCCCCAGCGAACTCACTTCTTGTCCGCCTTCTCGGCTTGGCTCTTCAGATCATCCAGGAACAGCGCCAAGCGCTTCTTTTCGGAGCCGGGCAAGTCCTTGGAAGCGGCGACGGACTTTTCCTGTGCGGCGATGGCTTTCTCAAGGTCATCGCTCACGGTGTGGAGTCTTGCAATCGCTTCGTACAACGCCGCTTTACCGGCCTCTTCTTCGATCACCGCGACTTCGTCGCTGAGCGCCTTGATCACTTCCGCTTGCAGGGGGCCAATCTTGCCGCCTCCCTGGTGCATCGAGTAGAGCATCATCGCCATTTGATGAATGGCCCGGGGGACTCCCTTTTGTTCAGCGAGTTGCTGACGGTAGTACTGAAAATCCTCTTCGCCGGCTCGTCCACTCATCAAGTTGAATTGGTAGCGGATCATGGTCCACCGATTCTTGAGGTCTTCACTCTTCGATGTTGCGAGCTGCTCTTCCAGGATCTTTGCCGCTTCGTCGTACTTGCCCGTTCCCGCAAGCTGTGCGAATTCTTGCAACGTGCTCTGGAACTTTTGCTGCTCCTCCATTTCGGCCTTGAAGGCCTCGCGATCCCATGAATCCATCACGACGAGTTCAAGAGGTTCATCCAAATCCATCGGGTGCCCGATCCATTCCACCAAGCCGGTTTTGCCGACTAGGAACGACGTCGGAATGCCGTTCTGCTCCGCAGCAACCATGTAGTCGAGGTAAACCGATCGATCGGGATCCGTCGTCAGCACGTAAGGCGATGTGACTTCGGCGAACGAAAAACCCTTTCCGGGGTAGGGCTTCTTGAGCGTTGCTTCGACTTCGTCAACAGTTTCGTCGGAGATGCTAACAATTCGAACGCCCGATTCTCGATATTTGTTTTGAAGATCGGCGAGATGGGGCATGCTGGCGATGCAGGGTCCACACCAGGTCGCCCAAAACTCGACCACGTAAACAGAACCCGATTCGAACTTTGTGATTCGCGGATCGTCCTCCTCGAAGTAGTGCTCGATGTCTAAGGCAGGGGCCTTGGAACCGATACCCAGGGTGGGTTCCGCATCCACGTTTCGTGGAATCAAAGCGGAAATGGTGATGCAACAAACGACAATGAGCGCGAGGCGTTTCATCAGAAGTTTTTCCTGACGGGGTGGTTTAGGTGGGAATTGCTAGCGATCCGCGTTGCCGTCGTGAGCACGATACGCGATGGAGCGGTGGATGGTTCTCATTCGAGAATTCGCCAAACGGACAAGCGAAGCACCAGAGGGGATGAACATCCAATGCGTCGGTCCGCCGGTAGTATAGACGGCGGGTGGACCAAACAAAGGGCAAGTCATGCGTTGGTGAGGCCCAATCCGCCGGCGGGAAAGTCCGGATGGACGATGGGTAGCGGTTTGGATTCGCGAAGCAGCTTGATTCCGGGGCTGGTCGCGGGATTCCGAAGTAGCCTCTCCAGTTCACCGAGATCGAGCGGTGGTGCGAAGAAATAGCCTTGCCCAAGGTCACATCCCCACTGCCGCAGCAGCGAAAGTTGCTTCGGTGATTCCAATCCCTGACACACGATCTTCGCCATCAGATGGTGCGCCAATTGAACGATGGCTTGCGTGATAATGGCATGCCCATTGTCGACAGCGATCGACGCGGTGAATGTTCGATCGATCTTGACCGTTTCAATCGGGTAGTCGTGGAAGCACATCAGCGACGAGCTTCCCTTTCCAAAGTCATCGATGTGAATACCGACTCCTCGTTGATACAGGTCCAGCATCGTCTGCAGCGATTGTTCGCTGTGTCGCACTTCGCCGTCTTCGCTCATCTCCAGTTTAAGTGGCGAGTGAAAGCCGGTGCGTTCGATAATTTCTTGCAAGCGATCGTTAAAGAATGGGTCGCCGAGCTGTCGCCTCGACACGTTGACTGCGAGGTAGATGTCGGATGCGTCTTCGCCAGTGACGGAACGAATCAAGTGACTCATTTCACTCATCGAGCGTTCCAACACCCACTCGCCGAACTGACTGATCAAGCCGATCTCTTCTGCGACAGGAACGAACTCGCTGGGTGGAACGTACTTTCCGTCTTCGCCACGCCAACGCGAGAAGGCTTCGACACCGCGTATCGCGCCCGTGCTGAGCTCAATAATCGGCTGATACCGCAACTCGAACTGCTCTCGCTTCAAAGCGAGACGCAGTTGAGCCTCTAAGTTGTGTCTTGCGACGACGGCATCACGCATCGTTTGATCGAAGACCGCGATCTGTCCTTTGCCCGAGTTCTTGGCTTGGTACATCGCGGTATCGGCGTTGCGAAGTACGTCATGGGCGTCGCTGATTGACTCATTTAAGAACGCCACACCGACACTCGTTCCGACGGTGACCATTCGGTCGCCGATCTCGAAAGGCTCGCCCAGTCGACGAACGATTCTTCGAGCGACCACAAGTGCATCGTCCTGTCGGTCCAGTTGTTCGAGCACGACGACGAACTCGTCTCCGCCTAATCGAATCGTTTCGTCTTTTCGTCGAGGAAGATCCTGACGAATCGCGGTGGGCCGGTTGTCTCCATGAGCCTCACGGTCTCGGACACACTCTTGCAACCTCGCCGCGACCTGATTGAGCAACTCGTCCCCGGCATCGTGACCCAAGCTGTCGTTGATAATCTTGAAGTTATCGAGATCGAGAAAGAGGATCGCGTCGCTTCCTTCTCGAAGCGGACCTTGGGCGGCGAGCATTCCTCCCAGCTTCTCCAACAAGAACGGACGGTTTGGGAGACCGGTGAGGGCATCACGATGTGCCATCTCACGGAGCGCCGCTTCGGCTTCGCGACGCCGCTGAACTTCCTGGCGGTAGATGCGAAGCTTTGTGTGTTGTCGCAACGTCATGTGGTACTTCTCGCTCAGCGAGAGCGCGAGCTGTCTCGCTTCGTCCGAATCGAACGGTTTGCGCAGCAAAAGCAGTCGATCGCTGTAGCCCAGCGAGCCGAGAATCTCGTCCCATGTTCGATCACTGAAAGCCGTGCAGATGACGACCTGAAGTGATGGGTCGACTCTCCAAAGAGTCTCGATGGTCTCAACGCCGTCCACACCGTTCGGCATACGCATGTCGACGAAGGCGACCGAGAACGGCTGCCCCTCTTTGACCGCTTCTTGCGCAGCAGCGATTCCCTGCTCACCGCTGATTGCGTGATGCAAGGCAAATGTCGGCATCCCGGACAACGACCTACGTGGCGACTGTTCTTGGCGGGTGTCGGCGAGGAATTTGGCTTCGAAATCGTCGAGGTCGGACTCATTGCGATCACGACTGGCAAATACTCGTCTGAACGTTTCGTGGATTTCTGCAAGATCATCGATGATCAGAATGCGCCGAGTGATTTCGGGATTCGTCATCAGCATTCCTCTCCCGCGACGAGACGCGATCCCGGATCGGCACCTTCTTCGTCGTCGTTGAGAGTGCCGTCGTCGGACGAAACGGGCGGCTCGAGTGGCAGCTTGACCGTGAATGTTGCTCCTTGACCTTCGCCAGGGCTGGCCGCATGAATGGATCCGCCCAGCCTTTTTACCGCGATCGCGCAGAAGTGAAGTCCTAACCCGTTACCGAGACTTCGCGTCGTGTAACGCGCCTCGAAAACTCGTTCGAGCGTTTCCGCTGACATGCCGCATCCGTTGTCGACGACTCGGATGACCGCCAAACCATTGAGTTCAGTGATGACGATGCGGATCACGGGGCTGGTGACTTCAGACTCCGTCGTCGCATGTCCTGCGTTTCCGATCAGGTTGATAAGCACTTGGAGCAAGAGCGATCGGTCTGTCGAAACCACCGTCGAGTCGCTCCCGCAAATTTCAATCGAGAAGCGATCCGGATCGAGCGTGGCTTCACAGCAACGGAGTGCATCTTCGATAACGGATTTCACCGAGACCTTGACCCAGCGAATCGGCATGCGTGCATGTTCACCTTGGTCACGAATGACTTGGTGAATGTGACGGATGTTGTCATCGAGCAAGTGAAGCAACTCGCTCAGGTCACGCTGGTCTTCAGAAAGGGTCTCGCTGAGTCTCCTCAGGTAGAGCGGCGTCTGCTTTGCAAACTCTTCATCGCACTTCTTTGCTTCTTGCAATTGAGCGGCCAATCGTTCAAGTGGTTCAACGCGCAGGCGATCCACTCGTCCGGTTGCCGTTTCGATCAGGCTGTTGATGTTGGTGAGAACGTTCCCGACATTGTGAATCACCGTGTCGGCAACCAAACTCATGCCCGCCGAGTGAGACGAATCGACCAGTCTCCGCTGAGCCTTGCCCAAACGCATTCGCATTCGGTCGAACGAGTTTGCAAGTTGTCCGATTTCATCGGGATCCGTTTCCGCAAAGATCGCCGAGTCTCCGGATTCGTTGAGTATGCCGGAGGCTGCAATCCTCTCGGTGTGGTTCCGGATGATTTCAAGGCGTCCGATCACGGTCCGTTGCAGGAACAGCAACATCATCAAAATGGCGACCAGGATTCCGCAAAGTGAAAAGTAGCGGGCGATCGCTGTCACGCCGTCGCTGCGTTTGGTGATCTCAAAGGGTAAACGCACGCTGATCGACGCGACCGTCTTTCCATTCGGATCGGCCAGCGGAGCGCCAACGGAACCAAGGTCATCGCCAACCAATTTGGGTTCGTTGGACGAATCAATTTGCGTCGGGGCTGAAGGCGGCAACAAGTCGAAGGTCACATTGGTACGCCGCTGCAGGTCTTGAATAAACCCTTCATCGAAATAGCGTCCAACGACGTAGTAAGCTCGCACGGTAGAGTCGTTTGCCCGATGAGCGGGAGTTGCGGCAAAAAGATGTAGTTGACCCTGATGATCGGCGACCAATCCAAATGTTGCACCATCAGGTGAAGGCGTCGTTGTGTTGGAATCGCACCATGGCAACCGCATCGCCTCGCAGTCGATATGCGGTGTTTTCTCGGCGCCATCGGTGGGCCAAATCCAAGTCGAGTCTTGCTGCAACAAGGCAGACCAGTCGACCCGTTCTCCTTGGTAACAGAGCTCATTGATCACCGTGAGCGGCTCGGAAGCCCATTCTGTGTCGTCAAGTGTTTTTCGATGCCTCGATCGGAATTGAACCATGTCGTGCGCCGCAGCGTGTGACATGAACTCCAGTTCCGTTTCAATCGCAAGCATCACTCTGTTGACGTCTTTCTGTGCCGAAAGACGCTCCAGCGTGCGAAATTCCGGTGCGATCACACGCAGCCGAACAAACTCATCGATCCCGACAACAATGACCAGCAGCACCGCGAGCGAAAGCACCATCTTGCTGCGCAAAGACCGCGAGTGGGCTAGCGCTGGCGAACCCGATGGGCGCAGCATCTCCGCATTTGGCGATTCGTTGGGCGAAGGTGCGGGCGGGGGCATGTTGAAAGGAGGTTGCTGAATCCGAGCCAGTGCCCCAAACCGTGGCCTTGTCGGGCGAGACCCGCAAATAAACGAGTCGCAAAAAACTGAACGGATTCAAGAAGCTGCAAGGTGAACCGGGTGGAAACGAGGTGTCCAGAAGATCTTAGGTTTCGGAATCACCGGAGCACCGAATGGGTGTTGCATCAACGCAACACGCGATCCCAACCCGCACCGAGCCTGCGCGTTTTTCCGCTTGAAAGGATTATGTCGATCCGGTCTGAATGGACCTACTCAAGATCGACTTGGGCGGAGAAGTATCGGCGTGCCTCGGGATGAAAGTCCAACCCTTGCCACTCGGCCGCACGTTCACGCGGCAGCATGCCAGAAAAGGCTGCCGGCGGTTCGTAGAGTGCCTCCAAGGTCGCCTTCACCAGTTCGCTCGGCGCATCACGCCTCGCGGCGAGAAACGCGGTCGTCCCGACACTTGCTAATCCGGATTTCGGGATCGAATGCCCGGGATAATAGCTCGGCGCAATCGTGACGGGACGAAGCGTTGGGTGTTGCAAAGAAATCGTGATACTCTGCGGAATCGAAAGCAGCCTCCACTGTTGCTGCATCAGCCGTCTCACCAAGGCACTGCCTTGGCCGACGCAGATGATGGCGACGTCCGGCGCGTCCGGTTCATTCAAATCGCTCCATGAAATGCTCGTCCGCGGACTGACCTCATCGGAGAGCTCGAGAGTGTCGAGAATCATTTCGGCAGTTCGACGGGAACCGCTGCTGGTCGGCCCGACAGCTATGGGCCGACCGGAGAGCACCGAGAGTTCGTCGATCGGGTCAACACCTTCGAGAATACTTTCGCGGACCATCAGATGCGCGAACTCATAGAAAAGCGGCGCAACAACACAAAGTTGATCACCACGAATCGCGGATGCTTGCATCGGGGCGAGTTGAACGTCGCGGTTAATCAAGCGAGCCTTGTTATCAACTGATCCGCCCGTCTCGATCACCGTAACGTCGGCTCCGTTGAGTTTAACGAGTCGATCCGCGATCGATTGCGACAAATCAGTGTAGACACCTTCGGGCAGACCACCGGCGATGACGAGACGTTCGGGCATCGCTTCGCTGTAACGATGATAGAGCAGCGATCCACCCGCAATGAAAAACGGACTGCTCGCAAACAGCAAGAGTATCGCTGCCTGGAAACGACGATGTCCCGGCGTCGCCCTGACGACCTTTCTGCCGACCAAAGCGCCGATCAAAGGAACGCCGCAGACCCAATGCCAAGTCTTGATGACTCTGCCACGAGGACGCGCGAGAATGGGCCGGCCTTCGAGAAACGCATCCAAGTCATCGGCGAGTTCGCCGGCACTTTGGTATCGCTTCTTCGGTTGCTTTTCCAAACACTTCGCCACGACTGTTTCCAAATCCGCCGGCACGCCGGAGCGGAACTCACGCATCGCGGGAGGCGGATCATGAATCACGTGGATCAACGTATCAACGACCGACTCACCGACGATCGGTGGTCGACCCGTCACGCACGCAAATAGAATCGCGCCGAGGGCGTAAACGTCACTTTGCCGAGTGGCTCGGTCACTGTGTCCGCCCGCTTGTTCGGGTGCCATGTAATTGGGCGTGCCGACCGCGGCGCCGCTGCCCGTCACGCTGCTATCCGTGCTCAGGTTTTTGGCCAGACCGAAGTCGGTGATGTGAATGCGATCTTTCTCGTCAATAAGAATGTTGGCAGGTTTCAGGTCGCGGTGCAGGACCTGATTCTGGTGTGCATGCTCGATCGCGCGGGCCACATCGCGGACGTAGCGGGCCGCACGTTCGACCGGGATCTCGTCTTCGTTGATCCGGCGCTGCAAGTCCGTGCCTTCGATCAACGCCATCGAAAAGAAGTGGTGTCCCGCGCGATGGCCGAACTGGTAGACGGGCACGATCCCTGGATGATGTAGACCCGCCGCCGCCTGGGCCTCAGTATAAAACCGGCGGACGTCGCTTTCACAAGCCAACATGCCGCCCCGAATCATCTTGACCGCAACGATGCGGTTTAGCATTCGCTGCGAGGCTCGATAGACGACGCCCATCCCGCCGCGACCGATGATCTCTTGGAGTTCGTACTCGCCGAGGTCAAAGGGTAAGCGTGGACCGGGGTCACCCGCCGGACGGTTCGCTTCCGGTAGTGTTGCCGCAGGGTCCGCGCCGGACTCGCCGGGATCGGGGGCCTTGGCGTGAAGCGTTTCGTCGCTCGCCTGAACGGAAAGCCCCGGCAGAGACTGCGTCTTCGCCATCCCCGTGAATTGGTCAATGGCGTCCGCCGCGTCCATTAGGCTGCGGAGTTCATCCGCCATCTCTGGGAATTGGGCCAAAAACTGCTCTCGCGAGTCCGTCTCGCCGGCATCCAACGACCGCAGATAAGCGGCGAATGCCTCATCGATCGGTTCGTCGGCGTCTTGCGGTGATGGCTCTGGAGGCGTCGACATGTAGGCAAGGCAAGACGATTGGCCCAATTGGGCGCATCAAAGATACGGATTGTTCTTGGGGTCGACGGTCGTTCTCAGCTTTTTCAGCCCCCGTTTTAGCAACCCCGCAACGGCGGTGTCAGTCTTTCCCATCCGTTCCACGATATCCGCCAGCGGTAATCCCTCCATGTACCGCAGTCGAATCGCCTCGGCTTGGGTCTCCGGTAGCTCGTGGAGAGCCTCCAGTAGTGCGATTGCAGCCTCTGCTTTGATAGCAACGCCCGAAGGACTGGTCGTACTTCCGGGCAACTGGGCAATCCAGGGGGCTCCCGCTGAGTCATTTCCGGCA
>JBCCOI010000245.1:0-10208 GCA_039025515.1 Planctomycetota bacterium
GCTTCGCAAACCATGGTCGGCTTGCCGAAGCAACAGCATTTGGCCGCGGACCGGTACAACGCTTTGATTCAATGCGAGACGATCGCTCATTTTCCCGATTCCGACTCCCCCGCAGACGACCACTCGGTCGGCTTGCAAGTCTTGCACCTCGCCTTCGCATTCAACGGCGATGCTCGTCCCGCATTCGTCGATGTCAACAACGACGGTGTTCCCAACCAAGTTGACGCCGCGTCCGGCGCAGGCAACGCCGAGCGCACGCAGAAGCGAGGGAGGATGGATCTGATACTCGTCAGGTACAAACCACGCCCGGGCTAATTCATGACGTTCGACCCAAGACGAAAGCCGGGATTCTCGCACGCACAAGTCTTGGCTGGAAATCTCTTCGCACTCAATCTCTAGGTCACGCCAGTAGGCGACCATCCCAACCATCGATGCTGTCTCACCGGCCGTGCTGGACAGGTACATGCCGCCCGAGCGTTCGAAGTGCGTATCGATTCGACTTTCTTCTTCAACGCGTCGGCAGAACCGAGGATAAAGCTGATGGCTCAAACCACGGAGACGATCCATCGGATCCGTCACGGCTTCTAAGCTGGCGGCCGGAAGAATTCCTGCAGCAGCCCACGAGGAAGTTCGTCGCGGAAAAAGAGTTTGATTCTCGTCGGCGGTTAGATCAATCGCCTCCCGATCGATGACGTGAACCTGATGCCCACGCAGCGACAATTCGTATGCGATGCTCAGCCCGATGACACCGCCGCCAAGTATGGCGACGTCGCACATTGGATGGTGGTGCGACGTCACAGAGCGTCTCCGCAACGAAGAATATCCTCAATCTGTTCGTGTAGCCGCGCGTCTTCGCTACGTTCACTCGATCCCAGTTCATGACGCAATCGCTCAAGATCAAGCAGCATGTCAATGTCCGACAACGTTTCCATCACGCCAAGCGAAAGTCCGAGTTGACTCACACGAGCGACCGTATCTGAAAAAACTCTCTGCGAACTCCACGCGATTCCGTGGAACAGGTGTCTCAAATCGATCGAATTCGGCTGGGAAATCCCGATCAGGTAGTAGCCTCCATCGCGGGCAGGGCCGAGCACCATTTCATGTTCTCGAAGCAAATCAATCGCTGAGTCGATCAGCCGCGCATTCAATTGTGGACAGTCGCCACCAATCAGGATTCTCGACTCTTTGTCTCCCGATGCGGAAAACCATCGGCACATCCTATCGCCAAGGTTTCCTTCACCTTGGGCCTCGACCCGCCAAGTCGACGTCAATTCCTTATGAAAATGAACCGTTGATTCATTCGGGGTGACGACAAAGCTTCGACAATCGGCACTCGTCGAAAGCGTTCTAGCGAGATGCAGACAGAAAGCTTGATGAAGCCTCGCCGAGGTTTCCATTCCGATCGATGTACCGAGTCGGGTTTTCACGCGCCCCGGTTCCCAGTACTTGGCCATCACACCAAGCCGTACTCTTCGAGAATGGTTCATCGTCTCCCGTGTGTCCGCCAATAAATCAATCAGGCAGTGAGCAGTTCTAATCGAGACCCGTCATTCTCGACCGACCGATAACCGCTCTCGTAGATTCAGGGAAAGAAATTCAACCACTGGATCGCAGACGCTTTTAAGCGACCGCGACTGGGAAGGGAATCACAGACCTGGATACCGCGCCATCTGCAGTCCCGGGGGTGAGCAAACCGGCCGACAATACCATTTTGAGTGCGGTTGCCTGTTCGGGTTCCAGACCGATGCAGCTTTGGACGAACCAACCGACATCTGCCGAACGCGATTCCTGACGCAGCATGAGCTGCTCCACACCGGTTTTGTCGTTGAGCATCGAGGCGAGCACGATCCGCTGGTTCCCGCATTGGCTCGGAAACACGTCGATCACCCTTGAAATCATGCGAAACAGGCCTTCAGGTTTCGTCAAAAAAGAATTGCGACTCGTTCTCAACAACAGCTCCAGTCTACATATTTCCACGCCAGCGTCAATCTTTCAATTCTTTGAAAAGGATTCCGAAAGCTTCGTCGCGGACGACCGGAATTTGACCCACCTGGATTGCCTAAGTCCTGGATCGAAAGAGGCTTAAGATACATCCGTGGAGACGTGAGGTGGTTTTGGCATCCCAATTGCAACCTTTGGTGGCAACGCGGCTCACCTGTTTCGAGTCGCGTACCCTTCCGCGTGTGCCGAGACGGCAAAGGAAACTGCCATGTTGATTCTCTCAAGAAAGGTTGACCAGGAAATCTTGATCGGTGATGACGTCCGCCTGACGGTCGTCAGGATTGATGCGAATCGCGTCCGCATCGGAATCGATGCGCCTGACGAGGTTCGAATTCTTCGTGGCGAATTGGCGGCGAAAGAAATGGCTAATTGCTCGGAGCAACCGTTTGAACTTAGCGATCGAGAGAATGCCTTTGCACACGAGCAGGCGATGCCGAGCAATCGCCGTGTGTCCCGCGTGAGTCGTGAGGCAGATCCCAGAATCTTCTCTGGCATCGTCGACACCGAGGCCGCAAGTGTTGTGCTGCGAGAGGATCCACCGAAGCAATCGACTCCGCTGGCAAACTTCGTTTCGGCTAGCTGAGCCGCCTCCGGACACAAAGCTCAAACTCCTCATACGCCAACCCATCGGACGGAACCGATGGACTTTCTTTTCACGACTTTGACCAAAACGGGGCGTTCTCGGTAGCTGGATGAGCACTTCTGATAGAGTATTCTGGTTATTCGACCATCTATTCTTTCTGTGCTTCGTTCGGAGACTGTCGTTGATGACCAGCGTTTTCGGCCACAACTTGTTCGGCATCTTTCGTCGCTTCTCGCATCCCACTGCTGCGATGACGCGGCCATCCTTGGTCTGCCTGACTGCAGTTCTCCTGACCTCATTTATGTTCACGGTGCCAACCTCGGCCATGGCCCAGGGTGATGCGGAAGATGAGTTCGCCGACATCGGCGGCCCCGATGAACCTGCGGATCCGCCTCCGGAGGGCAATGGCGGTGTTGATCAGGACGCTGCTGCAGGCGACGGAGGAACCGATGCAGCTGGGGGAAACGCCCTCAGCTGGGCGATCGATTCTCTGGGCTATACCTACATGATCGTTTTTCTGATTCTCTCCATCACCTTGGTCTCACTGTTCGTGATGAACATGTTGGCAGCGAGGCGAGATACTCTCTGTCCCCAAGAACTCATTGAGAGCTTTGAAGAGAAACTCAACGCGAAGCAATTCCAAGAAGCCTACGACATGGCGAGGACAGACGAATCGGTACTCGGTCAGGTCCTCTCGGCGGGACTCGCCAAGATCTCACGCGGCTACAACAAAGCGATCGAGGGAATGCAGGAGATCGGTGAAGAAGAAAGCATGAAGCTGGAGCACCGCCTCAGCTACATGGCGCTGATCGGGAACCTGAGCCCTATGATCGGCCTCTTTGGGACAGTCCAAGGGATGATCTCCTCATTCCAAGTCATCGCAACCAGCCCGCAGACACCAAAGCCCTCTGAGTTGGCGGAAGGTATTTCCACCGCGCTATTCACAACGCTTGTTGGCCTTGCGATCGCGATTCCCGCCATCGCCGCCTACAACATTCTGCGGAACAGGGTCGCGCAGCTGCTTCTTGAGGTCGGCGTACAAAGTGAAAATCTGATGAGTCGGTTCGAAGACATTCAGCCGGGAGCTGGTGGCCAGTGAAAGTCAAATCGAAAAAGACTGATCTCGCGGAAGGCGATCTAACGCCGATGATCGACATGACGTTTCAGTTGATCGCGTTCTTTATGGTTTTGATCAATTTCTCTCAGACCGAATCGAACGAGCGCGTCAAGTTGCCCAGCAGTCAACTCGTTCGGCCACCCGACGGCCCGTTGGAGTTTCCGATCATTTTGCACGTTGCCCAAGACGGCGAGATCATCCTTGGGGGCGATAGCTACACGACCGAAACGCTCAGCACAGGACTGCGCGGCGAGATTGCGGTACTGAACGCCGAGAACAAGCAGATTTCAGACGCCAACGTCATCATTCGCGGACACCAAGACGTGGCGGCGGGACAAGTTCAAGAGATCATTCGCGTCGCTCAAGACCTGAAGCTGGAGCGATTCAAGCTGCGTGCGAAAGAGGACCGTTCCTGATGAAGATGCGACGTGAGTTTGAGCAGGAAAAGAACGAACTAAATATGACCAGCATGATTGACATCGTCTTTCTGTTGCTGGTCTTCTTTGTGATGACGTTTAAGATCGTGGAGATGGAAGGCGATTTCAGCGTCCGAATGCCGCTTGCGGGCAACGACGGAGCAACTTCCGAAATCACCGACTTGCCGCTCAAACTTCGCCTCCGCGCCGACGGTGACGGTAAGTTGACGTCCATTTCTCTAAACGATGCCAATTTGGGTACGGACTACGATCAGTTACGCACCAAAGTCGTCGAGTTGATCGGCACGGAAGGTCCAATCGAAGGTGATGATGGACCGGAAATCGAAATCGATACCGATTACAACCTGCGGTATGCCTACGTGATTCAAGCGATTACGTCGGTGAGCGGTTACCGCAACAGCAACGACGAAATCGTCAAGCTCATCGAGCGAATCAAATTCGCAAAACCTCGACGGTAGTCATCCGCACACCGAAAGGCGATCGCCGCAGTTCCCATCACACTTTTCTGACCCGAACGGCGATCGCCGCGAATCATCTCGCCTAGTTGTTTGAGCCGAACGGCGATAGCCGCGGTTCTCACCTCCGTGCCGCAACGATCTGGAGTCACCCGGCAGACGGGTCAAACGATGCTCGGGTTAATCAGGCGGAGCATGATGAAATCGCTGATGCAGTCTGCGTTTTCTTCGCTAGTTCGGTTTCGGTTGAAACGCCGGCATGCCTCCCGGTGCGACCTGACCTTGAGGCCTTTGCCGGCGGGAACCGTTTGACGAAGTCGACGCCCCCGCGCCGAAGGCTCGAAGAACGCCCTCAATGGATTCTTCGCTGGCGTTACCTGAGAGCGTTAAGACTTGCACCGAACCGGCAGGCTGTGCGGCCTTATCCAACTTCATAATCATTTCTTCGACAAGATCCAGCAGTGGTTCGCCTTCGGCACTGACCAGCAAAGTGTTGCCGATCGGATCGACACCCATCGATAGCTTTCCTTTAAACGAAAAGTCTACGTCGCCGCCGTCGCGTCCATTTTCGCTATCGACCAATCCGCTGCCCTGATTGCTGCGGCCCGATTGCTTCGCGCCAGACTGGTTTGCGACTACACCTCCACGCTGTCCGCCTTGGGCGAATGCCTTGTCGTTACTGCTCAACAGATCCCGATACGCCTCCTTCACGGTTTCTGCGATTTGGGCCGCATTTCCGTATTCGATCCGCACAAGCTTGGTGTATCTCATTCGACGTTTGTTGGAGGGCTCTTCGACATCCCACAACTCCACCAATTCACGAATCGTCTTCAACTGAGACGACGTTGCCCCGGAAACAACGATCGTGTTTGTATCCGGGTCATCAACAAACCGAAGCTCGTTACTCTTGCCCAGCCCAGCCGGCCCATCATCTTGAGGCTGGCTGATGTCGAAAAGATATCGATAGAAGCTGTCTTCGGATGAATCATCATCCTCCTCCTCTTCGAAGTAATCCTCCAGGTTCAGCTTGATAAAGAAAGCACTTTGATATTTGATTTTGAAGACCTCGTAGGGTCGACGCGGCGGCGCGACCCGAAGCATCAAGCTTTCTAGCCGGTCAAGTGCTTCCGTGTTCTTTCCGAGCAAGACGAGGTTCCCTTCCGAGTCCAGTTCGATACGAATCGGTGACTGCTCCATTTTTTCGGGCGCGGGCTTCGTTTCTGGACGAGCGTCTCTTGGTTTGAATAAACGATCAAAGTCTTCGGCCGATCGCACATTAAGCTTCGAAGGGTCAGCCGCACGATTGTCCGGCGACAAGTCAGAACCAGCCCCGGACTGGTCATCTCGCTGCGTCTCTTCTTCGTCGCCCGCGAACATGGCCGTCAACGTCGTCTCGGCCGGATCTCCGCCTTTGCCCGGCCGTGATTTTCCCGACTGTGGCTTGCTCGACGTGGTTTCGAGGTCGGCTTCTTCCGCGTTAGACTCTTCCGGCTCCTCAGCTTCTTCGTCCGCTATTGGGTCGACAAATTGGTCCGCAGATGGAATGTCCAGGGGCGTGTCCGAGATCGCATTCCACTGAGCTCTCAGCCTCAAGAGATATTCGTGTGTCTCCGGTCCCGAAGACGCCTGAACTCTGCGGATCGTACTGCGGCTTCCTCCAGGCGGAGGTAGTTCACCGAGTTTGACCAACAAGTTGCGTACCTGCTCCATTTCCGTTTCGTTCGCCCAAAGCAGCACCTGTCGGAAACGCGTGTTCGCGGCCACGCGAAACTCGTCCTTTTCCTTTTTTTCGTCCTGTCCGCCTCCGAATGGGAAGTAGAAGAAGCGCCGCGAGTTATTCGATTCGTCCTTCTTGTCGTCTTTTCCCATTAGGAAAGCGATTGACTGTGCGACTTCGTTCGCTTCGAGCCGACGAAGTTGCAAGACTTCGAATTGTCTGCCGCTGCTATCGAGTCGCTTGATCAGTCGCTCAATAATGAATCGGTCAGCCGCCGAACCGGAGACGATCAGCGCTCCGTTCTCATCGCCAGGTCGGATCCGCGTCGTCGGCTCAAGCACGTTCATCTCGTCGAGAATCTCGATCAACTTCTCCGGCTCGAGTGTGAACAACCGGTATACCTGGACGCTTGATTCGACGTCGGCCAGGGAACGCATGCCTTGCCCGGGGACATCGATGCGATTGATAAACTCTGTGGCAACGGCGATGCGATCCGCTGGTGCTCTGACCAAGATCGAGTTTTGACGGGGATTGGCAACAATTGAAATCTCGGGCTTCTTTGCTGCCTGCATCTGCCCCGGATTCTGCTGCCCCATTTGCTGCATCATTTGAATTTGCTGGGGAGACATCGGAGCAGGCGCCTTTTTCTTCTCAACCCCAAGAAACTCCTCCAACATTTGCTTGGCAGATTCAGCCGAAATGTGGCGCAAACGAAATTCGGGCGCCAAAGCATCACGTCGATCCTGACTGCGTTCTCGATCGATCAACGCAGCAATTTGCGCCAAGTTCACCGCCGCATCCATCGCTTCAATTCGATTGGTCGTGGAAAGCGGTGTAAGCCGTCCGTTGCTGCTGATCATTGGCTTGAGCTCTTCTGCCAGCTTTTCGCTCTGCAGCCAACCCAACTCCAGTGAAGCGCGTACGAAGGTATGCGGCATCAGCGAAGCAAGCTGACTTGCGGCAACCCGCGGAACCATCGCGGGATTGATGCCGGCCGTCTTTGCGACCGTAATGCCTCCAGGAAGATCCAAGAGCGTGTATCCCCGCGCCAGCAAATGACGATTGAACAGGTCCTTGGTCTCATCGACCGTGTATCGTCCAGGCGAGCTCAAGTTGACTCGGTCGCCGGGCAGTTCTTGCCAGTCCAGAGGTTGTTCCGCAATCTGCGACAACCACTTCACCAGATCGATCCAAGGTTGATTGCGGAATTGAAATGCAACTCGACCGTCCTCGCCGACAGACGCCTTCAACTCTTCCGGGTTTGCGTCGCCTTCGGGCTGATCCCCGCGACGAATGACTTTTGGTTCGGGAGAATCGTTTTCCTTCTTCGACTCTTCTTTCTTAACATCTTTTGGTTTGGAAGCTGTGGCAGGCTTTGCCCCCGGCGGTGTCATCGCACCTGGAACCGCGTTCACCTGAATCGGTTTTCCATCCGGGCCCACAACCATCGTTTGCGGCGCGAATTGCCCGCTGGACATAGCGACCGACAGGAAGGAAATGATTCCAGAGAAGACCGTTCGAAACGCATAGTGCTGAATCGGATTCACAGGTGGGGTCCTGCCGCAGGAGGATCGTGAGGGCGACGAAGCTGCTTTTTCGTCTACCCAGAGTATGAACGGATCAGCCGCCCCCCGCAAACTAACTTCTTTACTACCCCCTCAGCTTCGCCCCTCGAACTTGGCGAAGATCATTTTGCCGGCGTTTGTCTGAAGCGTGCTCGTGACCCGTACTTCCAACTCATCGCCGATCCGATTGCGAGCGCCTTCGATCACGACCATCGTGCCGTCATCCAAATAGCCGACGCCTTGTTCTGCACCTTCACCAGGCTTGATGATCTTGACCTTGAAAGTCTCGTCTGGAAGGTAAACAGGCCTCAGCGAATTGCTGATCTCATTTAAATTGATGACGGGGACATTGTGAAGCTTGGCCACCTTGTTCAGGTTGTAGTCGCCGGTAACGACCTTCCCCTCCAGGTGCTTCGCTAGCAAGACCAGTTTCAAATCGACCGTTTGCCCCGCAAGCTCGGGAAGTTCACGATCGAAAATCATCAAATCGACATTATCATCGGCTCGCATCCTGTTCAGGACGTCAAGGCCGCGACGTCCTCGAACGCGTCTGAGTTTATCACTGCTATCCGCAATCGCTTGTAGCTCGCTCAACGCGAATCGAGGCATGATCAACTGATTGTCGAAAACGCCCGTGTTGACGAGGTCAGCAATCCGTCCATCGATCACCACACTTGTGTCCAATACCAGAGGCTTAAATCCTTTGACCTCTCGAACGAACTCGACATACGGAATGAGGAACCGGAAGTCGTCCTTGGTTTGGATGAGAACGCTGACGCAGATATAGCAGAGCACCATCCCGACAATCAGCTTCACCGCATTACCGATAAGCAGCGCTTGAGCGAATAGCGGCGCGATCGCAATCCAAAGGATGTAGGAGAGCAAAATCCCGATCAACGTCCCAAAATAGACCGCAGAGATCGAGTCAATTCGTTTTCGCGGAATAAAAATGTCGCCGAGTATCGCGACCACTGCCGTGCCCATTACGCCAATGAACACGACATAGGGATTGATGTCGCCATCGCTGGGCAACGCAGTATTGATGATCCAAGAAACGCCTCCTGCGCAAACCAAAAAAACGCAGCGGAGGATGATCAATTCCATGGGAGCGGTTTAACTCTAAAAGTCAGCAGGGGAGCCAGTTGCATGCGACGACCCATCCAATACGAAGCCGATGCCGGCGTGGTTTGGCCCACTTCGGGGACAAACCCAGGGAACTCGGCAGTTTAGGGCAGTGGCGGACGGACCCCCAGGGGAGTCGATTCGTTTCGGGCCAATTTTGACCCTCATGATCGGACTATGAGGATCGTCCTGTCACGAAGGTTCATTTCACGTTCGGGCCGGTCGGCTTATGCTGCTTTTCCCAATTCTCTGGATCTCACCCTTTTCGCAAGATCTTCATGTTCGGGTCGCACTGGAATCCGCGCAGCCGCGTCGCAATTGTTACGGGTGCCAGTAGCGGTATCGGTCGAGAAATCGCAAAGCAGCTCTTGATGGATGGATGCAATGTGATCGCGACCGCACGGCGGCAAGAACGACTAGAGGAACTCTCCAGAACTGTCGGTTCGAATGGCGACGTGCAGTTGGTACCGGTTTCAGGAAACGTGACCGAAGAATCGCACCGGGGCAGTCTCATCGAAGCCGCAACGGAGCTTGGACGACTGGACCTCTTGGTAAACAACGCGGGCGTTGGTGCAATCGGAAGCTTCGAATCTGCGACCCCGGAACGCTTGCGGCGCATCATGGAAGTGAACTTCTTCGCAACAGTTGAGTTATCGAGACTGGCATTGCCGCTTTTGCATCAAAGTGATGATCCGGTCATTTGCAATGTGTCGAGTGTCCTGGGGCATTGCGCGGTACCTGCTAAATCGGAATACTGCGCGAGTAAGTTTGCACTTCACGGTTGGACGGATTCACTCCGCGCAGAACTGCTGGGCGATGGGATTCAAGTGACGCTTGTGAGTCCGAGCACGACAAGCAGCGAGTTTTTCGATGTGCTCGTTGAAACAGATCCAAAGTCTAGGTCACGTAGTCTTGGAAGCTGGACGCCAGAACGGGTGGCTCGAAACACAATCGCGGCAATCAAGAAACGAAAACGCGAAGTGATCCTTAGCCCAGGCGGGAAATTGCTCGTCCTCGCCGATCGGATCATCCCTACCACAATGAGCAAAGTTCTTTCGAGAAGCGCAAGAAAATAGACGGGCAATGCTGAAGCATCACCCGTCTAATGTTTGCGAGAGGATCGCTGGCTAGTTGCCGCGGATGATCTCTTGGATACCGAAGGTGAAGAAGGTACCGAGTCCGAAGTTGAGCAGTTCCTCTTCAGGCTTGTA
>JBCCOI010000246.1:0-10166 GCA_039025515.1 Planctomycetota bacterium
GGTGGATTCATCACAACTCCGTCTACCGGTGATGCGATGTCAAGAGCTCGAGCGTCTTCCTCCAATTTGCGCACTCGATCACTGAGATCAACCGCGGCTTCTTTCGCAGACGGCAGCTCATTCGCGAACGCCTCGTCATCCCTTCGCAACGACTCGAGGCTGTTGATGCGCAAGTGCTGACGGCGAAGCTCGCCGCGTAGCTTCTCCAGCTCCAACGCCAGCGATGGGCTCGACAGCTTAGCGACGATCTCTCCTCGACTGACGTGGGTTCCACTTGGTTTCATCGCGTCCAGTTGCCCGGGAACTTTCACGTACACGTTCTTCGCATCCTTTGCACGGATGATTGTGACGGCGCTTAGTCGGTATGGCAGAGGATACGCCATGATGAAGAGGACAGCTGCCGCCAAAATCGACGAGGAGCCAATGAACCGTACGGCACGAAACCGTACTCTTCGAGCCGGATTGGCAATCGCGGACCAGACGGCCTTCAAAGGATTCACCAGCATGCGAAAGAGTAAAAGAATCATCAGACATGGAACGACAAACCATAACCCGATCGGCTTGCATGTCTGGTAAACCAAGTAAAGGATCGATCCAATAACGATCGTTCGATACATCATCGACGATACGCCAAATGCGATGTACAGCCACGACCGACCATCGATGACGGCAGATTGACCGGGATCAATCCCCAGAAAAGTCATCGATGCGATTCTGCTGATTCGCCGATTGGCCTCTTGCCACAAGTTGGGAGCGCCAAGCAAATCCGAAAGGACGTAGTAGCCGTCATATCGCAGCAATGGGTTGCCGTTGATGAACAACGTTCCGATCGAGCAAACGAGCATGACATTGAGCGAGAGCGTGTTGAGGAATCCCGGCTGGGTCAACCACCAGACGATCGCGAACACCGACGCCAACACGATCTCCAATAGGATCCCGGCGCCAGTGATCAAGACGCGTTTGCGTGCAGACAATCGCCATGAGTCGCTCACATCACAGTACAGGCACGGCATCATCACCAGCAGCATCAAACCCATGTCATGGCAATGACCGCCAAAGTGCTTGCAAGTGAGCGCGTGCCCCAATTCGTGCAATACTTTTGTGATCGCCAAAACCAATCCAAGCGCAACCAGGTTCATCGGCGTAAGCAGCGTGTTCCACTGGGGCAGTTTGCTGGAAAGCTCAGACCATCGACCGATCGTCAAGCCGATTGCCGTTACAACGACCAGAAAGCAGGTGACAAGGAAGGGCGACGTGAAAACCCAACGCGTGCGTGGAGAAAGCCAGTCGAGCAGCCGTGTGGGATTGATGCCCGGCACCCGGATCGCAAGTGGATTCGCCAACCACTCGAATCGTCGCAAACGCGTTGAACGACGACTTCGTTCGATCATCTGTTCGCCTTGGCCGATGACGTCCGTCATGACCAGCCCGTTTCGATGCAGCGATGTGATGAATGAGCGTACGCGTGCGAGCGAAAGGCGCTTCGGTGCGAAATGCTGTTCGAAGAGTCGCTTGATCAGTCCAAGGCTTCTTGTTCCGTCAAGCCACAGAAAGATCGCGTATTCTTCAATTCGAAGCTGAAAGTACTCCAACGTGATCGGATCCTTGATCACCCAAAACTGACGCACGCCGATTCTTTGCGGGTAGACTTCGAGATCATTGCGGCGGCGGAGCGCGATCGGCGTCTCTTTCGAAGCGGGCTTACGCTCACTCATTTGCTTCCCACCATGATCTCTCGATCGCGTCTCATTGGCTGACGGAGACTTGCATCCGTGCACGCAGCCCGGGACGCAGTTGTCCACTCGGGTTTTCAAAGTCCGCCCAAATCCGAACCTGCCCGTTGATCGGATCGATCTCCGGGCTGACGAAGGCAATCTTGCCTGAGTGGGCTTGCCCGGCAACGCCGGCGACAATGGGCGTCAACTCAACGTTTGCTCCCTTCAATCCGCGTACCGCGTCACTCGCGTTCACAAACCCTTCTGCACGAAGTCGGTCCGTTCGGACGATACGAAAAATTGCGTCACCGGGCTGCACCCATTCGCCGACCTTGCGTTTGGTTTCGACAATCACGCCGCTGATTGGAGCGACGATTCGTCTCGTTTCCACGTTGCGTTTTGCCATCGCGACATCGTTGGCCGCTAAGCGCTGCCGAATGGCCGCGGCTTGAAATTCGGATTCGGCCTTCTCGATGTCAAAGCGAGCTTGCTCAGCGTCCACCTTCGCACGCTCAAACTCCGAAATGGAAACGGCCCCCACCTCATTCTTTCGCGCCCGGGCTCGCCTTGCGAAGTCCGCCTCGGCAAACATTCGATACTCTTTTGCGGAACGAACCGCCGTATCATCGCTCGCGAGATGTTTCGCGATCTCGAGCTCTCCTTCCGCGCGCCGCAACGCCAACTTGACTTCCGTGTCATCAATCTGTGCCAAGAGGTCTCCTTCCTGAACTTCGCTTCCTTCACGAAGCAATACCTTTGATAAGGCGCCGGTGGCGCGCGAAGGCACTTCAACCTCATCGATGATCCGAATAAAAACCGCGTCAACATCGATCGTTTGTGACGCGCCGCTCGCGGCAGACAATGCGACGCCGGCGAGCACCAGGATTCGAGCGAACATCATTCTTCTCTTCATACGTTTTGAGTCTCGAGTGGGAGCGTATGCACGCTACAGCCACAGCCATCGCCAAACTGCATCAAACATGCGATGAAACAAAACAAATGCCAACGGACGTCGACCGCAATCGACATCAGCAAAAACGGTTTCTCCCGATCGAAACGATTCCCCGGATGCTTCAACGGAGGCCAATACCCTAACCTTCGCCTTTCCATCCGAATCGACCTCGGACCGAGCTGCAATTGACTGAACCGAACCGACGAAAACCTGGTCGCCGCCAGCCGCCAACGCAAACCTTACTGTCAACGGTTGACCGTCAGCTCGCTGCTCGATGATTCGACCGATATCACGGTCCGGAATTTGAAGTTCGACTTCCCATGCCGCATCGGTATCCGCCAAAGTCAAAAGCGTCATTCCTCGCGCTATCGGCCGACCCTCCAGTTCCTCTGCCGGGTTCCACGTCAGCACGCGTCCATCGATTGGACTACAAACGGTCAAAGCCTCGCGCTCGCGTCGCAGTAGTGCGAGTTGCTTGTCGAGGCTCTTGAGTGTCTCCTGGAGTTCCTGCTCCCGAGCCGCGTACTGCCGTTGCAATCGATAATCCGACGTGACATCACGTTGGAACCGCGCCGACGTGACCGCAAGAAGCTGCTTTCGTGTCGTTTGTTGTTCCCCTCGAAGTTCCTGAACTTTGAGCTCAAGTTCTCGACTGCGAAGCTGGAGCAACACGGCGTCTTTTTCCACGATTTCATCGTGTTTGCAAAGTACTTCGACGACTTCAACATCACGCGGCGCGAACAAATTGCGACGCTTGGTCGGCTGTAACCTACCCGTGGCATCAACCGAGAACGGGACGGGAACCATTCCGAGAAGCACGAACGCGAAAAGGCTGCTCGCCAGTACCACGGCAGCTCGCTTTCCACCGCTTCCCAGAGTTACCACGCCACGCATCGCGCGAGCGAAACCGAGAAAGGGCAACGTGCTGTAGTCGATAGCATTTCGCACCGCGACCGTAGCAAGCGTTGACAACTGCGAAATACGTTTGTCCGAACCGATGGTTGCCGCCGAGTCAAAGCGTTCGAAGATCAACACACCGACCGTGTTTCGCGAGTCAGAATCCTCGTCTCCGCTTACGTCCTGTGGAGAATCCAACAAGGGGACCACATCGATCGCTTGCGCGTGTGAGACATCGGCGTACGCACAAAGTGGATCTTGAATCTGCGGCGGTAGTTCCGTCGTGTCGCCCCGATACTTCACCCAGGTTCGCGCGTTCGAGATAACTTCCGCGAGCGTTTCCATTTTCTGAACGAGTTCGCTTCGCCTCTGAACCACATCCACGTTGCTTACCGCCACCGCCTTCAATCGGCCGTTGAGACTGACGATTAAACCGACGCGGTCGCATTCGACGAAGACCCGGCCATCATTGACCAACTGAAAAGCGGTTTCTTCCAAGCGAAGACTTCCATGGACTCGCGAAACGAGCAACTCGAACTGCTGCCAACGATCCTCCGATGTTTGAAGGTCTCGCAACCTCTTGTGCCGAAGGGTTTGCTCCATGAGCTCCGCAACGATGCCCAGCAGACGCTCTGCGCCTCGATACCGATCATCGTTTGGTAAGGACTTCGTTCCCACATCCGAAAACAGGACCTCGAACACGCCGGCGACACCACGCTGATCTCGGAACGTCGCCGCAACCACGAGACGCCGTGGGACGGCACGAGATCCTGGCAGACTTGAGCAAAGTGTCGGCTTCGTGTTGCCGATTGCCTCCGCAACAAAGGCATGGTTTTCCGCTTCGATTTCGCTCGAAATGGAGGCCCAACCGATCTCGGCAATCGGAGAAACCTGATCCTGATGGACCTGCCAACACACGACGGCTTCCGCGTGCGTCAGCTCGGACACCCGAGCCACTGCGACGGACGCAAAGGCTTCGACAGATGTTTCACGACCCGCCAACTCCGAAAGACTCGCGATCGTTTGCTCAATCGTCTGCCACGCAGAGGGCTGGTGATTCGTTTCGATCGTGTCGCGTTGGCCCAATTTCGTCGCGTCCGTGCGTCGATTGGAAAAATGAACGGCCTATCCGAATTATGCCAAGAATGGAATCTATTTCGGTTGAGCCATTGCCGATGGGAGATACACGGTCCGATAGTAGCATGACCTTGACGCAAATCGCCACGGAAGATTCGACCCCTCATGACGGCAAAACGCTGGAACGTTTTGATTTTTGCTGTCATTGCCGCCGTGGGTACGCTCGGATGTTCAGTTGCTAGCAAAACGAAGACCACGAGCAAAACGAAGACCGCTAGCAGTAGTCCCACCGAGATCCGTGGAGTTTCGTCGAGCGGGCGCGCCCTCGCATCGACGCTGTTGACCGACCGCAGGGATTCTACCTCGACGATCACGCAAGACCTAACGTCTCTCGCCTCGGAAGTTCAACAGGTCGGATTTCAAAACGAAACCTCGGGACCGCCGTCCGGAGCTGTCCCTTTCTCTCTTCGCGGCGCGAACGCCGATGACTGGGTTGCACCAGAACCGTGGGACCTCACCATTGATCAAGCGATCCAGATTGCACTAGCGAATTCAACGGTCCTGCGCAGCCTGGGGGCCCAAGTGATTCAGTCCCCCGGGGCGACACCCACGATCTACACGCCGGCGATCACTTCCACGGACGGCGTCACCGGGATCGAAGCGGCGCTGAGTGCGTTTGACGCACAACTCCGGAGCGATCTCTTTTATGAAGACAACGATCGCGTGCTGAATAACGAATTCGTCGGTGGCGGCGTCAACTTCTTCAAGCAATACCTCACAACGCTCGAATCAAGCATCAGCAAACAATCTGCGGTCGGAACACAGTTTACGCTGCGTCACGACATCGAAGGTGACTTGAACAATTCGGAGCGAAACCTGATTGTTGATCGCGCCTGGACGTACAACCTTGAGAGCGAGATTCGCCAGCCCCTGTTGCAGGGACGTGGAAGCTATTTCAATCGTGTTGCGGGACCGAATGCGACTCCCGGAGTCTACAACGGAGTCGTCATCGCGCGATTGAACGCAGATATCAGTGTTGCCGATTTGCAAATTGCCCTTCGTGACTATTTGAGTGATGTCGAGAATGCTTACTGGGACTTGCACTTTGCCTACATGGATCTTGCGGTGAAGACGAAGGCGCGTGATCGAAGCCTCAACACCTATCAGCTTCTAAAGGCACGAGCAGATCTTCCGGGAGCCGAGAAAGATAAACTCGCCCAGGCGAAGGAACAGTACTTTCGTTTCGAACAAGAGGTTCAAAATGCGCTGGCGGGTCAGTTGACGATTGGAACGAGAGGATTCAATGGCAGCGGTGGCGGAACGTTTCAAGGAAGCGGTGGCGTCTACGTGAACGAACGTCGCTTGCGTCTGATCATGGGACTACCCATCAACGATGGCAGGCTGATCCGAACGGCCAGCGACCCGTCCAGTGCGCAGATAACTTTTGACTGGAACGATGTGATCTCCAACGCAATCTCTCGGCGAACGGAATTGCACAGTCAGCAACTGACAGTCGAGAAGAGCGAACACGAACTCGCAGCGAGTCGCAACTTCCTGCTCCCACGCCTCGATGCCGTGGGACGATATCGATACCGAGGAATCGGCGAACGACTATACGATCCCGTGGTGACGATCTCGGGGTCACAAGAGGAGTCCGATACGCACGAATGGCTTGTGGGTATGAGCTACACGCAGTCAGTGGGCCGCCGGCAAGCCTACGCGGCGATTCGTAACGCACAGCTTCGCGTTTCCCGCGAGCGAGCCCTGCTGGAGGAACTCACCCGACAGGTGACCCACAGCACCAGCAACGCGCTCGCGGAGTGCGATCGAGCCTATGAAGTGATGCGAGTCGCCATCAACAGAGAACGAGCGGCACAGGATCAATACGACATCCTGAACGGTGAAGCAAAAAAGGAACTTCGTCGGCAATTCGACTTCAACGCTCTGCTTGACTCTGAGCGACGATTCGCCGAAGCCGAAACGGCGGCCAACCGCGCAAGAATTCAATACGCTCTCGCTTTGAAGAATCTAAACTTCGAAATGGGCGCCCTTCTGGAATACTTCAACATTCACCTGACGGAGAACTCCAGTCATGTCGGAAAGTAATCAATCGGATGGCGGCGAAACGATCACCGAGGCACTCGATCGCGCGATCGAACATCATCGCAATGGCGAACTCACCAAAGCGGAATGGGCTTACCAAGAAGTCCTCGAGTACGAGCCGAATCACCCCGATGCATTGCATTTGCTGGGCGTTCTTTTCCATCAATTGGGCGACAGCGATTCAGCGATCGAACGAGTACAAGCCTCACTGGCGAGCAACCCCGATCAGCCCAAAGCGCTCAACAACCTGGGCAACATCTTCGCCGCCGCGAAACGCTCGGAGGACGCAATCGAGACCTACCAAAAAGCAATCGATTTAAAGCCGAACTATACCGAAGCGATTCATAACCTTGGAAACGTCTACAACGAATTGGATCGACTCACCGAATCGGTCGAGTGTTTCCGCCGCGCGATCGAGTTGGTCGAGGATGACGCGACAACATGGTCGGCGCTGGGGGCAGCTTACGAGAAGCTGTCGCAGTTCGACGACGCGATCGAAGCGTATCAAACGGCGTCGTCTCTCGACGAGGACTCAGTCGGTCCGCTCAGTCGACTCGGTGCCGTTTATCGAAAGCTGAACCAGATTGATCGTGCCAGATCGATCTACGAGAAATGGCTGGAGCTTAAACCAGACGATCCGATCGCCACGCATTTCCTGCATGCTTGCTCCCCGACGGAGGACTCGCCCACCCGAGCATCCGTTGACTACGTGCGAAGCACGTTTGATAGCTTCGCCGAAGAATTCGACGACTGCCTAGAAGGGCTTGGTTACCAAGTCCCCAAGCTGCTCGGCGAAATGGCGGAGGAGTATGTCGATGCAATGGAAGACGATTCTCTCGCAATCGTTGATCTGGGATGTGGAACGGGGCTTTGCGCTTCACACCTGCGTCCCTTGGCGAAGCGGCTGGTCGGAGTGGACCTCTCGCCCAACATGTTGTTCTACGCGAAGCAACGTGAAGCCTACGACGACTTGGTCGAATCGGACTTGATTCAATACCTGGAATCAACAACGGACCGTTTTGACGTTATCCTCTCCGCTGACACGCTGTTGTATTTGGGCGATCTCCGGCCCACCTTCGCGGCTGCCGCAAACGTCCTGACGGACCAAGGGATTGTGATCTTCAGCTTAGAAGCGTTAGCCGGAAATGACTCGTCCGGTTTTCAATTGCGGCCTTCTGGTCGCTACGCTCACTCAGAAGCTTGCGTCCGAGAATGGATCGAACAAGCCGGATTGAAGATCCGCGAAATTCGCCAAGCAATGTTGCGGCAGGAGGGAACAGAGTTGATTTCCGGCTTCCTCGTCGCTGCGGGAAAATAACCCGGCAGCGACCGAGTTCCCAGCAACGATCAGCAATCATTGGCTATGACCGAGTCGACTCTACCGCTCTAGCCGGTAGGCTGAAGGTCTCCGGCTTCTTGACCACGACCATCGTCCCAGCGGAGCACCTGTTTCCGTCTGGCACGAACGCTTGAGATCCAAATCGCTCTGTAAATGGCCCTCAGAGCACTTTCGATTTGCTGATCTTCATCGGGCTGGACGTTGAGAAGTTCGCACAGATTCGGCACCCGCTCCATGTCAAGCCTTGTCATCGGCGCACGCTGGATGTCCTGTTCCACCATCAAGCGGATGCGTTCGATAATCGCCGGC
The DNA here is from genome assembly GCA_039025515.1 of Planctomycetota bacterium. GTDB lineage: Bacteria > Planctomycetota > Planctomycetia > Pirellulales > Pirellulaceae > Stieleria. The sequence goes on from JBCCOI010000246.1 coordinate 8,393, forward strand.
GTTGCGTTGCGGGAAACCGCGTTGCTTGAGACCTCGGACTTCTTCATCGGGTTGCCCTAAACCGTCGTGGTCAAATGATCTGCCGACATCAAACCGTACGAGCGTTAGGTCAATAACGACACATCTTCGGCGAATTTTTCGCACAATTCCTGAAAAAAACTCACCACCGCACAAACCACATCCAGCGAGAAACCCCGCTGCAGCTCCCCGCCCGATTAGCGGCGAGATCTTGGCCGCCGCTCCGTCCCAACGTCGACCGCCTTGCACGATCGCTCGTCAGCAAGCCGCAGCCCCCCGGTTTGGCGTGCCTGATTGATACACTGTTTCCAGCATCACGCACCGCGAGATGATCCCAATTTATTCCGTCAAGCGAAGCTCGGATGCCGTTTCGTTGAGCGCTTGCATGGTGGCGGATTGTTCCTCGACGGCAGAAGCCACCGACGTCATGCTCTCGGTCACTCCCCGTATTCGGTCGGCCACCCGAGAAGTGGATTGAACACTTTCACTGATCAGCTCTCGAATAGTCGATACCAACTCGTCAATGCTCTCGGTTGCACCGGACGTTTGCTTTGCAAGCTCCTTGACTTCATTTGCGACGACGGCGAATCCTTTGCCAGATTCTCCGGCACGGGCGGACTCGATCGTTGCATTGAGTGCCAACAAATTTGTTTGCTCGGCAAGATTACGAATCACCTCGACAACCTTCTCGATTTCTCGACTACTGTCGCTCAATCTTTCGACCGAGGAAGCGGTCGAATTCACCTCCGCCTCAGTCGCCGTGGCTTCACCCGCCGTTTGATTGACGTGCCCCGAGATCTCCGAGATGGTTTCGACAAGTTGCTCGATACTTGTCGAGACAGCCTCGCCAGCCTCCTTCGCTCTTTCTCTCAAAATGACATCTCCCGTGATGTCCCTTGCAAACTTTACAACCTTCACCGGCTCCCCGGTAGGATTCAACACCGGGAAGTAGCGAGCCTGGATCCACAAATCGCTGCCATCCTTCCGGATTCTCCGAAACACGCCGTCATGCGAGCGACCACTTGCGAGCTTTCGCCAAAAATCCAAATAGCTCGGCAATTGTTGTTCTGCGGGGTCGACGAAGATTCGGTGGTGCTTCCCCTGAATTTCATCAAGCGAGTACCCAACGGCACCCAAGAAGTTTTCGTTCGCCGTAACGATCGTCCCGTCCGGCAAGAACTCAATCGTCGCTTCCGCTTTATTGATCGCTGCAAGTTTTGCTTTGCAACCATGCAATTCCTCTTCAATCTGCGACCGACGATTCCGGACCGATGATCTTGAATCAAAGAACACTGAGAGCTCTGTTAAATTGTGTCTCGAGAAGTGGTGAAGGCAAACTCTCCCGTCGCTCCACAATATGAGTCCTAACTTCGGTTGAGCCTCGCCAAATCATGACGCTGAGGGTATACCCTTCAGAAACGGCACCACGCCGTGGGGAGGATTTCGCTCAAACGTCGGCACCAAACGACTCATCTGCCTGTACGAGAAAGTCATCTCCCACGAATACGACGGTGTAGAGCGGCGTTCTTCGGGACACACCGTCGACGGTATCGAGCGCGAGCATTGCGAAGGGTGTTGACCGGCTACCGTGAAAAGCGACAATGCGCTTACCGCGGGGGTGTCCGATTTGGACTGAGAGTTTCGAGAAGCATGATTCGAAACAACCCTTCGAACCTGATACGGGTCATACCGACGAAGGGAGCGAGACGGCAATTTGAATTCTCTCGGGCTTTGCCGTTCTTTCTTCTCCGAGTCA
>JBCCOI010000247.1:0-10160 GCA_039025515.1 Planctomycetota bacterium
CGCGCAAGTAGGAATCGGCACTCTGGATTGTCGCTCATCGGTTCGAGGAGACCGATGGCCAACTTCAACGCGTTATCACCACTGATGCCGTCTTTGATCACTTTTGCATCAAGTGACGCGGGCAGCGGAATCTCTGCAGTTGGCCAGTAGAGGCGTTGACGCGTGCGGTCTCCCCGGACCGGTTTACCGTTCGATTCCCGGTGGACTCTGCCGTGCAAGTAGAGCGTCCTGGCGATCTCGTAAAGCAATTCGGTCGAGTTGTCTTGGTTCTCGCACGCCGACTTCGCGAGCCTCGCTAAGGCTTCCTTGCGGTACTGAAACTCTTCGCCCCGGCTGTTCGTCCGTCGCTTTAAGTTGGCAAGCTCGTTCGCTACCGCGGCTGCCGCGATTTGGGACTCGCTCTCGGTATTTGCGTGCCCATCTGAGTCAATCGAGTCGAAGATCTCCGTGGAGCGTCGATAGCTCTGTTCGGCGAGTCCAAACTGCTCCAGACGTTGGTAAATGTCTCCGACGCGGCGATGAGCTTCGGCAATGCGTTGTCGATGCATGCCGGTGTCGTCGCCTTCCTTTGCCAATCGGTTGTAGTACGGAAGCAGGTTCCGAAGCATCTCTGCTGCTTCCGTTGACAGGACAGGCCTAACGGATAAACCCTCTTCTTCCGAAGGGGTTTCGCCGGGATCAACTCGACGCGGTGCGAACTGCGCGAAAATTTCGTCTAGAACCTCCCAGGCAATAATGGACGTGCTCTCGGCCTTCTCGCGGTGTTTCTGTTCCATTTGAAGCGATGACTCCGCATCGTCGAGTGCAATGGCAATGCGTTGGTTCAGATCTTTCTCGGAAACGTAACTCCAGGTCGCCGTGACGGCGACTAGAACGATTGCGGCAATGGCAACCGTCATCGTTGTCGCAAAGGCGCGGTTTCTTCGGCACCAACGCCAGAGTTTATAAACCGGTCCGGCTCGGCGAGCCGAAATCGGGCGATCCTGCAAAACGCAACGTAAATCGGCGGCGAGGTCTGCAGCGGTTTGGTATCGGTCGGCCGGATCGTGCGCGATGGACTTGAGGACGACGGTTTCCAGGTCCACCGGGATGGAGGCATTCCATCGCGATGGTCGACTCGGCGGCGACGCGGGCTGACCGCTCATGAAGGCACGCCGTCTTGCTTGACCGTCGTGGGCAGGTCTGGACGTAAGCATCTCGTACAAGGTAAGTCCGAGGCTGTAGATGTCGCTGCGTGGATCGGCTTCGCCCTGAAATTGTTCCGGTGCCATGTACCGGATGGTGCCCAAAATATCGCCCGTCTGCGTTACCTGTTCGCTCTCTACGCTTTTGGACAGACCAAAGTCCGCGATCCAAAGGCATCCGGATCGATCAAGGATGAGGTTCGCAGGCTTGATGTCTCGGTGATGGACCCCTTGCTGGTGTGCGTACTGAAGCGCATCGGCGACCTGAGCGACCATCGAAGTGATCGTCATCGGATCATCAGAGAGCGACGAGAAAACGCGATTCGATTCGAGCGATGCTTCGCACTGATCCGGCGTCGTGATGTCCGTGCCAAAAGAGAAATCGGTTTCGTCAATCGAACGGCAGGCCTTCAGGACGGTGGCCGGTTGACGGTCGGGCAGCAGCAGTCGGTCGACACCAAACCCGTCGATCAATTGCATCACATAGAAATGATGGCCGTCTTGGACTCCGACGCCGAGGACGGGCACGATATTGGTATGGTGCAACCGAGCGGCCGTCTGAGCTTCACGATGAAAACGCTTGAGACGTGTTTCGTCGAGCAACGTTTGTGACGGAAGAACCTTCACGGCGACGTCGCGTCCCAGCGATTCTTGATACGCTTCGTAGACGATACCCATTCCGCCACGGCCGATCTCCCTGATGATTTTCAAATCACCCAGCTGACCCAGCATTGCTGTGGATTCGAAGGACGCTGCTTGTTCAGCCTGCGCGACACGGCACTGTTCCATTCCGATGATGGTTGGCAGTAGTTCTTTGATACGCTCAGCCAAATGCGGATGCGCGGCCGCAAGTGCTTCGATATCTGGCCGAATTCCGTTTCGATACGATTCGATGGTCTTCGTGATGAGCTGCTCAAACTCGATCACGTTTCCGTCACCGCAACTTTCTTGGAGCTGTTTGATCATGGCACTCCGCCGATACCGGGTACACGATCGATGATGGCTTTGAGGCGTCCGATCGCACGGACGTATCGAATGCTCGCCGTGTTTTGCTCGATGCCAAGCGCTTCGGCGATTTCACTGTTGGACAGGTCTTCAAAGTGTCTCATGGCAAGCACTTCGCGATCCGTGTCATTCAGCTCGCCCAGCGCGGTTGTCAATTGATCGGTAAGCTCACGTCGGAGCGCGGCTTGACTGGGCGATGTCATGTTGCCGAGCAGCCCGTCGGCAATCGCGACGGATGTGGCCATCGGCGAACCGTGAACGGAGGCTTCACGGCTGGCGTCACGCAGCATCACTCCAAGATGCCGATGGTGAATCGTTACCAACGTCTGAATGGCAACCATGCGAAGCCAGACGAAGAACGATCGGTCTGGATCGAAGTGTTGCTGCCGCTTCCTCGCATCGAGAAAGACTTCCTGGAGGATGTCCTCGGCATCGATGCGGCGGCGGAGACGAGAGTCCAACCTAAATGTGATCATTCGGAGGAGACGTGCACGATACTCCGTAAAAAGCGAAGCGAGTGCCGTTGGATCGCCGTCAGCGACGTGCCGACGTCGCTCGTTGTTCTCCGCTTCGGAAAGGGTCATGGCCATAGTCTAATGAACGCCGGAGCGGAGCTTGGGTGGGCGTTCAAAATCCGAAAATCATCGATAAATCTGTGATTCAAGAATATTTCGGCGAATCTGTGTAGGAAATCAAGTTCGAGAGTGGTTACCGAACTCAGCCCACGCGATTCGGTTGCCGGGCATTCCCTCAGGCTCCCCCCAAATCCATTGATGGAGAAATCTCTCGTGCCCAATCAACTGCCTTTCCGCTCGATTCGATTTTCGTTGCCAACTCTGCTCGTCGTAGTCGGAATCAGCTTGCTAGTACCCTCACTCGCATCAGGAGAACAACGAGAGAGGGCAGGACGAGATCCAAGCAAGGTCGAGGATTCAAACGGAAAGAGAGCTCGACAGCAAAAAGCTGAGCGTCAGGGCAAAACGCGGGGCGAAAACCAGATGAGAGGTAGCCAGCAACGTCAACGCTCCGGAGGTGAAGACTGTCGAGGTAGGGGCCAACGTTCGTCTGGCAAACGGGCATCTGGTAACGAAGGAAACATGAGATCGAGCCGCAAAGGTTCGGCGGAAGCAAAGGGAAGAGGGCGATCACGTGGGTCCGACGGGTCTCGCGGTCAAGCCGGGCGAAAGAAGAAGGGTCGTGCGGACGTTGGTCGTCCCAGCTCTGGGCGCCGTGACGGCAATCGAAACCGGGATGGGCAGAGTCAAGAGAGACGGCGGTAGCATGAATGCAGATCCGGAAGAAGCCTGCTCACCAACTGATTTCGCGCTTTTTCGAATGCGTTCCAGTCTGTCACTCTTATTGCTGCTCTGTCTTCTGCCGAGGCTTTTCGCTGACGATCCTCCCAACATTGTTTTTATGTTGGCTGATGATCAGAGCTGGGGCGGGACGTCGGTGGCGATGCATCCCGACTTTGAGTTTTCGCGAAGTCGCATCGTGCAGACGCCTTCACTGGAGAAGCTTGCCGCTCAGGGGATGCGATTTTCGTCTGCCTACGCGCCGGCACCGGTCTGCTCTCCCACTCGATGCAGCTTGCAGTTGGGGATCAGCCCCGCACAGACCGGCTGGACGAAAGCGGCTCCTGTTATGGAAGCGTCCAACGGATATCGATTGATTCCGCCGCAAGTCGGCAAGAGTCTGAGCAAAGGGACAACGACGATTGCCGAACTTCTTCGGAATGCCGGCTACGCGACCGCGCATTACGGAAAATGGCACCTCAACGGTAGTGGGCCTTCGGAGCACGGATACGACGACAGTGATGGAGCAACCAGCAACGAGTACGCCTACCGATTTCAAGATCCGAATCCCGTCGACATCTTTGGAATGGCCGACCGTGCGGCTCGATTCATGAAGAAGAACAGTGAAATTGGAAAGCCGTTCTACATACAGCTGTCCTGGCATGCATTGCACGCGCCCGAGAATGCTTTGAAGTCCACGATCGCGAAGTATCAACGTCTCACAAATGGCCGCGGCGCGTCGGGTGTAGCCATCGCGGAAGACCTAGACACTGGAGTCGGAAGGGTGATGGAAGCGATCGATCGCCTGGGGCTCGCCGATCGCACCTACGTGATTTACATGTCGGACAACGGAGGCGGTGGGCGAAGCTCGCAACTCCGCGGCGGGAAAGGCTCCGTCTATGAGGGTGGAATCCGTTCGCCTCTCATCGTTCGTGGCCCCGGTGTCTTGGCAAACTCGTGGTGTCATACGCCAGTGGTGGGATACGATTTCTTTCCCACGTTTTGTCAGTGGGCGGGAATGAAGGTATCGCGATTGCCAAGGGGAATCGAAGGCGGAAGTCTCGCGTCGATTCTTGCCAATGGCGGATCCGGCGACGTCATCCGCCCTCGCCCGGAGCTCGTTTTTCATTTCCCGCATTACCAAAGCACCGATGGTCCGCAAACGGCGATGATTTTCGGCCAGATGAAACTGATGAAGTTCTACGACTCGGATCGCGTCGCGTTGTTCGATCTATCAACCGATATCCAAGAAAGAAACGATCTTGCCACCCAACGACCCGAGGAAACACAACAGCTGCACGACCGACTGCAGAGCTACTTGGCGTCGGTCGGGGCGAAAATTCCTCAGCTTAACCCGGAGTTTGATCCTAAGAATCAACCCTCGCTGATCCAACGTGGGCCACCTCAGGGCGGAAAGGAGAAGTCAAGAAAACGCGAGAGTTCCAGACAGCGACGAAAGCTTGGCAAACCAAAGCGAGACAGAAACGATTGAAAGGAAGCGAGACTCGCCTGTGTTTCGTTACCGCCAATCGTGGGCCAGCCGATACACTGCGGCTGATCTCGTCTCAACGAAGACGGCGGACAAAACTGGGGATTTCAGAAATTTTTTGTCCGCGCAACGATCCGCTTTGGATTCCTGGAGTTAGGGATTTATTCGGCCCGCCGGCGCCAGATTGTTCCTTGGCGACTTTCGAGCAGCGTCCGTACTAATTTTGGCGAGGTGGCGAACGGGGGTCGGGACGATTTCGCAACGAACTTCGTGACTGGTACCCCATGTGTGAGATACCGCTAAGGCCACTATTGATGCAGTGGTCGCAAGAATGGCGAGTACGTGGTCATCTAAATGCGAGCCTGATGGGCGGCTCGGCAGTAACCACCGGCATTCATGCGCGGAACCCATCAACACCGGTGCTCAACTTCAGCTCGTTGGGTGAATTGCTGCCAAGTGTCAGCAAGCAAGCGATCTTGGACGTGTCTGGTCGACGTTCACCGACTACGTTTCGGCAACTGCATCGTTTTGTCTGCGAAGAGTCACTTCTAAGTACGATCGGCGTCGAACCTGGTGTCCGCTGTGCCCTTGCAATCCCCAACGGTCCTGAGTTGGCAGTCTGCCTCTTGGCGACTGCTTCGGTCGGCGTTGCCGTGCCCTTGAACCCGGACCACCCCAGGGAATCGCTAAAAAGCGATATGGCTGCCACAGGCGTCAGTATTGTCGTTGTCCAGCACGGAGCCGACAACGAGTCTGTTCTCGTAGCAGCCGCAGAGTTGGGACTGGAGGTTGTGGAGCTCTATCCCGACTCGGATTTTGCCGGCCTCTTCCGTCTCTCGGAGAATGATGGTCAGCACAACGGCATTCGATTGAACGGGCCGAATGACACAGCGATGGTGCTTACCACTTCAGGAACATCAGGAACGAAGAAGGTGGTTCCGATCCTCCTTGAGGATCTCTGCATTGGTTCGTGTTGCATTGCGGCGTCGCTTGAACTTGCCCAAGACGACCTCGGCCTAAACATGATGCCGCTCTTTCATGCCGGTGGCATCTACCGAAACGTCTTCGCACCTTTGCTGGCCGGTAGTCCAATGGCATACGGTCCCGGATTCGATCCTGTTGTCTTTTGGAAGACCCTACTGCGATTGGAATTCACGTGGTATTACGCAGCGCCAACGATGCACCGGATGATTCTCGACGAAGCCAAGAACTATTCGCGTTCGGCGGGCGCTAGTCTGCGGTTTGTTGCAAATGCAGCAGGAAGCCTTCAACCGTGCACGCAAAGAGAAATTGCTGAGCGTTTCGGCGCACGGGTGCTTCCGAGCTACGGGATGACGGAGTGCATGCCGATCGCTTGTCCGCCACTGGAAGGTTCGTTTCCGACAGGCTCGAGTGGTCGTGTTCTCGGCGTCGATGTGAGCATCCGTTCCGAGCAGGGTCAACGTCTACCAGCGAATGCGCCTGGACAGATTTGGTTGCGTGGTGCGCCACTGATGCGAGGTTATGAGGGTGCGGCAAATTGTGAGAGACTCAACAAAGACGACTGGTTCGACACCGGTGACCTCGGCTATCTGGACGACGACGACTTCATCACGATTACAGGGCGCAGTAAAGAGGTGATCAATCGGGGTGGTGAGATCATCTCTCCATTTGAGGTCGAAGCCGCACTTCTTAGCCACCCAAGCATTGAGTCGGCATTGGCATTTATTGCACCTCACGATGAGCTAGATGAAGTTGTTGCTGCAGCGATTGTAGCCCCTGGTCGGAACATTGATTTGAAGACGCTCCATGCGTTCCTCAAAGGGCGACTGCCACCCTCAAAATGGCCGCTCGTGCTCGTGTACATGGATGAGCTCCCGCGAAACGATGCAAACAAAGTGTTGCGCATCTCGCTTGGCGAGCGACTGGGGCTCCACTCGGTCGATGAGCGTTCTCCGCAGTGGGAGCGGTTGTTTGAAGCAGAGTGTCCCGACCGCGTCATGCATCAACGTACTCCTATCCCGGCAAAGCCGGTTGATGTTGATCTCGCGATGGTGCGCTCAGTCGTGGCCGAATCGATACCGCGTGGCGACCATCACGTATGGCGATCAGGAGACACCGTGCGGCTTGCGGTCACTGAACTGTCCACGACCAGCGAAGTGCTTGCGGACAGTCTTAGAACGAAGTTACCGGAGTATCTGATTCCTCGCCATATTCTGCAGCTCTCGAGCATCCCGGTCGACGCCGATCAATCGCCGGACGAAGAGACCTTGGATAAGGAGGTGACTCGGCGCGAGTCGGACCATCCACGCGATGCACTTGAGCTTCTACTTTACAATAAGTGGAGCGACTCACTTCAGACTTCGCAGATCGGCCGTGAAGACGACTTCTTCGAGCTGGGGGGCTCCTCCATCCTGGCCGTGCAGTTGGCCGCCGAGCTCCGTCGGTCACTCCATGTGCCGCTTGAAAGCACATCGCTTTTTCGGCACCGAACGATTGCGGAGCTTGCAATTGCAATCGGCGAGATGCGTGCAAGCCATCGCACGCGCCCATCGGTCGAGCAAACAGCCGGTCGGTCGTCGCAATCGCGCAAATCATCCGTTTCATTTGCGACACTGGCAGTGCAGGCGATCCCCTTTCTTGCTTTCTTCCCCCTGCGCCGCGTCTCCGGGTGGCTGTTGTTCATCGTCTTATGGGTGAACTGCTTTCAGGCTTGGAATATGAGCCGAACCGCATCGCTCTTGACTGCATTGCTGCTTACGGGCGGCATCATCGGTTTGGCGTTCCCGATCCTGGGGGTTCTTGGCAAGTGGATGATGGTCGGGCGTTATCGAAGATCCCGCCACGCGCTATTCGGCACCGATTACCTTCGCTGGTGGTTGGTGCAGCAGTGGCTGTCTTTCACCGGACTCGGGTTATTTCAGATGTCGTATGCCGGAACGGCAACTTACTACCGATTACTCGGCGCGAAAGTGGGGAAGCGTACGCGCATTCTGTCAGACGCTCTGCTCGGTGAAGCTGATCTTCTGACGATTGGAGACGATGTTTGCATCGACTCACAAGCAGTCATTCGTCCCTTTTCCATCGAGCCGGGCGCTATGGAGCTGAAGCCTATCACGATTGGATCGCGGTCGACGATCGGCATGCGTGCAATCGTTCCGCCGGGCTCCAGGATCGCTGCCGACCATCACGTTGCTCCCGGTACCATTGCCGAGGTGGGCGAATCCAATGCAGCTTCTGGCAATCCTGGGCTTTGCCGGCCTTATAGTTTGCACCCTGCCTTACCCTGGCGTCTTGCTGCTCGCGTCTTGGTATCAGGGAACTTACTCCTATCGTGGTTGCCGTTCTACGCATTTCTCTTGCTTGTCGAACCGCTCCCATCCTTACTGGGCTGGCAAACCGTAGCAGGTTGGTTCTTGTTGCCTGAAAAACTGTCCGTTTACCTGCTCATGCGGATAAGCATGGCAGTGCTCGGCCCTTTCCTCTACTTTGCCGGCGTTGTACTGATCAAGCGACTGATCATCGGGACTTTTCAGGAGGGGGTAGGCCAGGATTTGCCGATCCGGCAATTCCGACGTTATCTCATGTGGCGGCTTCTCCCCGACGGCACGTTCGGGGGCCTTGGTCCGCTCTTGGGGAGCAATTTTTCGATGGTCACGACTCTGTACCGTTTGCTCGGTGCGAAGGTGGGGGACCGTATCTATTGGCCCGGTTCGGGGCATCACCTGATTGAATACGATCTTTTTGTCTGTGGTGATGACGTCACGTTTGGTTCGCGATCGGCGCTCTTGCACTGTGATGGAAAGATGTCAAAGCGAATTACGATTGAGGACGGATGCACCGTCGGCGATCGTTGCTTCCTGTCGCCGGGAACCATTGTGCAGCGAAACGCAGTGTTGGGTTCAGGAACGACCACAGTCCCTGATTTTGTTGCCCCGCCCGGCTCGACGTGGATTGGATTCGACGGCACGCGTCCGATTGAGGTCGACGCAGGCAAGCCTCAACAAGCCAACGAGTCGACGTCACGACCCTTTGGCCGAGCCTTACAGGATGGGAGTCCGGCGTATCGTGTGTGGCCCTCGATTGCACACGCATCGCTCAATATCAGTGTTGTGGCCGGTGCTGCGGTCTATCGATCCTCGCTACTGCTGGGGGCGCTCGCAGTGGCAGTCCCGCTGGCCGAGGGGCAAAACATCTGCGTCTTTGGTTTTTTGCTTTTCACGTGCTTCGCCGTACTTCACGCTGTGTTCGCCTTGGCTGCCTTGGTTCAGTCCGTGGTGATCAAATGGGCGGTCATTGGTCGAAGAACGGCTGGCCAGCACCCATGGGATTTATCGCCCTACTGTCAACGCTGGAAGATTCACCAAGCCTTTGAACAGATCCATCGGCATTGGTTTGGTCGCCGCGCTTTACTTGACATGGTTGGAGGGACGGTTTTTATGGCTTGGTTCCTCCGAGCACAGGGGGCGTCGATTGGACGGAACGTCTGCCTGTTCCCCAATGGGGCCGACCCACTGCCTACCGAGCCCGACCTGCTTACGATCGAAGAGGGGACGGCGATCGACCGAGCGATACTCGTTTGCCATCTCAATACCCGGGGACAGTGGGAACTTGGACGCGTGACGCTCGGTGCCTACACGACACTTCAGTCCGGTTCTCGTGTGATGTTGCACGGTACGGTTGAAGATCATGCTCGGTTGAGAGAGCACACGCTTGTCCTAAGTGGTGAGATTGTCGATGCAGAGTCGACTTGGCGCGGATGGCCGGGCCGTCCTGATATGCTGAGAAACCCGAAAAACACATCGAACTCAACCGCAATCGAGGCTCACTCGGAATCCCCGAAGGTCTCGCAAGAGAGGGTCAATTCGGAACTTTCGCGTCACGAAGATCCTTTCTTATTGCGAAGGAACACCTCCCAAGGACAAGAAGTCGACGCGCCAAGCGGTCAATGAAGCCAGATTTAGACTTTCCGACGTGAGCACGATGAACGTTTATCCAATGAGAGGTCTCGATGCCGAATCAGTGCAAGCAGTCCTTGATGACTTACGCGACGTTGGCAAGATCCAACCGATGCTCGATACTCGAGTGATGAATCTCGAGATATTCTTATCGCGTATGCATCACTACAAAATCACATCACGATCCAATCCGTTTTTGACCAACTAGATGCGTCATCACGGTCTTTGAAGATCGTCCCGCTGCAGCGTC
>JBCCOI010000248.1:0-10156 GCA_039025515.1 Planctomycetota bacterium
CGCAACGCTAACCGCGGCAGGTATCTTTGTCGGAACGCCGCAATACATGTCTCCGGAGCAAGCTGCGGCGCAACAGACGGGAGCCGCGACTGACCTAGTCAGTGTGGGCGTTGTTCTTTACGAGGCGTGCAGCGGTATTTCACCATTTCAAGCTGAAACGACTGTCGCCGTGCTCGGTCGCATTGCGAACCACCACCCACCGCCTCTTCATCAGGTCAATCCCGATATACCCGAGTGGTTCTCCCTCTTGGTTTCCGAGTTGTTAGCCAAAGAGGCTTCGAAACGAATCTCTTCGGCGGGCAAAGTGTGTGAACGGCTGCTGCATTCCAATGACGACTATGCCGATGCGTCGTGGCGACCACACCGGCTGGCCGCGACGGGAGCGCTCGCGACTTTCGCGGTAGTCTTGGCGTGCTTCTTCGTTTGGAAAAGTTGGGTCGATGGTTCCACCGCACCGAGTCAGACTGCGACTGCCCCGGAATCAAACGCTCCGACCAGCGGTTTCATGGTTGGCGAGAAACACTTCTCCACGCTGGAAGCGGCAATCTTGGAGTCGCCGCAAATTGACGGCTTGATCGAAGTGCTTGGCACAGGACCCTATCTCGTCGATCTCCCCGATTTGGAGAGCAAGTCCCTCACGATTCGAGGCAGTTCCAGCCGTCCCGTCTTTCGCCCCAAGGGCAGGACTGCGTCGGGCCCGTTCATACGAGCCGACAACGGGGTCAGGCTTGAGAACATCAGCGTTGTTTGGAACCGGGCGGATCAATCGTTCGGAAGCGTGGAGTCTTATTTGGACAAGGCGGTGATTGAATCCAAGGGCGGCGACGTCCGCGTGACGAATTGTCACTTTGCTGCGTCCGGAAACGCATGCATTGCCTGCGATGCCGGGTCGATTTCATCGAGCCGTTGCACGTTTGACTCGGATGATTCACCCGGAATCGTTTGGAAGCCGGCTGGCAATAAAGTGCTTAGCGGCACTGACTGTATCTGGACGGGGCGGCAAAGCGCGGTCGGGATGATTGCTCATGGTGAAGAAGACTCCAATGCCCGCGTGAGTCTCGAGCACAATCTTTTTCAAACCCGAGCCGTCATCAATGTCACGATTGAAGAGTCGATGCAACCGCTTCGGTTTGAGACGAAGTGGAATGCCATCGATTCTGAAATCCTATTGCTTATCTCCAAGGGCAATTCGTTTCCGGCAACCATGATGACCTTTGAAGACATTGGTCGTTGGCGCGACCGATGCGAATGGACGGATGCTTGCAACGGACTGCGGCCCGGCATGACGTACCTCGCCCGAGGAGACTTCAGTCTTCGAACGCAACTGCAGTCGTTTACTCCATCACTTGAGCGATGGAACCGGCGCTGGGGAATGGTCGCAAACAATTCACTCGAATTGGATTTTGAAATCATCAACCACGGAGACGAGAAACCAAGTATTCTGTTCCCCGGAAACGAAGTAAACGCTTCGTTCGAAATCCAAGAAATAGGTCCAAGGAGCTAACGAATCGTCAACCCTTTAGGTTTTGGTGCAGTGCTATCTGAGCCGATGGGCGATAGCCCTGGTTTTTGGGAACAACCGCAGCTATCGCCGTGCGGCTTAATCCTAAAGTTTAAGTTTGACAAAGGCTGTAGGGAAATTGCACCACTTGCGTTTACTTGGAGGTCTGGGCATTGCTTGAAATGACAGTCACTGCGTCACCTGAATGCTCTTGGACTAACTTGATTCCTGATTCTGCGAGCCGTTTTCCGAACGTGATGTAGCCTTCCGCGGAATAGTGCAAGTCATCCTTAATCGGTTTGCCGCGCCGATTCAGGCCGTCGTTCAAATCATCGGTATTCACCCAAGCACCGCGGGGGCTCGATTCTGCCAGCTCGACAAGGACTTGTCGCATCTTTTTCCAGTCCGGATAAGCTTTATTCTCCATCCCGAAATCACTCAGCCTGCCGATGACGAAGTTGATCTCTTTTCGCTCAAGATCGTTGCGAAGTTGATCCAAGATGCGGCGGAAGCTGGCCGCGTAGACATCCCCGTGCGATTCTCGAGCGTCCTTCTCGCCCTGCATCCAAACAAAGGTAACCGACCGAAGGCGACGATTCGCTGCGGCCTCTTTAACGCCACTGATGAGGCTCTCGTAGAGGTCGCCGATTTGCTTCGGATTGTCGCCTCTGCCGAGCGTCCAACCCTTGTCCCATCGACGAATCGGTTGCCCTCCGACCGCCAATTTGTGCACGATGACTTGATCTGTGCCGAATTCTTTCTGCACCGCCGGTGTGAATGACTCCTCCGGTTTCAAGCCACCCATGTTTGATTGGCCGGAAAGAATGAATAGGTGCGCGGGTTGATCCGTCGTTTCAATAGCCCCCCCTTCGACAGCGATGGCCGTTGTCGGCTCGGAACGCAAGCCGACCGTGTTCTCGGTGACGACTTGGTAGACATCGCCATCGCCGGCACCCGAGACTGCCCAACGCATTTGCTGAAGCGGTCGCGTAGGCGTGTCGCTGTACAACAATCCTTGAAAGAGCGGGCGTCCGAACGGATTCTTCGGCGGATCGGGCACGGTCGCGACGACTTCGCCATCGCGTAGGATCAAAAACTGGCGAATGCCGCTCTCCAAATCCGCGACTGCTTCCCATGCTAGCTCTCCGTCACATAGCTTGACGTTGGTTGGTGATAATGGTGGGGATTCATCTGGAATCTCAGTGTCGCGAATGTAGTGCAGCCAAGTCCTTGCAATGCGTTCATTGGGCAGCCATGAAAGTCTGGTTGCGATTTGTGATGATCCCGCTATGGCTTTCGTCTCGATATCGCCCAGCCAACCGGCCTCGCGAGGCATCGGAAGTGGATTCTCACCTGGCCGATTCGGCAATCGATGTGTCAAACACTCATCGAGCCACTGAATCGCATAGTAGCGTTGGTTGCCACACTGATGTCCCGTCAGTGGATCGACGCTGACGCCCACCAGTCCGTTCTGTTCACGAAGCTTCTGGAAAAACGATTTTGCAGAAGGCCAGACTTTGGCGAATCGACCTTCGGTCACAGAAAAGCCTTCTTCAGTGCCGACGTTCACCATGATTGGCACATCGAAAACTGATTTTGCCAACTCAAAGGGTTTTGTATCGGGGCGGTCCGGATCTTCTTCAAACGGTGGCACACCCGAACGCAAGAACGCGGCGGCCACTCGTTCGGGATACATCAACGTCATCCCTCCCGACCAAAATCCGCCACCGCTATGACCCCAGAGTGCCCATGGCACTATCGACAATTCGGCGTGGCCCGACATCCGCCCCAAGTCTACAAGACTCCGTTGAAACGCCTGCCCCGATCCATTTCGCGGGTCACACCACAACCGACAGTCGTCTTTATCGGGTTGTTCATAACTGGCCGCAAGCAAAGCACAGGAATGCTTGCTCGCGAGCGCTTGCCAGTGCAGGTCATAAGCACCGGTGAGACCGGACTGGCAAGACCCCGGACCACAACCATGTTGATGGACAATGACTCCGCGAAGCGATTTTACGCCCTCGGGAATCCAAACCGTGTACTGTACCGCAAACCGCAGTTCGCCCTCCTTGGGCGAAGCGTCATACCGGACCCGGTAATAGGGAGGTTCAGCGGGAGGCGCGGTGTCATAGGGCGGGCCCTGGGCTGTCGCGAAACACACCAATGCGGACCAGAACGTGACTGCAAGAAGTGAGGCGTGTCTGAGATTCATCGGCGCTGCATTCGCGGGGGGGATCGTCTCGGGGGACCACTTTGGAACATACAAATATAACCAAAAGGAAAACATGCGTTGACGCATCGAACGCCTTAACGATCACGCGAAGAACTTCATCAAAACATCGCAGAGCCAGCTTCTGAATTCTTCCGTTGTCGGCGGACAGTGTTTGCAATCGCGAATCAACTCTCGTTTCGCCGATGGAAGCGTCTCAGCAATACGCTCGAGCAAAGCTTGGCCCGGAAACGAAATGTCATTGTCAGCCGCGATGGCGAATACGGGGCACTTGATCGCTCGGAGTCGTTCGTCACTCGCAAGTGGTGGGAGGCGTGGGTCGACTTTCCAGTCGTTCGTCGCGGTGTGCATGAAGTCAAGCCAAGCGTCATCCAACTCTGTTGCGAGCGGCTCAATTAGCGTTTCCAGGTTCGGCCGTGTCGGCGAAAATCTGTATCGAATCAGCTTCGGGGTCATCTTCAGCAACTGGCCGAAGACGGACCCCCGAACGATTCCCGCAGGCACAAGCAACGCTAGTTTTTCAACTCTGTCGGCATAAGTGTTCGCCATCATCCGGCCGACCCATCCACCCCAGCTCACACCAAAGATTCTGGCGGACTCCAGTCGCATTACGTCCATGACGTCAGCCAACCAGTGCGCATAAGATTCGTCGTGCAGCGAGAGTCGCACGTTGGCGCCTCGCACGGATTGCCCCGGCAAGTCAGGCACGATCAGCCGCGCCGTCTCTGAGAGTTTCAATAGCTCAGACAGCAGCATCGGTGCTCCGGTCCGCATCGCATGCAGACAGACGATTCGCGGGGCATCCTCGGGACCGAGCGTCAGAACGGTTCCACTGCCGAACCGTGTATCCACTTCTTTAACGGAAGCTTCCGAGCGGAGCTTCGCCAGGAAGACGTCGTATTGCCGGGTAAGTCTTTGACGCCCGGCTTCGGACTTCCAGATCACCGAACTCATATGGATTCCTGTTGAATTTAGAAAATCGAGTGATTTCCTGGCCAAATCCGGATGGCGTTCTCCTTCACCTGTAGCAGCAAACGTCACCGCCTTTTTGGAGAATCTAACGTGTCCAGCGAAAACTCGTACCCCGCAGCGACGGAAGCCGAAGCCGCGCAGGAGGTCGCTCAGCAAGCCGTTGTCCAGGCTCGTGAAACGGCCGAGCAAGCACTCGATGCACTCAAACGAACGAGTGCGTCGCGGCTGTGCTATCTGGGCTGCATGGCAGGCGTCGTTGTCTCCATGCTCGTGTTCGACGTTGCGAGCTTCAGAGTAGCGACGCCAGGGATCGCCGTTTCGGAGACAATGGCTGACGCCCAGCGGACGATGGAAGCGAGGCTCAATTCACTTTCGTATTCGGCATTCGCATCGACGCTCTGGGGAAAGCTGGCTTGGCTTTCCGCGGCCGCGGGATTCGGATTGATGGTCGCGTCGGCCATCGGTAAAGCACGTGGCGGCTGGGTTCCCTTGGCGATCATTGGATGCGGTGCATTTGCGACGCTGCTCTTGATACTCGTATTCTTCGTCGGCTTCCCCGACCTCTCGGCTTATGCGGATGCCAGTTGCTCGGCGACGCTATTCGGTTATTGGTTGCCACTCTTCGCATCAGCAGTCGGTACCGCATGTGCCGTGAAACCCATCCTCTTGGCCAAGTAGCTGCCGCCGCCGGACCCATTCAACGCGCGAAACGACTCAGAAGCCCAAAGGGCACTCAACATGTTTACGAAACTCACAGCTTCGATCGCGGCCATGTTTGTGATCGCGACCTACCTCCACGCACAACCATCGACCACATCCACTAACCAAGACGGAACGACCTCCATGAAACTCATCGAGCAAGCCGAGACGGATATCGTGCAAGAGCGTTACGACGAAGCATTGGATTCGCTCAGGCAGGCTATTCAACTTGTACCCGGCAATCCCGATTACCAATACAAACTCGCGACGACTCTGCTGGCGGCCGACCGCATGCCGGAAATGTGGCAGGTGTTGCATAAGGCGGCTACGAAACATCCAAATCATGCCGACCTTGCGAGAGGACTACTGTCCTACTGGCGGATGTTCGATGAACAAGGACTATTCAACTGTGAGAAGGAAACGATCGATACCGTCATACGAGTTCTCGGAGAGCCCGATCAACTCGCCAAGGGAATGAATCGAGATCGCTACATCTGGGGCTTTATTGCGGTAGAAGTCGAGCATGGTGAAAAGACCATTCACCAAACCGTCGACTTGCGAGGCTTGACACCCGAGCACCTTCAGCCGGTCGATTTCGTCCGTGTTGACTTGGATGGTCGAGGGCGAACGGTCGGACATCGAACCACCAATCAATCGACCACAACCGCCGAGTTCGTTTTGCCGGGAGAACAAGTGCAAGCATGGTCCGAGCTATTCAGCATTCAGAGGATTCATGGAATGGCCCGTCGCGATGCAACGCTCGAGCAGATCGCAGACGGCATGATGGCTTCACTGGCGAAAACAAATACGCAGCGGCGTTACCGGATGCTCGACGTTTCTGAGGACAGCGTCACGTTCGAATGGACTGCACCCGCAACCGATCAGCATCAATCGCAACACGAGCTCGTTCGTTTGATGAAGGGAGACATCGACGTGCATCGCTTGGCATACGTGGTCAAGGGCACGACGGAAATGGACGAAGAATTGCGGCAAGAGTGGCTCACGATTCTTGCCAGTGCGAAACTGGAGCTGGTCAATGGCTCGCGGCCAAAGAACGATGTCGAAAGCGACTCACAATCAGCGATAGAAATCGGGACTCACACAGCCAACAAGCAGGCGTGGTCGCAACCGGATCAGCTGGCGTGGAAGTTCGGTGAGCATCTAAGTCTCTTCGTGTTCGCTCACGCCCAAGAGAACGGTGAACTGGCGAGACCGCATCTAATCGAGGCCGCAAGGCTCTCACGCAAACTCGGCTTTCAGATGCCCAAGCCCTTTCAACTGAGCGGCGATGCAACGGCGAACGTCGTCCGGGCAATCGGATACTTAAACGAAGACACGCTCGGTGAGATGCATCGCCAAAAGATGCCACAATCCCAGATTGCAGTGTTTGAGGTCGCCTCGCGGCTAAACGTGTTGGCGATGGTTTGTTCCAACGAAGACCTCACGCATCAAAGCATGTTCATGATTCGCCAGGCTATCGAACGCTCACGGCTACCCATTGGATTGATTGCCCCTTTGAACGAACGCGTCAAACTTGGTGGAAAACCGGAAGAAGTTCGCACGGTCATTCGCAAGATACAGGCTGATGTTGCCGTTCTCTTTCAGCGTCAACCAACTGAAGAGGAAATCCGACCCATCACAGCAGTGAATGGGACTGTCTCCACACAAGAACTGTACATGAATGGATCGAACCTTGGTGAGATTACGCCGGATGGTGAAGTCTGGATTGGTGGCGATAAAGCCGGAGACATCACGAAGGATGGCGAGGTATGGGTTGCAGGCAATAAGGAAGGTGAAATCACCGAGGACGGCGAAGTATGGCATGCCGGCAATCAGATCGGAGAGATCACGAATGAAGGCGAAATCTGGCGAGACGGAGAGCAAACCGGAAGTATCGAGGAGAACGGTGATGTCTGGCTGGAAGGATCGAACATCGGCAACGCTAAAGGCGGCAGCACTCGTGACGCAGCACTCGTATTGTTTTTCGATTTCTTCGATCTGGCAAGCCAGTGATTCGTCAAAGCTAAACTTTAGGGTTGAGCCGCACGGCGTCAGCCGCGGTTGTTCACAAAAAACCGAGGCTAGCGTCGACGATAGCCGATCGACTCAGGTAGCACGAACCCCAAACTCAGGAGTCGACGAAGCACCAGGCGAACATCAAGTTTCTGGCAAGATACTTTACGATTCTCTATTCGATTGAATGGTAAACTGAGGCCATTGGGGCTGACGCGAACAGTGCACCGAGCCGTTAGAGATCAGCATGTGCTTGCTCCAGCACGATCGCGAATCGAATCGGCTGCAACGGTCTACGCTACCCGTTTCTATTTGATGCGATGCAAATTCCAAGAAGATTGCAATTGGAGGCTTCCGGTTTCGGGGTTTCGTCCCGCACGAGTTCCTCCACGCTGATACGAGTTCTGACTGTTCAGCTGATCGCGTTGGGGACCATCTATCTACCATCGCGGTCTTATTCTGCTGCGGTTCAACAATCGGACGCCACAACCGACAGAACGCAACCCACAACACATACGTTTTCGATTGTGGGCCCGGAGGACGAACGGGTTCGTGAGGCTTCCATCGAGATTCGCGGCGTCGCCAAAAACCGCTTCTTCGAGTTGAAACGTGGGAAACTGATCAAACGCGGTCGCTATGGCCTCCATGTTCAGACGGACAAGAAGGGTGTCGTCGCATTTGCAATGGACCAGCCATCTTTGCGAAAGTTCCAGGCACTCGTGAGGCAACCTGGCTTTGGGCCTTATTTGGCGGAATGGAATATTCAGACGAACGCCGACACGGTTCCCAAAGACTTCACGATGAAACTTGACCGTGCTTGGACTGTCGGTGGCGTCGTGGTTGATGAATCGAGGCGCCCACTCGCGGAGGCCAAGGTGCGACCCAGTTTCAAATACAAGAATCGGCCAGGTGATCGCCGAGAAAGTTATGCGGGGCGTCAGGTCGTGACCGCGATGGACGGATCTTGGAAATACGAAAGTGTTCCCGAGTCACTATCGGACGTCTCAGTTGAAGTCACTCATCCGGATCACAGCAACTTGGTCGTGCGTCTAGCCCGTTCTGTTTACGAGACAAACGCGGACGAAGAACCCACGGGCATGATTGTGATGCGCAAGGGACGGACCGTTGCTGGAAAAGTGACGGATAAGTCGGGTCAGCCAGTTGTTGGTGCAACCGTGCGGACAAAGTTCTTCAATGATCTGCGAACAGCGACGACCGATCGCGTTGGTCGGTACGAGTTGGTCGGTTGCAAGCCAGAGATGGCGAGGATCGTCGTTTCAGCTCCGGGAAAAGCGCTGGAAATGAAGGAAGTTCGCGTTGATCCGGAGATGCCGCCGGTGGACTTCGTCTTGGATCGCGGAGGAATCGTTCGCGTCCGAGTCGTTGACGAAGAAGAAGTGGGAATCCCGAAGGCGAGAATCTTCTTCCAACGTTGGCGCGGGCGGATCGAGTATTTCGAGTTTGATCACGTCCGTCAGTACACCGATGAAAACGGGGTTTGGGAGTGGAAGGAAGCTCCGTTGGATGAGTTTGAAGCAGATATCTGTCGTCCCGGTGGCATGCAGCTCACAAATGAACCGATGATCGCGAGGAACGAAGAGTACGTCTTCACTCCACCAAGGCTGCTGAGAGTTCGTGGCAATGTACTCGATGCCGAAACAGGGAAACCGGTGAAGGACTTTCTCGTGGTGAAGGGACTCGTCAATAAAGACTCACGAATCGGAGTCGATTGGATACGAAATGAGGAGTATCAGTCCGCAAGCAGTGACGGAACTTACGAGGTGTCCTTCGATCGAGTCTCAATCGCAGCACTCGTCCGCGCGGAAGCGCCAGGGTATCGCGTCGCCGACTCGCGTGAGATTCAAGGTGATGAAGGAGACATCGATATTGACTTTCACTTGGAGCGGGCGGAGCCGATCAAGTCGAAGATCATGACTCCAGATGGCGAACCGGCCATCGGTTCCAAAATTGCTTTGGGACTTCCCGGTGCACAGATACAGATTGAAAATGGCTCCATCGATGACGGCGGTACCTACGCAAAACGGCTGGAGGTCGATTCCGACGGCGTGATCGAATTTGCGACGCCGAACGAACCTTTTCAATTGGTGATCACGCACGATGCGGGGTTCGGTTATTTCGAATCCGATGACGGCTCGATTCCCAGCGAAATCCGCTTGACACCCTGGGCGCGTTTGGAAGGCGTTTTTCGAGTTGGGAAAACAGCGATGCCAAACATTACTCTAAAAAGCTATGGTGGCCTTCAATCGCACCGTCCACGTGCAAGTATCTTCTCGAGTCACGACACGACGACGGGAACAGGCGGAAAATACGTTTTTGAGCGAGTCTTTCCCGGCCAGGCTCGCGTGGGGCGAGAGATCGTGCTGATGGTTGGGGATGGTGCGACCGAGGTCACTAGTTCTTCGCGCGTGTCCGTCGAGCTGACGGCCGGGAAGACAACTAAGCTTGACTTAGGTGGATCGGGCAGTGGAGTTTTTGGAAAGCTCGTACCTCCGGATGGCCACGAGGATCGCGTGCTATGGAATTTCGCATTGCTTCGTTTGGAAGCCGACTTGGTCGCACCACCCGCACCGGAGGCCCCCGCGCATGTCGCCGGTGACCGAGAAAAACGCATGAAGTGGTGGAACGAGTGGAAGCAAACGCCTGAAGGAATCATTTGGTCGAGCACCTACGCGATGTTCCAAGAGGACCGGCGCAAATCACCGTACATGACGGCAACCGTC
>JBCCOI010000249.1:0-10148 GCA_039025515.1 Planctomycetota bacterium
CCGACACGATAGGGCGTCTCCCTTTCCGAGTCTGAGCAGACCACCAAGAATATAGCACGGGCCAATCGCTCCTCAGGTGAAACGTCGTCTTCCACCGGTTCCATTACCGCCGGCACACGTTTCTCTTCCTCTGAAGTGCTTTTTAACGAATCGGTCGCAACCGCCGTTTCAGGCAGATTCGAAAGTGGTGTCTTCGTCTCAGCTCGTTCCGTCTCGGCTTCGTTTGGTCTAGAACGGAACCACCAGCCGAATCCTACGAGAAGCAGCAGCACGCCGAGCGACGACACCGCCAACGTCACGCGGCGACGAGACTCCATCGAGGGTGAAGTTACATCGCGTTTCGGCCGGATCTCGGGCTCCACAAGAACCGGCTGCGGTTGACCTAGTAAGTCCGAGACGAGGTAGGAAGTCGAACCGAAAAAGACGGTGTCGTTGAGCTGGACGGTACCGCGACTGATCTTGTTCTCAACTTTTCCAATCGACGTCCCGTTGGTCGATCCGAGATCCTCAAGCTGGATTTCAGTTCCGGCAACGATCAGTCTCGCATGATTTGTTGAAACGTTGGAGTCACGCAACACGACGTCATTATTTGGCCCCCGCCCGATGGAAATTATCTTCCTTTGGGATTTCGTCGACTTGGCGGCTGACGGTGCTGTGTCGGTATCCGCTTGGTCCAGAGACTTGGGCCGATCCGGCCATGGCATCGGCTGCGACTGACCAAGTGTGATTGAATCGGTCAACTCCACGGCCCGGTCACCGAAAAGACGTTCACCGTTGACGTACGTCCCGTTGGTCGATCCGAGATCCGTCAATTTCCATTCCCGTCCGTCGACGGTGAGGCGGCAGTGACGGGCCGAAACTGTGTTGCTTTGAACCACAAGATCACAGGAGGGATCCGATCCAATCGTCCACGATTTTTCTGGCATGATGCGTTGTTCTGGGTTTCAGGCGAACTAGCCAACGTTGGGGCAAAATGAGAATCGTTGCTGACCCAATTGAAACTCGGTCCTCTTGTCCATTGCAAACTTCTTCACGCGAATCCACACGCCGTTCAAAGACTTCTGGTCTTCGATCATCCATCGCTCCGTTTCATCCTGATACAAGCGGGCGTGTTTGGGATTGATGAAAGGATCATCCTCAATCGTGATCTGGCAGCGAGGATCTCCTCCAACATACATTTCACCTCCGATGGAGAATGTTCTTGCGCTTTCGTCCGATCGTCCGACTTCGATCAGCTGGGGCACAAACTGCTCAAGCATTGTTCGACTCGGTGCCCGGTAAGCCTGGGTCTGAAGTGCGGCCGTCTCCGCGACTTCTTTACCAGGTTCCGGTAGTTGGAAAAGATAGCGGCGGCCACCGATGATCAACTCGGACTCACGAGACAACGATGCCCGCACCGCACGAACAAAGGATCCATTCCTGCTTTTCCGATCGATCAAGAACCAGCGGAAACGTCCTTTCTGTTTTTGACACCGGAGTTCGGCATGATGTCCTGATAGATCACCATCGAAGGGAATCGACAAGTCTCCTTTCTCGCGTCCGATCATGAACCTGGAATCGCGAATTCGAATCGTCTCTCCGGCTTCTCGACTGCCATCGTCCAACACGGTTAACATCGCCAGTGGTTGCCGATTGGAGGGTCGGTAAGGCCGAGGCCCATCCGTACGAGCGGGTTGACTCGCTGGCTCTTGCTGACTCGCCTCCTTTAGGTATTGCTGAAGCGGTTCCGCAACCGTTTGAATGATCGGTTCTTCATCACTGGTGATTGGATCTCTAGGATTCATCGATTCGTTTTTTGTGCCGGGGGTCTTACTGAGTTCGAGCGGAGTTGGAGAGGCTCATTTCGACCCGGGCAATTTTGGTATTCGCCTCACAACCCATGTTCCTCGCCCTTCCAAGTCTTGCCCGTCAAGCGGAGAGCGATCGAACAAGAGCAGTCTTCCATCGGGTGAAATCGCTCTCGGATACTCGTTGCCGTCGGTGTTGACTGGGGATCCCAGTGGAAGAGAACTCGACCATGGTTCGTTGAGCGAATTGCGTTGACTCTGCCGAATATCATGCCCCCCTTTACCGCCGGGGCGACCCTTCGATGAGAAAAACAGCGTCAACCCATCATCGGAAACGATGGGGCACATCTCGTCCGCCGCCGTATTGATTTGCTTGCCCAAGTTGACCGCGTTGGCCCATCTGCCACTTCGCTTTTCGTGCAGCCGCGTCACGTAAAGGTCCGTTCCCCCATGACCGACATTTCGATCACTAGCAAAGTAGATAGCGCTGTCATTCTCTGCAAACGAAGGCTGGTTATCCCATCGACCACTATTGGCCCATTTGCCCAAACTGAACGGCTTACGCCAGTCTTCTTTCGCCGATGTGCGCGTGGTCATCCAAATGTCATACGCACCGGTGCGATCCGTACCAAAGAGCATTTTTAAACCATCGCGAGAAAGCGCCGGCCAGCTCTCGTTTGAAGCTGAGTTAACGATGTTGCCCATATTGACCGGATTTTGCCATGTCGAATCGGTCGGTCGCCGTGAGAGACTCCAAAGATCAAGTCTACCGAAACCGCTGGCGCCCGCGTGTCGAACCTCACCATCAGATGCTGCCGCGCACCAAGTCGTGAAAGCATCCCCCAGTTCCACATCGAGCATTTGGCTTTCCTGAAAGAACCGACCGAGAAAAACCGGTGATGACCATTGCCAGTCTTCCGGCAATTCCTTTGTTTGAGTGATGACACTCTTGACGCGTTCAGTCTTGTGAGACACCGATTGACGCGAAGAGCCAATTTCGCGCACCCGAATGTTGCGATATGCAATCTCGCTGCGATGTGACTGGAGAACGATGTATCCCGAATCCGACTCGGCAAAAGCCGGTAGTCGATCGAGACGCTGATTGCGACGTAACGCTGATTCCCAATCCTCACTCGCTACTTCGGCCTCGGCAACTTTTGTGCCATTGAGCCAATGCTCGAGGTGCGCGCCGATCGCAATAATTCGTGATTGATTCCACTCCCCAACCGAATTCGTCGTCGAACTACTAGGCGGGAACAATCCATAGATGGCGCCTGTCCGTTGTTCTTCTTTTAGCGATCCCTTGAAGTTGAACTCATCCAAAAGCTGGTATTCAGGACCAGTTTCCCAAGCGACCTGTGAGCCGGGGGTGACTCGATAGATAACGCCGCTGTTTCCGTTCTTCCCCAACTTCCACTCAAACTGCAGCTCAAAGTCTCCATAGATTGCTTTCGTGCGAATATCACTGCTTGACGCTTTGGCAACTCTCAAACTATCACCGCCAACAAGCCAATCACCATCGACCGGCAGTCCGCTCGGGTATCGGACCCACTGAGACAGCGTCGGATCTATCAACTCTTGCCAACTGTCCCCGACTTGAGAACTAACACCAGAAGGCTTGTTCATCTCTGGTTCAGTTGAGCTTGGTTTCGATGGACGAATAAGTAGATTCCCGCCCTGCGTCACCTCGACAACAGCGTCGGTGTCGTCGTCCAGCTCTATCTTGCCGCCGTTAAAGTAGATGACGACACCAAGCAGGGCCAAGAATCCGCCTGCAAAGCCCGCCCCGATTAAGATCCCGCGTCGTCGGCGACGATTGTCATTGGTGTCTACCGAAGATCTTGTTCGCTTCGAGTGCTTGTCCGGCACAGAGTCTACCGTCCTGACCAACGGCAGTGCGGATTCAATTTTGGTGCCTCCAGCGGTCGCCTCGGAATTGGCTGCAAAAAAGGCATTCAAGGCTTGGGTTTCCGTAAGCGACTTGGTGTTTGATTTCGCGGACGGTGCAACCGATTCTTTCGCCGGGGACGAGACAAGCTCCTTTGTTTGGTTCTCTCCTTTCATGTACGCCTTCAACGCACAAGCAACGTCATTCATCGATTGAAAACGTTCGGCCTGGTCTTTCGCCATCATTTTGGCGCAGATCAATTCGAGTTCAGGATCGATGCCATCGCGAATCGAGGATGGAGCTGCCGGCGCCTCATTCACAATTGCGTAGACGACCTGTGCGATCGTCCCGCGAAAAGGCAGACGCCCCGTCAACAGTTCGTACAAAATAACGCCGAGTGCGTAGATGTCCGCTCCGGCACCCACTTTGCCCAGCTCGCCACGTACTTGTTCAGGGGACATGTAAGCTGGCGTACCGACAGCCATGCCGCTTCGCGTTACGCGACTTTCTGCATCCGTTTGTCTGGCGAGCCCGAAGTCCATGACGATCGGTTCTTTCTTCAGATCGATCATGATGTTGGCCGGCTTCAAGTCACGATGGATGATCTTATGATTGTGGGCCTCGCTCAGTGCGACGGCGAGTCGCTGTACCAAGATTGCCGAGGTGCGCTGCGGCGGCAGCTCGTCCGGCTTGATGAATTCTGACATACAACGGCCTTTAACGAAGGCCATTGAAATGAAGTGCCGCCCCTCGATTTCACCGACGTCGTAGATCGGACAGATGTTTCGATGCTGAAGCTTGGCCGCCGCGCGGGCTTCCCGATAAAACCGTGTCACCATGTCCTGATTGTCGGAGCCGCTGAAGCTGGGAGTCTTAAGCGCTACGTGACGATCGAGTTGACTGTCGTGAGCCAAGAAGACTTTTCCCATCGCCCCTGAACCAAGCTCTTTCAGAATTTGGTAGCGGCCGAAGTCCGCTGGAAGGTCGCCGATCGATTCTCGGAGTTTGCCATCATGCGTGTCGTTGATTTCATCGATGCGGCTGGTGTCGATCGATGCTTGTCCCGCTTGCGTGGCACGATTCGTCGGGGAGGAACTCTGCGATGACGAGTCCGTCAACCGACGTATCAGTTGCTTGACTTCATGGAATTGCCGCGGGAACCGAGACTCACAACCCGCCAAAGAAAGCTTCGAATCGGCTCCGATGCGTGCTTCGTACTCCGCCGCAATCAAATCTGCACTCACGGACTCTCTGTCTCCCAACGATGGAAACTGCCGCAAATAGTCCTCAATCAACTTTCCCCTTCCGGAAGCCCAAGAGCGCTGCAGATCGATCTTTACCAACTCCGCGAGAGCGAGACTCCGGTACTTCTGATCCGGATGGGCAAGGAGCCGTTCGCCGAACTGACCGATCGACTCCATTTCCCACTTTCCATCGAACTCCATCAACATCGACTCGAGCTCGTTACGGGCGGCGACCTCGAGGACGGCCAATGGGTCGTGGGATGACATCAGTGTTTCGTTGCGGACGGGAAAGACGCTGAGAGACGTTGATCGTTGCTTGTTCTAATGGACTGATCGCAGCGGCACGGAAAAGCGTCAATCAGAATTTCTCGTTTTCCCTGGATTTTCCGAAATTGGAATGGAATACCGTTCAAAACGCTGTTCCAAGCGTTGCTGGATGAGCTTCAAGATCCGGTGAATTGATTGCCGGGAAAGGTTCAACTTTCCGGCAATCTCCGAACGAGTCCTACCCTCTAGACGCATCGAGATGATCTCGGCTGCGCGATCCGGAAGTCCATCCAAAACAACACTGATCTCCTCCCAGAGTGCGAGCGCTTCCACGTCGGACGGTTGCCGATCGAATATCAGGTTCTCATCGGGAACTGCCCGATCCGCTGTCGCGTCTCTTTGCTCTGCCGTGTGTCTTCGAGCATGCGAACGCGTCTTACACAGCGTGAGCGTTACCAACAACTGCCAGAGTTGCTGTGAATGTTCAATCTGAAAGCGGCCTTCTTCTTGCCGCCGGTAGAAACTTCGGAACACGGATTGGACGACGTCCTCTCCATCAAAGCGTTTCAATAGAGCGGGATGGATGTTATCTGCGGCGAGTCGAATAAGCTTGCGTGAGTAATCGTCAAATAACTTCTTACTCGCATCGGAATCGCCAGCTTGCAAGCGGCGGAGAAACATCTGGAAGTCGACGGATTCGTTTGGTGCGTTCATTCCCATGACTGGTTCTTGCGTGGTCGTGAGTGAGCATGCAGATCAGGCACGACGACTCTATCGGTTTTTATTTTCGCAACCCTATCAAATCACATCTACTGACGAAGTGGATGAGGCGAGTCCAGAGGTTTGGGGACTGGTCGCCTCCACTATCGACCGCACCACTGAAACATCGTCGGTTGCTCAGCCTTTCGCCGCTTTCTTTCTCCGTGGCTTCTTTTCGTCCAAGTTAAGCATGATTTCGTCATCGTTCACCGGAGCCGACTCGATACCTTTTTCGGGCACGTCAACGTTGGCGACCCAACAAAGGGCGTTGAGAATGACTTTGCGAAAGGCATCGCTTTGCCAGTTCTGATGAAAATGGCCGCCGGTGAACCCAAAGCCGCGCCCGCCGTCGGGTCGTTCCACTGCCCACATCACCGCCTCTTTCCTGCCCTTCGCTGCCTCAATATGTGGATACGGGCCCTTCGGGTAGACATACGGACCTTCGCGTGTGTCGTCAGTTGGCGTAGCGACAAGGATGGGCGTGAAGCGCACCCCGTCGACTTCGCAGGTCCCTTCAGCGTCAAATCCCTCCGTGAACCGCATATTGAAATACCACTCGTCCCGAACCGAAAACGACTCGACGCCGCGGGTGATGGGATGCTTTGGCAGGTTGTCGAATCGGGCATCCCAGATCGGGTTGCACGACCACTGATGCTCGTAACAGCCGCCGATCATTTTTCGGAACTGCGAACCGGCTGTGTCCTTTGGCACTTCGACAGCGAAGTGCATACAACCGAAGCCGACGCCGCGCCCCGCGAGTTCCTCCATTTTTGCGAGACGTCCTTCTCCGGCGAGCACCGGATGCCGTCCATTTCCGTCAGAAAAACAAACAACGGCGTCGGCATCTTCCAGCGTTGCTTCACTCTTTACCCAGCCCATCTCGTGACGATCTACGATGAGACCCGGTACCGACTGCAAACGCTTTTCCAAAAGCATGGTTCCGGCACGAAATTCATGCATCAACGGCGGATGACTCGGCGGGCCTGCGATGAGCACGAGTTTTCGTGGACGCGAGGATTCCGCAGCGGAAACCCTTCCGAAAGCCGGCGTTACACTAGCGGCAAAGCAGAGGCGGAGGAACTCAGATCGTTTCATGGCTATTCTTTAGAGGAACTCACTTGAGGTCAGGGTAGTCTCTTTAACGATCAAGATAAACCAAATGCGGCGTCGCTGTCGTCCGATCTGCGCGTCAGGGACGGGCGATCAGTAAATGACGAGTGAACCGTCTCTCCCGTGCAGCGAGAACCTTCGAGAACAAACCTCCCGACGAAGCAGAATTCGACATTGAGACATATCCGTTGAAGGGAAAGTAGGGCTTGAAGGAATGGTCGATCATTTGTCTCCGCCGACCGGCTCCGTCCGATCGATTTTGACTCGATCATTGAAGGAACTCGTACCAGAGTATCTACCCTCCATTCCAACCGATCCGTTTGCCGACAAACCGCTAACCCACAAGTCCACTGGGCACGACTACGCGCTCTATAGTTTCGGTCACAACCGGCAGGACGATGGCGCTCGCTCATCCTGTTTCGAAGACGACATCCGTCTCTCGTATCAACGGAATTGAATCTCCAAAGCACGCCGCCTGAATGAGCCAGGGATCTCTCTGTCGTCCACGGGCTGGCGTAACGGTTCCCGTGATCGGCACGCCTCAGGCTTCCAAAAATGATGGTATGCGGCTGTGCTCCATCTGATCGCGGAGAAATATGGCGCTGATCTGAGTGTTCGTTTTCTGTACGCTTGGGCTTACCCATGAGTTTTGAACCTCGCACATCCTTGGGATCGTTCATCGTGTTTTCAAAGCCGAAGCCCAATCTGCCCGATGCCGAAAAGTCTCGCGTCGAGTTCCACTTGCAGCAAATCGCCGAATGCGTCGGCTTTGAGCGTTTTCTGCTTCCCGTGCTGAGCCGGCAATCGGTGATTGGGTTGTTCGAGTCCGATCAAAACCCTCAGCAAATCATTGCGTTCTTGGGCGACCACCTCACACATGACGTGAGCGGGCTTCAAGCTCGAATTATCCCCCAACAAGCTCAGGGTAGCTGCGGTTGCGGCGGTGGATCTTGTAGTGGTCCCGATGGTTTGAAGGGAAGGTACGATGCGCAGGAACGCACGATCATTCTCGATCTTGAGATCCAAAGCGACCCTCAAATGGGGCTTGCGACCCTGATCAACGGCGTTGTCTGCGATCTGCTTCACGCAAGCGACTTCGGTTCGGCACATTTGCCCGAGCGTGTCGACCTTGCCGTCGTCGGTATGGGACTCGGGATGGTCCGCAACAATGTAAATCTGGTCAGAAGGCAGCCTTCACACTGGGACTCGACGCAGTGGGATAGCGTCCCCAGACCGTTCCTCGATAGTCGGTCACTCGCTTACGCCAATGCAATTGCCGCCTGGGCACGCGACGACACGACGCCTGAGTGGGCCAGCGACTTGCCTGCTGAGCTAAAACGCCCGATGCGAAAATCAGTGAAATACCTGTCGAAGACGCGAGACGCCTTCTTCAATCCCAAAGCGAAACGATTGCAAACAACGCAATCGCAAAGCGAATGGTGGAAGCTGGCATCCAGCGATTCGGCTTCGAAACAAGTGATCGCCATGCGGCATTTGGAGATGGGTCGCCAACTGGACAAGCAGCAGGAGTCATTGATGCTCGAAAAACTGCGTTCCGCCAATGTCGCGATCGTACTCCACGCCATCGCGGCGATTGACAGAATGCACGACGAAATGCTGCCGGCTTCCAGCGAATCATTTAGTACCGAGTTACTCAGACTGGTGGACCACCGCAACGACGAAGTCCGTGCGAAAGCAATGTGTGCACTCGGACGCTTTGGGCATTTGGTTGAGGCAGCGGTCGAGTCTGCGGCCACAATGTTGCAAGACAATCGACGACATCTCGTATTCGCCGGAGTCTCTGCGCTTTCGAAACTGGACACTGTTCCCGAAGACGTCGTGCCGCTTTTTGACCGCTGTTTCGTTCGCGCGTTGCGTGCTTGTGACTACGAGTTTATTGATCTGTTTGTTGCGTCCTACCGTCGTTGGCTCGATCATCCCCAAGGGCATTTGGAGGGGCTTCTGCAGGACAGCCCCGAGCATCTTCCGATTGCGCTTGAAGCTCTGCAAAAAATCAACGACCAGCTCGTACAAATACGCATCGGAGCCTAGCGTTTTGCCAACGCTAGACTTTGGATTGAGCCTTAAGGTCTGAGTTGTAGCGGAAGCCGCGCAGGCTTTCGGCCCACCGACTGATTTCTTCGAACCCCATTTCAACGATAGGCGGTCAAAATCCTGCGCGAGTTCTGCTACGACCGGTCGAAACTCTACGCGAGTTCCGCTACCTGCGGAATGCACGCTACCGCGCTGCGAATCGCGGTCGTCATAGAGCGGCAACTCGTTTGTCGAGCAGTCTCGGCCAGTCCGTCGGATTGCTTGTGCGAATAAGTGACACCGCACTAACCAAGTCGACGTTTTGCGATTTGGATTCCCTGCACATTCTGTAGGTTCGTGTGCCCGAGGACGTCACCGCCAGATGGATGGTGCCGGTGTCGTGCGTCAGACAAACCATCTTGTCAACGCCCGAGTCATATTTGGCGAAGATTGCCGAGCCGGTGAGATCGGGGAGTTCGTTCCTGCCGTCGGGATCTGACGAAACAAAGACCTCTCGCGGGCTGAGCCGGTTGACGCGTTCCCATTGTGTACCGTTCGCACTGCCATGATGTGCCGACCGCAAAACCTGGCACGGATCTTCAAGGAAACGTCCCGTGTCAAATGCGGCCCAATTCTCCATCTGTGCATCGGCCGCAATGATCATGCGAAACGATTCCCGCCATGAAATTCTTGTCAGGATTGATAGATGGTTAGGATCGAATTTCTTCGCGTCCAACATGTTTCGCACCATTCCGGTGGGAGCCCCGAAAAGTTCGACGTAGGGTGCGTCCTCATCGATTTCCTGGTCGTCTCCGGAGCCCGTTGGTTTCATGGAGCCATCCGGATACCAACGGCCATAGCCCGAGAGGAAAGTCGTATTGGTATCTTGATTCTTTAGTCGACCGACCAGCTTTCGGTACAGGGCAATCGCATTTGGAATGTACCTAATTCCCGGCAAGAATGGACTTCATGGCATCATTGTTCCAGCCGGCGATCTTGCGTTTGCTGCGAATGCTCTGTTTTCCTAACGAAGTGTCCCGTTTGAGCAGAGATAATGCC
>JBCCOI010000250.1:0-10102 GCA_039025515.1 Planctomycetota bacterium
AAAAAGATTCAAGCCAGACGATCACAAGCAAATGAATGCAATTTGCTCATTGGCCGGTGGGATGAATGCGATGAAATGCTCGCAAATCTGGATCGTTGGTGTCGTTCTTCTTTTGATCGCTACGCCGGCCAGGGGTGCGGGTACGTATCTTTCATCCGGTGGTCCGATTAGCCAGTCAATGGGCGGCGCTTCAACCGCCGCACCACTCGATCCGATCGGTGCACTGCACTGGAATCCCGCGACCGCTAGCGGACTCAATCGCGAACTCGGTGTCGGCTTCGGATTGCTTCAGCCGCTCACTGAAACTCGTTCTTCGATCGCGGGACTGGGCGGTGGTGCCAGCGAATCGGAGTCTGGTGTCGCCATTCTTCCATCGATCGGATGGATTCACCGTGCCGATGATTCGCCGGTTACGTTCGGTCTGGGAGTAATGAGTGTTGCGGGCTTTAGCAACAACTTCGAGGCAAGTGCGACCAACCCCTTCTTCCTGCCGCAGTCAAACACGCCCGGTGTTCCCGGCGGCTTTGGACGCGTTTACACCCGCGCCGACTTTCTGCAGATTGCCCCGATCGTCAGTGTTTCGCTCTCCGAGAGCTTCTCGGTCGCGGCGGGCCCGACGCTGACGCTCGGACAGTTGTTCATTGATCCGCTCGTTACCACTGCTCCCAATGATGCTGACGGAAGTGGCGCGCCACGCTATTCGTCGGGTCGTGCTTCACGTGTTCACTTCGGCGGCGGGTTTCAACTGGGCGCTTACTACATCACCGATACGTGTTGGCACTTCGGAGCTTCACTGAAGTCACCGCAGTGGATGGAAGAGTTTCGATACTTCACCGAAGACGAACTTGGGCTGCCGGCGATCGGACGCGCGAAACTCGACTTGCCAATGATCCTTTCGCTCGGAACGGCTTACTCCGGCTTGCCCGGATACACGCTGGCAATGGACGTTCGCTACTACGACTACAAGAATACAGATGGCTTTGGGCCGCATGGCTTCAATGCCGATGGTTCAATCAACGGACTCGGAATGAGCAGCGTGATGCAGCTTGCCTTCGGCGTGCAATACGAAGTAAGCGACGACTTGCAGCTCCGAGCAGGATACACCTACAACCAGAATCCCTTCCAAGATGCAGAGGCCACGTTCTCGGTTGCAGCGACGCTGATTTATCAGCACCAGCTTGCCGCAGGCTTTACGAAGAAGCTCACCGAAAACGTTTCCGCCAACTTCGCGTACACCTACTACCCCGAAAATAGCCTGACAGGTCCGATCGTCACACCAACCGGCGCGATCCCCGGCTCATCGGTAACGACTGAACTACAGGTCCATCACCTCAACTTTGGCGTCGGGATCCGGTATTAGGCGTTCTTTTGCGTCTCATCACGAAGAAGCGTGATGGCTAATTTGAAAATGCGTCACTGATTGATAGCGCGTTGCTATTCAAAGATCGGTGATGCTCAAGTTTCGGTAGAGCACATCGGTACCGGGATCGTGTCCTTGCAACATGATCGTTCCGGGATCGGTTCGCTTTCCCTTTCGCGGGTTTTCGTGCGGCTGACGTGTGTCTTCCCAATCACTCACTCCGATGCCATTGACCCAGGCGGAGATTTTGCCGCCGCTAGCTTGCAGCAGCACGGTTGCCCACGAGCCATCTACTCCGGCAACCACTCTTGCATCCTGCCGCCGAAAGATGCCTCCCGTCCCACAGTCTTTCGGCTTCAGACGAGACCCCTCCAAGAAGTCGTTGTTAATCTGACATTCGTAGCCCATCATTTCATCACCGGGAATGCAGCGAAAGAAGATCCCCGAGTTCATGTTCGGCTTGTCGATCTTGTACTCGCCAAAGAGAACAAAGTCGCCGTAGCTTTCTTTAGTCTCCAACTGTGTCTTACCGCCAAGAACGCGTAGCTCTCTCTTAGCGTCCATTGTGAACTCACCTGACATCTCGGGATAGCGGGTCCACTGGGATAGTGACTCGTCCAAGAGCGGCTTGAGGTTGAGCGGTCTAATTTTGATCGACCGGAACTCGGCACGCCCTTCGTTGTATTGAAGCCCGATGCGTCTGGCCGGGAGATCAACGGGATCCTCGTATCGACAGATGGCTTTACCTTCCACCTCCACGCGGATTGACTTGCCTTGCGCGATGATTCGCATCTCGCGCCAATCTTCTTCATGGTCGACGGCGTCCGCTTTCTTCCGCCCGACGAGTGATCCGGTCGGAAACGGATTGCTTGCCGGGGCGATGTTGATCTCATAACAGTCCAACTCCGGGTCTTCGGGATCGAGTGGTGTCCGCACGAAGACGCCGCTGTTGGTGTCTTTGTCCGCCCGGAACTCCAACGCGAGTTCAAAGTCGCCCCAAGAAGACGACGTGCACAGCAAGGAAACCGCTCCGGAATCAACGACAATGGATTGATTCTCAACGCGGAAGTTCGCTTTACCGGCGCTTTCCCATCCGAAGAGCGTATGACCATCGAACAGTCGCACCCAACCTTCCTTTGCTTCTTCCGGCGGCAATCGCGAGGCAAGCAATTCGTCGGCGGTCGCATCGTAACTCACCGGCACAAATGCCTCAGCCGGCGTTTCACTGTTCGGATTCGTCGACACGCTGCTGGACGGATCGGACTCGGACGTCGGCTCGCTACGAGAACATCCGGATACGGCAAAAACCGAAAGCAAGGTCGCAGCGACAAAACCCGATTGAATCAGAACACGAGTCCAACACGAATCGGCCCGCTCACTCTTCTGCGGTCGGTACATCTGATGCTGCATCATTTGTTTGATAACCATACGTTTCGAAGTAGTCGTGCCATGCTTCACGGATCATCGCTTCATCGCGCTCACTCAACTGATGACGATTGACGCGATAGCTGCGGTGCTCTGTTTCAGCCCATTGTTCGATGATCGGCCGCACAGAGTCGAATTCGCTGAGATGTAAGTTCTCGTAAATACGTTGCAAGTTAGCGACCGGGTCCGCGATGAGGTCTTCGTATCGAAGCTCGACTAATCGCCCGGGTTCGATTGCGGATCGGTCACGCAGGAAGGCGCCGTACATGCGATTGAAACACTCCACGATGTACTGCTTCTGTCGTGAGTCGCCTTCGCCGATGTCGGACTCCGGCTTCTGTAAGCCTTGCACATCGGAAAGACTTGCCCAGAGTCGGTGCGTCGACGGAAACAGTGCGCAAGGGTCGCGTGTCACATGAATGAATCTCGCGTCGGGAAACGCTTTGGCGAGAACGGCGATGCGGCCGGTGTGAGTGGGACTCTTGATGACCAGCGGGCGTCCCGTCACGCAACTGACGTTCAGAAGGAAACGCCGCAAACTTGCCACCCATTGGCCGACGTCTTCAGCGGATACGTTTTCGAAGTCCAAATACTCGAGATCAACCGGTGGTTGCCTGGGGAATGCCAGGTTGCGGTACGGCGACGGTAAGCCAAGATTCATCAAGGCGAATTCGTCTTCTTGCGGTCTCTCCCAGCCGGTCGCCATGTTGTCCATCGGCCGTTTTCCGGGAAGCAACCACGAGAAGAAACGTCTAAAAACCCACTCGGTTAAAAGGAAGTGGTGGGGTGCAAAACACTGGAAAGTCGACGGGCTGCTCAGTCGCTCGTCCATCACCAGCAGTTCGTGCAGCAGGGTCGTTCCGCTTCTCCAGTGCCCGACGATAAAAACCGGAGGCCCATCGAGCTCGGCATCACGCATCTGCCGGAAAAAGAAAATCCGCTGCATCCAGTGAAGCAACGTGTTGACTGGCGTCGCAAAACTAACGCTCAACAGCATCGCCGCGCGTTTCGCTTGGATACGAAACCGTCCTCGCCGCAGCAGTCGCCACCAAGTGACGGGCCGCATTCCGTGCCAAAACCGGGGGGCGTAAAAGGGGTACTTGTGATAATCCGCAGCAGCCCCTCCGACGGCGGAATCTTGCTTACCGACAGAAGATCGCTCGCCGCTTGCTGAATTTCGGTTTGACGCGTTCGCTTTTAACAACGGTGTGGGCGGGCGGTGAAAGAATTTGGGAACCAAAACCGTCCGTCGGCAGTAACAACAAGCCTATGTCGGAGTCGGAAGGGGCTTCCGTCGGGTTCGTGGGATGCCAACAGCGGATTCGATGGTCTCGAACGACTGTGAGGCAAGAAAACTCCCACGCCAAAGTTTACCGCGCGGCAGCCGGATCGCGAAAGCAACCTCCCGCGTTACAATCTGGCCCATGACCGACAAGACCGAATTATCCTTTTCCGACCTGCAAAGACACATCCGCCGGATGTACTTCGAAAAGGACGCCGCTCGAGGGGTCGAGGGGACGTTCATGTGGTTGATGGAAGAAGTTGGAGAGCTTTCGTCGGCCTTACGAGGTGATGATCGCGAAAACCTTGCTGAAGAATTTGCGGACGTCATTGCTTGGTTGACCACGATCGCAAATGTCGCCGACATCGACCTGAATGCAGCTCTCGTTGCGAAATACGGACGCGGCTGCCCTGGATGCTACAAGCTGGTTTGCGACTGTCCCGATTCCGAAAAACCATGAAATTGCCTCGGTCACGCCGTTGGATGATTCTTGCTTTAAAGCCAAATCAGTATTTGTTTTGCCGCCTGGTTTTGCTGCTGGGAATGCTCTGCGGCGTCGTAGGCTCCACTTCAGCTCAGGATGTAGGCGAGGGTGCATCAAACGAAGAGACTGAATCCAGTCTCGAGATCGGCATCGGCGGCCATTACCGGGTCGGTCATTTGACCGCCGTACGCGCACGCGGCGAGATTCGCAAAGCGCTCGTTGATTCGGCAGACGCGGTGATCGAAACCGTCGACGGCGATGGAGTGCGAGTTCAATTCGACGTCTTCCCAGGGTTCGAACAGAACGAAATCTCTGAAATCGGATACGTGACGCCGGGCGCACAAGCATCGCCCTTGGTGATCCGGAATCGAGACACCGAACTCGTGTCGACACGGTTCCCACTGGAAGGCAACCCGGCGCAAGGCCCGGCGATGATTCCGGCTAGCCAGCCCTGGGTACTTTCGATCGGCGATCCGCTGGGAGTCGACGAAATCGGCAAGTCGAACGTCTTGCTCGACAAGGCGGCTCGCTTTGCGGTGACCATGGTCAAAAGCTCCTCGATGTTGCCTCATCATGCATGGGGCTATGACGGTGTTGACCTCATCATGATCAACTCGGATGGCGCCGACGTACTTGAAGACCTCTCAGGCGCGCAGCAGTCCGCGCTCACAGACTGGGTCAAGCGTGGCGGGCGAGTCATGATCTGTCTCGGCGCTTGGACTCGCGATGTCAAAGCTCGCATCCCTTGGATACTTCAGCTACTGCCGGCCAGTGAGTTCAAGGTCGCTCGTTATGACCCCGCGGCGTTTGAAACGTACACCGCAAGTCAGACACCGTTGGAACGGTTTGACGGCGTTCGGCTGCCTCGCGGTAAAGGCACCCCCGTATTGATGGGTCGTACAACGCGACGCGTCTCGGCCGTTTTGGCTTGTGATTACGTTTGCGGACTCGGACGCTGCACCGTTATCACGGCAGACCTCAACACCGAGCCCTTTGCGAGTTGGCCGGAGCGTTTGAATTTATTGACTCAAGTGATGGGGGACTTCTTCGACGATCCCGACGAAAGCTTGGAACGTGAGGGAGCAGTTTCGTTTAACGATCTCGCCGGTCAAATGCGAGGTGCGCTCGATCAGTTTTCCGTCAAACCTCAATTCAGTTTTTCAACGCTCTCGTTGATCTTGATGATTCTGATCGCGCTGCTCGGGCCGCTGGACTATCTGCTGATCAATCGCTTGCTCGGAAAACCGTTGCTCGGATGGATCTCGTTCCCCGCGTTCGCCATCGCGTTGTCAGCCTTCCTCATCAGTCAGTCCTCACCGCGTTTGTCCACGCAAGACAGTAACGCGAACGTGAAAACGATTCGGGCGAACCAGTTCCAAGTCATCGACTTGGACTTGGTTCAGGGTGCCGGTCGAGGACTTGCTTGGTCCTATCTCTATTCGCATGACCCCGTGCAGCTTAGTGCATCTTGGGAACTCAATCCGGAACTGGATGCCCTTCTCGCTGATCCGGCAGAGATGGATCAGCTTGTCTATCCGATGGGGTATCCGGGTAAATCCTTTGGCGGCATTCAGCTTGCCGGAGAGAATCAGACATTGGGCGCCTATCAGATCTCGCTTC
Source organism: Planctomycetota bacterium (assembly GCA_039025515.1). Taxonomy (GTDB): domain Bacteria; phylum Planctomycetota; class Planctomycetia; order Pirellulales; family Pirellulaceae; genus Stieleria. The sequence goes on from JBCCOI010000250.1 coordinate 6,172, forward strand.
GCAGTGATATCTCGCCTGGCGGTGACCTTGCGACGGTGGAGAATCTGACGATCGCTCCGCGAAGCAGTCGCTCGGTCGCTTGTGAACTTGGCATGGTCGCTGCGAAGCTTGACGAATCCAAAGGCTTGGTCCGCAGTCCCAACAGCATGAAACTTAAAGGCTCCTTCACGAATGTGCTGCCTATCGACATCCTCGACGGACAGCTTGTTTTCGGGAATCGGGTCTACCTGCTGCCGACGCGTGTGCCGGCCGGCTCAACCATTCCGTCGGTCACGGATCTGCGCCAAAAGAATTTCCGCTGGAAGCTGACGCGACAACAGTCCTACGAAAAAAACGTCACCGAGAGCAATCCATGGCAGCCAACAGATTTCTCTGAACCGGTCCGGATCGCGGAGATGCTGATGTTCCATCGTGCGGCCGGTGGCTCCATTTACACGGAGCTGGTCCACCGACCACTTGGTGACTTAGACCTGTCCGAGATTCTTGACGAAGATCGCTGCATCTTGGTGGGGCGAACTCAAAAACCACTGCTCGATTTAGCTGCCACTGTTTCCGGCGATGAGTCTTCACTAAAACTCGACGGCAACATCGTGTCGCTCATTCGAGTCATCTTGCCCGTCCGCTCAACGCTTTTGGACTGAATTCAACGGTGATCAAGACAGTCGATTTGACGAAGAAGTACGGCGACGCATTTGCGATCAAGAGCATCGATCTGGACCTCAGCCCCGGAGACCTCTTCGGTTTCATCGGGCCCAACGGCGCCGGCAAAACGACGACGATGCGAATCATCGCAACGCTATTGGAACCCAGTTGGGGCGAAGCCTACGTGTGTGACCACTCCGTTCACACCGCGCCAAAAGAGATTCGCCGGCTGGTCGGGTACATGCCCGACTTCTTCGGCGTCTACGACGATATGACCGTTGTCGAATACCTCGAGTTCTTTGCCGCTTCTTATCGCATCAATGGAGAACGGCGGGCGAAACGCGTTAACGAAATGCTGGATATCGTCGACCTGGAATTCAAACGCGATGCTTTTGCAAACACGCTTTCTCGCGGTCAGACTCAACGTCTTGGACTTGCCCGAACTCTCTTGCATGACCCGCAAGTCCTGCTGCTAGACGAGCCGTTATCTGGTCTGGACCCTCGGGCCCGGATCGAGATGAGAAACCTGTTACGCAAACTGGGAGAAATGGGAAAGACGATTATCGTCAGCAGCCACATCCTCCCCGAACTCGCGGATGTTTGTAATAAGGTCGGAATCATCGATCGTGGTGAGCTGAAGCAAAATGCGGAGGTCACCGAAGTCATTCGTATGGTTCGCGAGCACATCGTTTTGGTGGTGACGCCCAACCGTCGAGAGCAGTTGCAGTCGATCATTGATCTGTTGCAAAATCACGAGAAGGTGCAAGGTTGCGAGATGGGCGATGCCGCCGTACGAATTTTCCTGAAGCCCGAAGTGGATGACTACAGCGACCTTCCGAAGCAATTGATCCAGCACGACATTGATCTCAAACGGTTCTCAGAAGAAGAACTCGATTTGGAATCGGCGTTCATGGCATTGACCCAGGGCACCAGTACACGGATGTAGTCACTCACCATACGAACGAACGCCCGACATGGACTGCCCTACCGGCAGTGGGGATCCGATGCCTGAACAGTGGTTTATCAAGACGAAAAGTGGTCAAAAAGGCCCTTTTTCATTGCAGCAGCTACAGAGTCTTGCGGATGCCCGAACGCTTCATCCGAACGCGGGTGTACGTTTGGGTGAGGAGCGATGGACTGCGGCTTACAAGATACCGTCCTTGAACTTCTCTCCCCGCTTGCTTGCGGAGGCGAAGCAGACTCGAACCGACTTGAGGAACCGGAGAACCGCAGAATTCGAAACTCGGATCCGCACACTTCAGCAAGAGCTCGATGACCAAGCGATCGAATATCGCCGCAAGTTGCAGGCCCGCGAGCAAGCATTTGCGGAGCAGCTGCAACAACTCGAGTTCGAACGACAAGAGTCCAAAGAAAGAAGGTTGTCGTTCGACGAAGCTCAAATGGACCTCAAGGCTCGAGAACAAGAGTTGAGATTGGCTACGGAGAAATTGACCGAATGGGAGGCGGAACTGACACAGAAAGAGAAGCAACTGCGAGAGCAGCAAGCCGAGTATGCGAAGCAGACAGAGATCGTCGCCTCCCAGCAGTCTGAACTCAACGAACAACGTATCGAATTTGAGAACCGAAAGACCGAGCTCGAAGCGGATCTGTCGCAGCGTGAATCCCAAGTTAAACAAGCGTCGGAGGCTGCCGAGGCGGAAATCGAACGCCAGCTTGCCGATGTCGATCAAAGAGTTGCCGATCTTGAGGAGCAGAAGAATGCGATCGAAACCGCCCAAGCTGAATTAAGCGACCAGGCGAAAACCCTAGGAGTGCTAGAGGAATCCCTCGCAGAGCGAGAATCGAAGACTCTCGAGCAGGAAAACGCCATCGCTTTACGCGCTGAAGAACTTGAAAAGCTGGCGAGCGAGCTTAACGCTCAAAAGGTTGCGTTCAGTGAACGGACTGCCAACGATGTAGACGAAGATCTTTCTCGAACCGAGGTCAGCTCTCGGATTTACGAGTCTTTAGCGAACCCCGACGAGAAGCAGAAGCTTCTTCAAGACTTTGCTTCCAGACAAGAGTCACTCGCTCACCGCGAAGCAGAGTTGATACGGAGAGAAGCCGAACTCACAGAGCGTGAATTGAGCATCGCGTCGAGCGGAGACGACCCGTCGTTGGATGGACCGACTGAGACACAGTCGGCGAATGCTCTACTCCGCGAGGAAGCGACACTTTCCGTCGATCCGTCAAACGACCCTCCGCTTGCGACGAAAACATCAAACGGCTCCACGAAGCATGGCGACCCGGCGGCCGAGTTGCCGTCGACTTGGGAAGAAGTGCTGGGAGCCAGCGACGCAGACGATCTTTTCGTCGAGCAGATACGCGAGGCAGGCGAAAAACTCCACGACTCCGGCGAAAAGGCCTCGCGGCAACCGACCAAGTTTTCTCGGGGAAACCGAGCAATGGTCACTAAGCCGGCGGAACCGGGCTTAAGTGCGGAGGATGCTATCGCCTTCCGTCAGCAACTTTTCATCGAGCGGTTCGGCGAGTTCGGAAAGACATACGTTGATCCCGACGAATCCATGCGTGTCGACGTTTCGGTCTATCAACCCGACGGTGAACGACAGATGCACACGTTGGTTACTAATGGGATGAGCGACTACCCGATTCCGATGCCCAACGGCCAACGAAGTGTTCGCGCGGAACTTCTGCTGTATATGACGCAAGTCGAAGAGCACGCGGTCGAGATCCTTCGGGCGGCCGCGAAGATCCCGTTTCGAAAAAAACAAGGACTCTCGATAGGGACAACGGGATCGAACGGCGAACTTCGCACTCTTCTGGCGGGAAGCAACCAAGAGGATTGTGTTTATATGCTGCCGGTCATTGAATCCGACTCGAAGCCCCTTCCGGCCAGAGAAATGCTGGGTAGTTCGATTCAGCTCTTTTGGATGGTCACCATCTCGACGGCTGAACGAAAGTTGATCGAGAACCAGGGAATCCACAAATTCCTTCCGCTACTTGAGAAGTTCAAGCATTCGGTCTACTTCGACCTGATGCGTGACTGCTATGTCAAACGCAAAAGCTGGTTCCGCCGGTGAACTGTCGGGTGGACAACGCAACAATACTTCGCTGTTTCCCGCAGATTTCCACTTTGGTCGTTGTGTTGTTAAACTGTGCCTTAGGAACGGGCGATCAATGATTGTCGCCGATGGGCTCCGTCCGATCGATATTTCGATTGTCGCCGATGGGCTCCGTCCGATCGATTTTGACACGTTTCCATCGGGCGGAGCCGATGGGCGACTCTCAAAAACACGCCAGTTAATAATGGCCCGGTCCTTATCTCTTC
>JBCCOI010000251.1:0-10102 GCA_039025515.1 Planctomycetota bacterium
CTTTCACGTGTGCACGATGCTTTGATCAGGTTTGGTTTTGCGAAGTCGAATTGAAATGTCTCGAATGCGTTCTTTCCCGTCGCTACCGTACCCATGGTTTCCTGCTGATTCAGTTCATACTCCAAGGTAAAACTGGCGGAGTTTTGAGCGTTAAGGAAAGTTGCCATCCTGATCAGAACTTCTTTCGCCTTGCTCCGGTTCGCTTCGGTGGGCTCAACCACCTCGGCTTGCCGCAAGAGATCCGTCGTATCGCCGTCTCTTCCGTTGGTTTCGAGCTCCTTTTCCAGACTGGTTCGGTACCACTGCGGAAACGCAATGCCAAGGGGCAACGGATTCGTGGACGGAGCAAGCAGGGTTGGCGTGGCTTGACTTGATTGATTGGTCGATTGGCCAAACAACGTTCCCGCAAACGCCAGAGTCATCGTCGATAGAATCCCGAAGATTTGCCGAGTCATTTTTCGTGTCCCATTCGTGAAAGCAATCCTGATGCCGATCGGTTCGTGAAAACTTGGTGAGTGGATCTGACCAATTCGCGAAAGGGGCACAGTTAGCAACAAATTAGCGGTCGACTCGACTGGAGCTCGACGGACGCTTCCAACATATCGTGTCGAACGGGCTCCTTGCCCCCGCACGATCGTTTCATCAGATGCCCACAGACGCAGTAATTCTGTGCTTTTTTCTGAATCCGGAATCTGTATGCAAGCGAACCCGGTTTCAGACATGCGTACACGCAGGAGAAACATGATGTGCATTGCAAAGCGAAGAACAATACTGACTTTTGTGGTCACAGGTCTTTGGATTGTGACAACAGAAATCGGGGCGCAAGAATCATCTGATTCGCACGAACAAACGATCGCGGACCAGTTCGAAAGCAACGCCGATCTCGATCTGATGCAGACCATCGAAGCATCGAATGGGAGAATCTGCCTCATTGACGGTGTGTTGAATTCATCACATGAGGAGATCGAAAATTCATCCTCAATTGCGCGAGTACTGCGTGCGCGATCCGGATACTCAATGATGGCCGATGCGATGGATTCAAAGCGAATCCGTCAAGTGATACAGACAACCAATCCATTAACAATCCTAGCTGTTTCGGATCAAACGCTTGCCGGAATTGACGGTGGTTCCGAAGCACGGTCAGAATTTGTAATCAATCAGCTGGTGATCCCAGGTCGATACGATCAAGAGACTTTAGCGAGCGGGTCAACGCGTTGGCTCCTTCCAAGCGGGGAGGGTGGACCGACGTGTGGTTGGGCTGTCCGCATCGGTGATGAGGGCCGATGGGGGATTTTTCAGATCGGACCAGAAGGTCTGCCGGCGAAGCAAATTCAAGTCAACGAGTTCGACATCGAAGCTACTGGCGGAATCATTCATCTCATCGGGGAACTTCCGAAAACGCCGTCGATGACTCGTGGTGCATTGCTGGAACAGGAAGTGTGCAGGCAAATCCTGCGATCTGCACTTGAACGGAGTCAAATGCTGGAAACGCGTGACCAACGCCAAGCCGCGATTGAGATTTTTGAAAGCGTTTTGGATGGGCAAGCTGCTGCGACCTACAGTACAGCATCCATTTGCAAAAGTTATTTGGCATCCAGTACCGAAATGGATGCACTTCCCTCACTGGTTCCCGCAAGCACATTTACCATTCTCAATGCGGGTTTTGCTTCTGGGCTACTGGTAAAAGAAACGGACGCCGAACAAACAATTCGCATCTATCGAAACTCGGTTGAGCTCGCGTTGGCAACCTTGCAGCCCAAAGTGTTGCGGGGGGCGAAGGAAAGCACTGCGGTAAGAACGCTCCGAGATCGGCTCGATTCTTATCGTGAAGCTGTCGACATGGGACGGTTTACACTCCGACTGCGGGATCAGCCCGACACGGTGTGGTTGGGAAATCGAGATGTCTTCGCGCCCGGCCGTGGCGATTTGGGACAAGCAAACCCAAAACGTTAGCCCTTCGATGCGGCCGCCCGCCCAAATGATCAAGTCAATCGTTGCTGTATCGAAAGTGATGTCATGCGGAGCATGACTTAGGAACGGCCCTTCAATAGCTGGTGTGTTCTTGAAAGTCGCCCATCGACTCCGCTCGATGGAAACGCGTCAGAATCGATCGGACGGAGCCGATCGGCGACAATCAATGATCGCCGTTTCTTAGCGTAGCATCGCGGGATCAATAACTGACCTGTTCTTTCTCGTCTCAGCACGAAGCAGCGTGATGGCAGTTTGCGATACAATCATGTGATCGATGTCGAGGTGGAGACGGATTGAATTCTTCGAAAACACCCAAGTAGACCATGGCGACCGTACTCCCCAAGACAAACTTCGGCGGCAACGTCCCGCTCACCGCCAAAGCGTTTTACGTTCCTGCCAATGAACAAGAAGTCGCGCAGATTCTGGAGAGACACAGAGGTCAAAGGATCCGCTGCATGGGGCGTCTCCACTCCTGGAGTCAAGTGCTTGAGACTTCGGATACTCTGGTTGATCTGCAGAATCTAAACGAAGTGACACCGATGGATGGTGACGTCCCATCCGCGTGGATCGGAGCGGGGTGTCAAATCAAACGAGCGCTTTCAGAGCTGGAACGGATTAAACAATGGACACTGCCATCGGTGGGCTTCATTGCCGAGCAAACGATTGCGGGAGCCATTTCAACGGGAACACACGGTTCGGGCAAGAATTCGCTCTCGCACTACGTTCAGGCAGTACGTGTTGCTCGGTACGAATCGACAACCGGTGAGGTCATCATCGAAGAGATCGACAGCCCTCCAGACCTCGAAGCGATGCGGTGCAGTCTCGGTTCAATGGGCGTGATTCTGAGCGTTCGCATGGCTTGCCGAAGTTGCTACGCAATTGAGGAACATTTCCAAGAGTTCGATAATCTGACTCCCGTGATCGAAGCCGAAAACGAGTTCCCTCTTCAACAGTTTTTTCTTGTTCCGTGGCGATGGACATTCGTGGCTCAGCATCGGCGTGAAACGGATGAAAGGCCATCGCGATCGTTGCGGATCTACCTGTGGTATCGTTTTCTGGTCTTCGACATTGCCATGCACTTGGCGATACTCTTTGCATTGAAGGTTCGTTCGAAGTCACTTATTCGAGGCCTCTTCCGCAGCGTGATTCCACTGGGCGTTGTCCACAAGTGGCGAGTTGTTGGATCTTCCAACACACAACTGGTCATGAAGCATGATTTGTTTCGGCACGTCGAAATGGAGCTGTTCGTCCAAGGGCGACACCTGGAGAGTGCACTTCGATTCGTCCGCGAAGTCCTGACTGTTGCTGGCACGGACGATTCAGCGATCGAGGAAGTGTTTCGCGAACAGCTATCGAAGACCGGATGCGAGGCCGACTTGCGAGCGTTAGCCGGAGCGTATTGTCATCATTATCCGATCTGTGTTCGGAGAGTCTTGGTCGACGCAACGATGATCTCCATGACCTGTGAGGCGGAAGACGAGCAATCCGATGACTGGTACTCCATCTCGCTCATCAACTACCACTCGCTCAAGGAAAGTCTTTCGTTTGAGCGAATCTCCAAGCTGATCGCTCGAAGCATGGCGGATCTTTTCGGTGCCCGTCCGCACTGGGGAAAGGTCTGTCCACTTCCGACCTCAAGCCTTCGCGAACTTTACCCACGGTTCGACGAATTCAAGGCAGTCTGCCAAAGCAAAGATCCGGACGGATTATTTCGAAACGCTTGGGTAAACGATTTGCTCAGTGATGTAAGAACAGACGAAGAAGCGGAACCTCCGTGCCTTGGTGCCTCCGTGAGAGACTGTATTCCCACGCGAGAAGCCTCTCACAAAGGCACAGAAGCACAGAGCAAGTGTTGATGATGCAGTAGCTCCAACCAAGGAGATGAACAATGATGCCAACAAAACACGCACTGCTTGCTGTGACTCTTCTCTCGCTGACGCTTTTTGGAGGTAGCAAGGGATACTCGGATGGGCCTCCACCGATCCATTTCGAGGATTTGGACGCTGAGATCAAAACACTCGCCGGAGCAACAGATAAAGAAAGGCTCCCCGCCCTCGTTAAGTTCCTTGGCGGAATGGGCATGGAGATTCGCTTGTTGAAAGGAGACAGATTCACACTGCCAATGAAAGCGATGGCAGTCGTGACGGTCGGTACTGTCGAGCTAAGAGCCAATGACGGTTCGAAAGTTTGGCTAAAGAGAGACGGGGCCGCATTTCTTGGGTACGACGGCATTTGGCGGAAACCGTCACAATGCAAGGGTGAGAGATTTCGAATCAGCATTGTCGTCTCGCAACGGAAGACGGACTCACGGCTACCGAGTTTTTGATGGAAGCGATCGAGTCGCACGCGAACGTCCGATTCGTTGACGGTGAATTCCTGCACGAAACCACTCGAGGCGATGGATCAGTTCGAAAGCGGCTTGGGACTTTCAAAGTGGAGCGATCTTTAAAGTCGGCACCACGCTTTGAAATCGTGTTCATGGACGAAACGGGGGCGAGAGAATCTGTTCTTTGGTCGGACGGGAAACGGGTTAGTCTGCGGGCTTGGCCATCGAATTCGAAGGAGAAGATCGACGACCAGTCCGCACCCGTGTTTCGGGGCGGGGCATCGATCGTGCAGAACGCGGGATTCGAAGTCGCCGCGCAGTACCTGCATGACGAATACTTCGACAAACTCAAGTACTATCGTCCGAAGTTGGTTGACGGCGAGGACGGCGAGCCCGCTATCGAGGTCTCCATTCCGGCGAAGTCCTGGGTCTACCGCTTTGATAAAGCCACACGGCAGTTATCTCAGTTGATCGTTGCGTCCACAACTTCGGAAGGACGCAAGACGACAACGACAAAGTATTTCAATCTAAAGACCGTGCCCTTCGCTGAAGGAGACGAAAGTTCTATGGCTTTTCTTTCTCTGCCACATCCAAATGTCGCCGAAGCGTTCGAGGATTGGCTTGGGAAGGACGTCTCGGACACCGGCATCGAACGGTCCGAAGCCGGTAGCGGAACACTCTCTGATCTCCGTGGAAAGGTTGTTGTCATTGACTTCTGGGCAAGCTGGTGCGGGCCTTGCCTGCAAGAGTTACCCGACGTTGTCGCGTTGACGAAACGATATTCGGATCGTGAAGTCAGATTCGTCTTTTCGCCATGGCAAGACTCGGGAAAACGAATACGTGCTGTCGCCGAACGTTTTCAAATCACCGAATTGGTTCACCGTGTCGATCCCGAATCCTTTCCGCTGGATCGAACCGGCATCCCGTGCCTTTTCGTGGTTGGCTCTAATGGCGAGATCGCAGACTTTATTCTCGGTAGCCATGGAGCGGCTGGAAAGAGACATCTTGAAAGGATAATCGAACGCGAGATTCGCAACGCAACAAACGGTGAAAGCCCGAACTAGGGAATGGGATATCGAAGCGAAGTCATATGGCTGTGGAATGACTCAACAGGTACGGCCTTGAGGGAATCGCAGCGATCGCGATGGCGCTAATGCGGTCGACTTTCTCGTCACAATGCAGAGGGCGGATCACTGAATTGAAGAGGCTCGCCGATCATCGCGTTCCACGCTTTACGTTGTTCCTCATTGAGAACTCTCATGATCGCTTCAACGGTCGTCGCGGTTGCCACGGCAATCTCATCCTCGTTGGGTGGCGGTCCTTCGAATTGGCCGGGACCACCAAATCGAGGAGGACCGCCAAATCCCGGACCTTCTCGTCCAGGTGTTCCACGCTCGTCAGGACCACTTCTTTCCGGACCTCTACCATCGGGACCTTTACCTTGGCCATCATGTCGTCCGCCTCTTCCGTTCGGGCCACCACGGCGACGCGGAACACCCGGCGGAGCATTCTCATCGATGATTCGATCAATTCGTTCCACTTGCTCCGTGGTCAACGCGAGTCCTTGAATCACTTCCGAAGACTTCAACGAGAACGGTAGGTGTCGCTGAAGGCTGATTTGCTGCAGCCTCAACATCTGCTCTGACGTGAGCAAGGAATGAGTGGATTGATCCAATCGCCGCAGCACTTCGGAGAACGCTTTGTTTTCATCCTGCAAGCCACCTATGAATTGATTCGGAAGTTCTGCCCGCTCGCGGTCGAATCGCTCAATCGAATCGATGACCTCAGAAGCGGTGTCCGATGAGATTCCGATCTCAGCGCCGATTCGCTGATCTCTCAAGAGCGCAAGACGTTCCAGGCTTTTGAGTATTCGAAGCTCATCGACCACTCGCTGAACACGATCACTCGTCGCAAGAAGTTCGCTCGAGAGCTGACTGTCATCCGCCCGTTGCTTGAGGAAGTCTTGGTAGAACGACATGGACGTTTCCAAAAAACTTCGCCTCAATTCTTGATCCTGCCTGTTGCCGCGGTGCGACAGTTCGGTCTCGCTCAGCCGGCTGAATGTATCGACGGCCCGTCGAGCTTGCTCAAAGCGCTCCTCAGCAAGCTGTCGCTGCTCCGTTTCGCGCGTAAGAGCTTCCGAGGTCTTTTGCTTTTGGTTCCAAATCACCAGCGTCGTGATCGCGAGGCCCACGGTCGCGAACATCAACACGCCGCCGACGGCGGCGACAAGGCCGCTATTCCTGCGTCGCCATTTTGCGAGACGTTCGAGTGGACTTGGTGGCTTTGCGGCGATCGGTTTATCGTCCAACCAGGCCTGCAGATCCGCCGCGAGCGCCTCGGCTGACTCGTAACGTTCGGTGGGCAATTTCGCACTGGCCTTTCTTACAATCGTCTCGAGCTCCACCGGAAGTTCGGGGACGATCGATCGCGGTGTCGGGGGTTCCGAGTGCGCGACACGATTGAGCATTTCGTGATAGCTGCCATCGGAAATCGCGGGTCGCAGCGTCAGGAGTTCGTAGAGCGTCACTCCGAGCGAGTAAATATCGGTGCGATGATTGAGTGCCGAATGTTGACCCGTCGCTTGCTCCGGACTCATATACCGAAGTGTTCCCATCGGATCACCGGTACGAGTCAAGTTTGATTGCTCGGCCTGAACTTGCGCGAGACCAAAATCGGCGACCCAGATCTTCCCGGTGTCGTCCAGGAGAAGATTGGCAGGCTTGATGTCCCGGTGGATGATGCCGTATTGATGCGCGTGATCGATCGCCAAAGCCGCTTGGCGAATCATACGTGCTACATTCCGGAAGTAACCTGTCTGGCGTGCGTGGTCGGAGTTGAACTCGGTCGAATAGTGCGGGACAGTGTCATATTCTCCACGTGCCGAAGACGGTCGTCTTGATGCCCGCGACTCCTCTCGTTGACCCACGTGATCATCCGTCTGAGCGAATGGTGCATCGTCTCCCTCTTCGGATTCACGAAGACTTCTCAGCAAGTCCGCAAGCGTGATTCCATCGATCAGTTGCATTGCATAAAAGTGAACGCCTCGATCATTGCCGACGGCATACACGGGAACAATGTTCGTGTGATGCAGTGTTGCAGCCGCATTCGCCTCATTTCTAAATCGCTGCAACCGCACAGCGTCGAGTCCGCTTGCAAGTGGCAAGACTTTCAGCGCAACTCGGCGGTTCAAGGACAGCTGGGTTGCCTCATACACCAGCCCCATTCCACCGCGCCCAATCTCGCGAATGATCTGGAAATCGCCGATCGGCTTGCCACCAAGGAATTCCGCAGCTGTCTCGGTCTTGTCATGCGACATGGAACTGAGGCTGGAAGCAGAATCACCTCCCGCCTCGTGGACGAGCGCCAATCCTTCCAAGGCGGGGCGTAGTTCCTCAGCGATGGATTCGTTTTCGTTCAGAAACTGCTCGATCGACGGAGCCTGACCTTCGCCCAATAGATCCATGTATTCTTTCATGGCCTTAACGACGAGGGCTTCGGTGTCTTCGGAAATGGTCATCGATTACCCACCGATGTTTTCAATTTTGCGAGTGCTCTTACCCAGAGCTTCTCGACACTGTCGACACTACGTTCCATCAGCCTTGCCACGTCATGAAAAGGCAACCCCTCGATGTGCCGGAAAATGATGACTTGACGATAGTCTTCCGGAAGATCTTCCAGCGCCGAGGCCAGTTGCAGAAACGCTTCATTACGGGCGAACTGCTGGCTGGGCGAAGTCATGTCGGCGGCGAGCTTTGACTGTAGGAATCCCGATGCATTGGTGAGGCTTCGATGCAAGTTTTCTTCCAAACGGGCGTCACGTTTGCCGGTACCAAGGTATCTGCGAACATGCATCGCCAAAGTGTTGCTAAGAATCCCACGCAACCACGACGCAAACTGATCCGCGTTTTGACCTTGAAAATCACCAATGTTGCCGTGTGCCGCCAAGCAAACTTCTTGTGCGATGTCAGACGGATCCGCCTTCGCTTGCATGTGCCGATGCAGACCACTCCGCGCCAAAAAGACGAGGTAGCGGCGGTACCGCGAAAGTAACTCGCCTAGCGCCTCGGCGTCGCCTAGACGGGCCGCAGAAATGAGCGAGTCGACTTCACGTGATTCGATTGCCTCGCGATCGTGGTTCGATAATTTTGGCTCGGCGTCGTTCAACATCAGATCCAGAAGAGCGCGGTTCAATCACGCCTTAATTGTGACCGATTCAACAGCTGAAAGCGAATTGAGAGTCGACACGATCTCAGTCGCATTCACATCACTCTTTAGAACGACTCGATACACCATTTGCATCGCCGAACCACGTCGCGTGGTTTCCGCGGACACAAGTTGAATTTCTCCGGCAAGTCGCCGAAGCTCAGCTTCCCAGTTGCCGTCCGCGTTCAGCCCTGTCTGAATCGTCAACTTCCAATCGCGTTTGGGCTTGGCCGATATTTCGAAACCTTGACCGGTTTGCTTCTTGCATGGCGAGTTGATCATCGTCGCCAAACCGACGATGACGACGCCGATCGAAGCCACCCAGTATTGACCAGCGCCGACCGCCATCCCAACGACCACCGCTGCCAGGACGAACGCAACATCGCGCGTCGCCGGCACGGCCGCGCGGAAACGAACGATCGAAAGCGCACCCACCAAACTGAAGGCACGTGCGATGTTGTCACCGATGATCTGTGTTGCCATGGCGATAAGAATACTCATCAAAACAAGAGTCAGCGTGAGCGTATCGCTTCCGTTGTCTGGCTTGTGTCGCCTTGCGATCCAGGCTACCGCGTAGCCGAACACCCACGAGAGTAGCAAGCGAGTCGCGAGTACCGGAACGTCATCGGGTAGTTGCGGTGCCGAGATTTCACCCAACCATTCATCCATAGACGGGCTCCGCCGGGGAGACGGCACGTATGGCCGTTCGATACTTTGAGAACCCCGTTGAAGGCAACGTAAACGTCTGAAGTAGTTTCTTGAACAAGGGAGGCATGGTGTCGTGGAACTTGAGCTCCAAGATTTCGCAGTCGCCAAACCCAACCGATTCATACCGAACGCCTGACGGATCGACTGAATTCGATTGACTGGCGACGTTCCAGGCGTTGCACGCATGAACGTCACCCGCCTTCATCTCGCTATCGATCGTGAGACGCATCTCTCGACCATCAATCGTTGCAACTCGAGCGAATCGCTGATACGAAATCTGAATCGCGGGCTGCAATCCTCGCGAGGTGACGCGGTCGAGAAACCAGTTCCCACACCACGCATCGTCGTACTTGCCGGTGGACCGAGAAAGGTAATCCGACTCGAACACGGCGGTTCGGTTTTTCCGAACCACCATCTTCTTTTTGCGTTTCGTTTCCAACCAAACGGTCTGTTCCGATCCGTACCGACGAATACGATGCTTCGCTGCACCGATTCGTCCCGTCCGGTGAAAGATGTCTCGCTCAGCGGTATCAAGGTACAGCGTGTTGATGCTGTAGGAATCACCGGAGTCGGGCTGGCAGTTCTCGTCAACGCCCAGATGATCCCTCGCCCAATCACGGACGGCATCCGAGAGGTTTGGCTCCAAGCGAAACTTGAGTTCGATTCGTTTGAGCTTTCGATCTGATTCGAGACTCATTTAACCTCTTCCTTCTTGTACTGCGTCAAGAATTGACTTCGAGCATCGATGAACGCCTTCAATGAAACTCGAGAACGACCGAACGGGTTGGCAGTTTCCGCGTTCGCCTGTTGGGTCGCGACCGAAGATGAGAAAGCTTGGTAGGACGTCATGCTACGAGTCTCGGACTTGACCGATTCGTCGATCAATTTCGC